>NZ_MUFV01000002.1:300000-435008 GCF_002017875.1 Deinococcus sp. LM3 | reverse complement strand
TGGGGGGAGTCAGAACGGAGTGTCCCCAGCCTACCCGCAAAGTGGTTGCCCCGGAAGTGCCAGAATCAGCCAAAATGAACCAGCCAGTTGAGGTGACTGCTCGTGCCGACCACAGGCGAGGCGGCCGGCTCCTCTGGGAAACCGGCCGCCTCGCCTGCACTGGGTTGCCCCTGCGTTCAGTGGCCCAGGATCTTGCTCAGGAAGGTCCGCGCCCGTTCGTGCTGCGGGTTCTGGTAGAAGTTCTCGGGCGTGGTGTCCTCCACGATGTTCCCCCGTCGAAGAACAGGATGCGGTCGGCGACCTCGCGCGCGAAGCCCATCTCGTGCGTGACGACCAGCATGGTCATGCCGCTGCGCGCGAGTTCCTTCATGACGTCCAGCACTTCCTTGATCATCTCGGGTCCAGCGCCGAGGTGGGTTCGTCGAACAGCATGACCTTGGGTTCCATCGCCAGGGCCCGCGCGATCGCCACGCGCTGCTGCTGCCCGCCGGACAGCTGCGCCGGGTACTTGTGCGCCTGCTCCTCGATGCCCCACGCGGCGCAGCAACTCCAGGCCGCGTTTCTCAGCGTCGGCGCGGCTGGCCTTGCGCACCCGGATGGGCGCCAGGGGTGATGTTCTCCAGCACGGTCAGGTGCGGGAACAGGTTGAAGGACTGGAAGACCATCCCGACTCGCGGCGGATGGCGTCGAGGTTCCCCTTGCCGTTCAGGGGAATGCCGTCCACGGTGATGGACCCGGCGTCGTGGGGGTCCAGGGCGTTCAGGGTGCGGATGAAGGTGCTCTTGCCGCTGCCGCTCGGGCCGATGATCACGACGACCTCGCCGGGCTGCACGGTTCAGGTTCACGCCGCGCAGGGCGTGGAAAGAACCGAAGTGCCTTGTGAACGTCGTGGGCCTCGATAATCGCCGTCATGGGGGCTCCTTTGGTCATCAGCGCGACACCACCTTGAGGCGGCGCTCGAGCTGGTCGGTGAAGAGGGTCATCACGGTGGTCAGGGTCAGGTACACGGCGGCGACGGTCGTGAGGACCGGGATGGGCAGGAACGTCTCACTGCTGACGCGCGAACCGGCCAGCGTGAGTTCCAGCAGCGAGATGGAACTCGCCAGCGAGGAGTCCTTGAGCAGCGCGACCATGTTGTTCACCAGGGGCGGCGTGACGATCCGCAGCGCCTGCGGCATGACGACCGTGACCATGGTCTGCGTGCCGCTCAGGCCGAGCGAGCGCGCCGCCTCGTTCTGCCCGCGCGGCACGGCCTGCAGCCCGGCGCGGATCACCTCGGCGTTGTACGCGCCGACGTTCAGGGCCAGCGCCAGCACCGCCGACGAGAACTCGTTCAGCTGGACGTTCAGGCCCATGGATTCCAGGATGGCGGGCAGCGCGTTGTACACGAACAGCAGCTGCACCAGCAGCGGCGTGCCGCGAATCACCCAGATGAACAGCGAGGCGGGCAGGCGCAGCAGCCACAGGTGCGAGGTGCGGGCCAGCCCGACCAGGGCGCCCACGCCCAGCCCGAACGCGCCGGAGATCAGCGTGAGCAGCAGCGTGGTGCGCGCGCCCTCCACGAACAGGTCGGCGCGCGGCCCGATCGGGTCCGGCATCTGCCCCAGCACGAAACTGATCAGCCAGAACAGTCCGTAGAAGGCGGCGACGCCCCCCACGACCCACGCGGCGGTGGTCAGCAGCGGGTGCCGGGCCGGGGCGGATTTCAGCGACACCGGACGTCCTGCCCGAAGTGGCTCTTGGAGATCTTCGCGTAGGTGCCGTTGGCCTGCACGGTCTTCAGGCTGGCGTTCACGGCGCCGAGCAGGGTCTTGTTGCCCTTGGCGACCGCCATGCCGAGTTTCTCCTGGAACAGCATCTCACCCTGCTGGAGTTTCTTGCCGTTCAGTTTCAGCGCCTCGAGGCTGTAGAACTTCTCGTTGACCATGGCGTCCACGCGGCCGCTCATCAGGGCCTGCAGCGCGCCGGCGTTGTTGGGGAACAGGCGCAGGTTGCGGTCGCCCGTGACCTTCTTGATCTGGTCGACGTAGGTGGTGCCGACCTGCGTGGAGACGGTCTTGCCTTTCAGGTCGGCCGCGGTTTTCGGGCCGCCGGGACGGCTGAGGATCACGCCGCCGCTGCAGTAGTGCGGGAGGCTGAAGTCCACGGCCCTGGCGCGTTCGGGCGTGATGCCGTGCGAGGAGATCACGAGATCGAAGCGGTTCTGGTTCAGGCCGATCAGCAGGTTGTCGAAGGGCTGGTTGATCCACTCGGCCTTCACGCCCATCTGCCTGGCGATGGCGTTGCCGAGGTCGTACTCGAAGCCTTTCATGGTCTTGCCCTCGAAGTAGGTGAACGGTTTGAATTCGGCGTTCGTGCCGATCTTGAGGGTACCGGACGCCTTGATCTCGGCCAGCGTGCGCGCCTGCGCGGAGTTCATGGTGGCCGCGCCGAGCAGCGCGCCCAGAGCGAGCGTCAGGCGGGTCAGGGGCAGGCGGTCAGGGGCAGGCGGGTCGTGGTGTGGGTCATGAAGTCTCCAGTGTGGCGGCGGAAGCTGGGTTCCGGGTGAAAGTCAGCGGGTGAGGGCTGGCCGGCGCAGGTGAAACCGGGCGGGAATCGCGGGTGGGAACGCGGCGCGTCCCGGCATGAATGTGGTTGACGGAGGTTATAGCCGTGGTCTGGCCGGTACACAAGGCCAGATACGAGGATTCAGGAGCAGCCAGTTGCCTGTCCCCGCCCCCCGGACATCCCAGCCGGGGCTGGCCAGGGAGCGCGTCCCGTCGCCGGGCACGCACGGGATCATAGCGGTCCCGGCTCCCGCCAGGGCCACGCGGTCCAGATCATGCGCGGCGGCGGGCGTTCCCCCCGTCCCCCGCCGCGTCGGCCAGCGCCCGCGCCAGCAGTCCGGCCGCGCGCCGCACCTGCGGGAGGTCCAGGCCACCGTAGCCGAGCAGCAGACCGTTGCGGTCCGCGCCGCCCAGGTAGTACGGGGTCAGGGTGGGCACGACCACGCCCAGCGTCCGCGCGCGCGCACTCACGTCGGCGGCGTCCAGCGCCGGGTCGAGTTCCAGGTGGGCGTGCAGGCCGGCCTCCAGGCCCATCAGGCGGGCGTGCGGGCGGCAGCCGCTCAGGGCGCCGCTCAGGGCCGCGCGGCGCGCCGCGTAGGTCTTGCGCATCCGGCGGATGTGCCGCTCCAGGTGCCCCTGCGTGATCATCAGGGCCAGGGCGCGCTGCACCGGCCAGCTGGTGTGCGCGTCCAGGCGGCTCTTGACGCGCAGCAGCCGCTCCCGCAGCGGCCGGGGCGCGACCAGGTACCCCACCCGCACCGCCGGGGACAGCACCTTCGAGAAGGTGCCCAGGTACACCACGTGCCCCGCGGTATCCAGCGACGCCAGCGACGGCAGCGGCGCCGCCCCGTACCGGAATTCGCTGTCGTAATCGTCCTCGATGATCAGGGCGTCGTGCGTCTGCGCCCATTCCAGCAGCGCCAGCCGCCTCGGGATGGACAGCCGCACGCCCAGCGGAAACTGGTGGCTGGGCGTGGTGTACACCAGCAGCGGCGCGTCCGGCCCGCCCGGCAGGGCGTCCAGGCGCAGGCCGTCGTTGTCGACCGGGAGCGGCGTGATCCGCGCGCCCCGCTCCTGGAAGATCTGCCGCGCCAGCCGGTAACCGGGGTCCTCGAAGGCCACGTGGTCACCGGCAGCCAGGACGGCCTGCGCGATCAGGTCCACGCCCTGTAGCGCCCCGGACGTGATGATCACGTCGTCCGGGTCGCACACGAAGCCCCGCGCGCGTTTCAGGTACGCCGCGACCGCGCCGCGCAGCTCCGGGTCGCCCGCCGGGTCCGCGTAATCGCCGGGCAGCGGCGCGTCGGCCACCGCGCGCCACACGCGCCGCCACTCGCCGCGCGTCAGGGCGTCCGTGTCGGTCTGCCCCACCCGGAACGCCAGCAGGTCCGGCGGTCCCGGATGTTCGACCTGCGGTTCCGGCACGTCCCGCTGCAACCAGCGGGCGCTGCGGCTGGGGGCCGGGCGGGCCGCGCCGGGCGCGTGGTCCACCGCGAGGTCCGGCGCGACGAAGGTCCCGGACCGGTCCCGGCCGATCAGGAACCCCTCGGCCAGCAGGTCCTCGTACGCCTCGAACACCACGTTCCGTCCGACGCCCAGCGCCAGCGCCAGCGCCCGCGTGGACGGCAGCCGCTGCCCCGGCTCCAGCGTCCCGCCGGACGCCGCCGCCCGCAGTTGCGCGGCCAGCTGCCGGGCCAGCCCCACGCCGGAGGCGCGGTCCAGCGAGAGCGGCAGGTCCACCGGGCCGGGGCCGGGGCCGGGCGTCCGGCAGGAGGTGAGGCGTCCATCACCGCCCATTCTTACCACGCGGCCCGGCCGGATCGCGGGGGCCGGCCGGGCCACGCCGGGTCATACGGACTCGTAGAGCTGCGCCGCAGAGCGAGTAGGAGCAAAACGGGTTCCGGGCGTGGAGCTGGCAATCCGGCGATGTTCCGGGTTGTCGGCGAAACAAACGGCAGTCCGTATCAGCGGTTCTGCGGGAAGCCCAGGTCCACGCGGCTGCCCGCCGGGTCGGGCCAGCGGGACGTGATGACCTTGGTACGCGTGTAGAACTTGATGCCGTCCGGGCCGTACATGTGCGTGTCCCCGAACAGGCTGGCCTTCCAGCCGCCGAAGGAGTAGTACGCGACCGGGACGGGAATCGGCACGTTGATCCCCACCATGCCGACCTGACAGTCGAACTGGAACTGCCGGGCGGCGCCGCCGTCGCGGGTGAAGATGGCGGTGCCGTTCCCGAACTCGTTGTCGTTGATGAGTTTCAGGCCCGCCTCGTAGCTGGGCACCCGCACGACGCACAGGACCGGCCCGAAGATCTCGTCGCGGTAGGCGTCCATGTCCGGCGTGACGTGATCGAGCAGCGACACGCCCAGGAAGAACCCGTTCCCGTCGAACGTCTGCGCCCGGCCGTCCACCACGACCGTCGCGCCCTGATCGGCGGCGCTGCCGATGTACCCGGCCACGCGGTCGCGGTGCTCGCGGGAGATCAGCGGCCCCATCTCGTTCGCGGCGTCACTGCCGGGGCCGACCTTCAGGGCCGGGAGGCGTGAGGCGATGGCGTCCACCAGTTCATCCCCCACGTCCCCGACGGCCAGGACCACGCTGATCGCCATGCAGCGCTCCCCGGCGGACCCGTAGGCGGCGCTCACGGCGGCGTCGGCGGCCATGTTCACGTCCGCGTCGGGCAGGACCAGCATGTGGTTCTTCGCGCCACCCAGCGCCTGCACGCGCTTGCCGTGCTCGGTGCCCTTGCGGTAGATGTACCGCGCAATGGGCGTGCTCCCCACGAAACTGACCGCCGCCACGTCCGGGTGCTCCAGCAGCGCGTCCACCGCCTCCTTGTCCCCGTGAATCACCGTGAACACACCGTCCGGCAGCCCGGCCTTCTGCAACAACTCCGCGATGAACAGGCTGGCGCTGGGGTCCTTCTCGCTGGGTTTCAGGATGAAGGCGTTCCCGCAGGCCAGCGCGTTCGCGATCATCCACAGCGGCACCATCGCCGGGAAGTTGAACGGCGTGATGCCCGCCACCACGCCCAGCGGCTGCTGGATGGAGTACACGTCCACGCCGGTACTCGCTCCCTCGGAATACCCGCCCTTGAGCAGGTTGGGAATCCCGCACGCGAAATCCACGTTCTCGATGCCGCGCGCGATCTCACCCAGCGCGTCCGCGTGCACCTTCCCGTGCTCACGCGTCAGGATGCGGGCCAGATCGTCGCGGCCCGCGTCAAGCAGCGCCCGGAAGCGGAACATGATCTCCGCGCGCCTGCTCAGCGGCACGCTCCGCCACGCCCGCGCGGCAGCCGTGGCCGCCTGAACGGCCGCGTCGATCTCCTGGGTACTGGCGAGGTCCACGAAACCCTGCACCTCCCCGGTCGCCGGGTTGAACACCTTCGCGCTGCGGCCCGACGTGCCGGGCGTCAACTTGCCTCCCAGCCAGTGGTTGATAGGGGCGGGCTTGGTCATCGTGTCAGTCATGGGAACTCCTGTGGAGGGGAAGGCGGGGAGGGAGAGCGTCAGTCGGCGGCGACGGGCGAGCCGATCATCTGATCGACCAGCGCGAGGGCTTCCTCGTAGGCGGCGAGGCCCTCGTCGAGTTCCTCGCGGGTGACGACGAGGGGCGGGCAGACCCACAGGAAGTTGAAGCGGCTGTACGCGTACACGTGGCGGCTCTTGAGGTGCGCGGCGAGGCGACCCATCTCGGGTGAGGTGCCGTTGAAGGGCGCCAGCGGTTCCTTGGTGGCCTTGTCCCGCACGAGTTCCAGGACGCTGAACAGGCCCTTGTAGCGCACGTCGCCCACGCAGGCGTACTTCGCCTTCATGGCTTCGAGGCGCTGCCCGAGGTACTCGCCGAGGTCGCGGGTGTGCTCGAAGAGATGTTCGTCCTCGTAGACTTTCAGGTTGGCGACGGCGGCGGCCAGCGAGACGGGGTGCCCGCTGTACGTCAGGCCGCCCGCCAGGAAGTGCGTCTCGAAGTACTCGGCGATGGCGTCACTGACGACCACCGCGCCCAGCGGCATGTACCCGCTGGTCAGGCCCTTGGCGCAGGTGACGATGTCGGGCTTGATGCCGTAGTGCTGCGTGGCGAGCCACGTTCCGGTGCGTCCGAAGCCGCTCATGACCTCGTCGTCGATCAGCAGGATGCCGTACTTATCACACAGGGCGCGCAGTTTCGGGTAGTAGTCGTCCGGCGGGACGAGCAGGCCGTTGCTGCCGGTGATGCCCTCGACCATGATCGCGGCGATGGTGTGCGGCCCTTCCATCTGGATGATCTCCTCGATGTGCGACACGCACTCGCGCCCGCAACTGTCCGGCGTCTTGCCGAACGGGCAGCGGTAGCAGTACGGGTCGAAGGCGCGCACGATGCCGGGCACGCCGGGCTCGACCGGCCAGCGCCGGGGGTCGCCGCTGGCGGTCATGCTGCCCATCGTCGCCCCGTGGTAGGAGCGGTAGCGGGTGATGATCTTGTCGCGGCCGGTGTACAGGCGGGCGATCTTCATGGCGTTCTCGTTCGCCTCGCTGCCGCCCAGCGTGAAGAAGCTCTTGCCCAGGCCCGTCACCTCACGCAGTTTCTGCCCCAGCTGCGCGCGGACATCCGTGGCGAAACTCGGCCCGGCGAAACACATGGTGTCCACCTGCGCCTTGATGGCCTCCAGCACCGCCGGATGCTGATGCCCGACGTTGATGTTGATCAGCTGGCTGGAAAAGTCCAGCCACGTGTTGCCGTCCCCGTCGAAAAAGTGGCTGCCCTTGCCGCCGGTCATGTGGATGGGGTTCGTCTGGGTCTGCACGCTCCACGAGAACAGGGTGTGGTCACGGTTCGCCTGGATGATGTCGTGCGTGTCGGGATGCGGGTCGGGCATGGGCGGAACCTCCGGAATGACAGGGCGAACCCGGCAGTGTGCAGGGCGCAGACTTCAGAAAGAAGAGCGGAAACCGAATGTTAACCGAAGTGTAGTTTTTTGCGTGCTGGAGCGGCAAGAGACAGTCTGTCCAGTCGCCTGTCTACGTCCGCTCGGCGGCGCTGAGCGCCTCGCCCGCCTCGCTGCGCGTCAGTTCCAGCGCCAGATGCAGGCCCAGCTGCCGCCGGGGTTCGTCCAGATCGGGCAGCATGGCGCGCAGCTGCTCCAGGCGGTAGTACACCGTCTGGCGCCGCACGCCCAGGCGCCGGGCGGTTTCGGCCATGTTGAAGTTCGTGGTCAGCAGGGCGTCCAGCGTGCCCAGCAGTGTCGAGCGGGGCCGGGCGGGCAGGTTCAGCAGCGGCCCCAGCTGCGCACGCAGGAACGCCACGCTGCGCCCCGTCTCGGCCAGCGCGTCCAGTAGGGGCGCGAGGCTCGGGTCCAGCGCCGGGCCGCCGTGGTTCAGGATGCGGGCGTGCGCCGCGCGGGTCAGGGCCGCGAAACTCACCTCCTCGCGGAACACGATCAGCGGCAACCCATGCAGGCGCGACGCGCCCAGCAACGCGGGCGGCACGTCGCGGAACACCTGCACGAGTTCCAGCGCCAGCCCGTGCGCGCCCCGCTGCGCCAGCGACGCCACGAACCCCTCCAGTTCACCCTCGTTCATGCGGGCCAGCAGCGACCCGGTCGAGAGGAGCAGTTCCCCGCCGGTCAGGAACCGCGCGGCGTCCGCCACCTCTGAGACATGCACCCAGGTCACGGGCTGGGTCAGGTGCGCGTGCCCACTCACGACCTCCGCGCCCGCGAACGCCGGAAGCGTCAACAGTTCCGCCAGCGTCGGCAACATCGGATCCTCCAGTCGAACAGGGGTCATGGTGGCTTCAGTGTGCGCCTTTCCGGCCCGGACGTCAGGTGTTCCGGGCAATCCAGTCCATCGTGCGGGTGGTGAGTTCATCCAGGGCCTGCACGCTCAGGGCGATGTGGTCCTCGCGGGTGTCCTCGATCCTGTTGTGGCTGATGCCGCGCAGGGACTGCACGAACAGCATGACGGTGGGGACGCCCGCGCGGGCGACCTCGGCGGCGTCGTGGAGCGGCCCGCTGGGGAGGCGGTGCGTGGTGGGCGTGACGGTGAGGATGCTGGCCTCGGCGGCGTCGATGAGCATGGGGTGGAAGGGGATGGGTTCGATGTTCCAGAGGTACCCGAAGGTGACGGTGCAGCCCGCCTCCTGCGCGAATTGCGTGGCGGCGTCCTGCGCGTCCTGCCACATGGCGGCCAGTTTGCCCGCGTCGAGGTGCCGCTGGTCGAGGGTGATTTCGCAGGTTTCGACGACGCTGGTGACGATGCCGGGCAGGGTCTTCACGCTGCCGACCGTGCACACGCCCCCGTGCCGCGCGGCGATGTCATAGATGGCCTGCCCGAAGCGTCCAGCGGCGAGGAAAGCGTCGCGGCGGACGTTCATGGGCGTGCTGCCGCTGTGCGCGGCCTGCCCGTGGAAGGTAATGGTGTGCCGCTCGACGCCGACCGTGCCGAGGACCGCGCCGAGCGGCAGATCCATGTGTTCGAGGACGGGGCCCTGTTCGATGTGCAGTTCGAGGTACGCGGCGGCGTCCTTCAGTTCCGCGCGGGCATCCGGGGCGTCCGCGAGGGTGATGCCGACGCGTTGCAGGGCGTCTTCGAGGCTCACGCCGTCACGGTCTTTCAGTTTGCGCATCTCGGTCACGTCGAGCTGGCCCCCGGCGGCACTGGACCCGTACAGGCTGCGGCCGAAGCGCGCGCCTTCCTCGTCGGCCCAGTCCACGAGTTTCAGCGTGACCGGTGGGCGCCCGGCGTACTGTTCGTTCACGCGGCGCAGGACTTCCAGGCCCGCCAGGACGTTCAGGCAGCCGTCCAGCCACCCGCCATTCGGGACGGAGTCGAGGTGCCCGCCGATCAGCAGGGCGCGCTCGCTCTCGCCGGGCAGGGTCGCCCACCAGTTCCCGGCGGCGTCCATGTGCTGCGTGACCGGCAGAGCGTCCAGCCGCTCCTTCAGGAACGCGCGGGCGGCGACCCAGGTGTCCGTGAACGCCACCCGCTGCGCGCCGTGCTCGTCCCCGGTCAATTCTCGCAGGGCTTTCAGGTCGTCGATGGTTCGTTGTGGATCAAGCATGAGTCTCCTTCGGAGACAGTTGAAAGTTGATGGTTGACAGGTGATGGAACCACCCTCTGTCAACCTTCAACCATCAACCATCTACTTCTTCCCGGTGGCTTTTTCCCACACTTTGTACGTGACGGCGGCGGGGCTGGGGTCAGCCTTGAGGATGCCGAGGCTTTTCAGCAGCGTGACGTTGGCCTTATACGTGGCGGGGTCGAGGTACCCGGCGCGGCCCTTCAGGGTGGGGCCGGCGTTGTACAGCTTGGCGACTTCGGCCATCTGCCAGGTCTGGTGGCCGGCGGCGCTGGCGCGGGTGCCCGACCCCTTGCAGGTGTTGCCGCAGTTGATCAGGACGGTCTGCACGGCTTCCTTCTGGTTCTTCACGGCGTAGTTCCAGCCTTTCAGGGTGGCGCGCACGAGTTTCGCCGCGATGTCCTCGCCGCTCATGCCGCTGCCCTTGAAGTTCTTGTTGGCCAGGGTCCGTTCGGTGGTGAAGATCAGGTCCTCGAGGAGGTTGATGCCGTAGTCGCTGGCGTTGAAGATCTGGAGTTTGTCGAGCGGGTAGCCCAGCCCGACGATCTGGTTGACCTCGTTGTAGGTCATGGCACTGACCAGATCGACCTTGTCGGGGAAGACGATGCTGGGGTCGAAGGGGTACGTGACAGCCTGCACGCTGGGATTGCTGACGGAAGAGTCGAGGCTGGTGGTCAGGCCGTACTTCTTCAGCAGCGCCACGGCGGGGTACTCGTTCCCGCTGGGCCACACGCCCACGCGCTTACCCTTGAAGTCGGCCGGGGTCTTGAGACCGGCGGATTTCAGGGACACGAGGGTGTAGCCGCTCTTCTGGAACAGCTGCGCGATGTGCACGACCGGGATGCCCTGCTGCCGGGCGGTCAGCAGGTCGGTGATCCAGGTGGTGCCGAAGTCGGCGGTGCCGGTGGCGACCGTCTGGATGGGGCTCTGGTCGCCGGTCGGGAGGAACTGCACGTCCAGCCCTTCGGCTTTGTAGTAGCCCTTGGCCTGCGCGACGAAGAACCCGGCGAACTGCGCCTGCGGGAACCACTTGAGCTGCACCTTGACGGGCACGAGTTTCTGCGCGGAAGCGCTGGAGGCGGTGGTCAGGAGCAGGGCGGCCAGGATCAGGGTGCTGCGTTTCATGGGAACCTCCGGGGAGTGGGGAGCGCGTTCGGGTGAAACGGGGTCGGTCAGGAGCGGCGGGGCAGCAGCCGCGCCTCGGCGGCGCTGACGAGCGCGAAGAAGGCCATACCGGCGATACTGGCGAGCACGATGGCGGCCCACACGACGTCCAGTCCGAAGCGGCCCACCTCGATCTGGATGCGGAACCCCAGGCCGTGCCCGTTCGTGCCGAAGAACTCGGCGACGATGGCGGAGATCAGGGCCAGGGTGCTGGAGACTTTCAGCGCGCCGAACAGGAACGGCAGCGCGGTGGGAATCCGCACGTCCCGGAAGGTCTGCTCCGGGCGGGCGGCGTAGGTGTGCATCAGGTCCAGGTGCAGCGGCGCGGCGCTCTGCAGGCCGCGCACGGCGCCCACCACGACCGGGAACAGGACCGTGACGGCCACGACGACCGTCTTGCTGGGCCAGTCCAGGCCAACTGCTTTCACGATCACGGGGGCCAGCGCCACGATGGGAATCGAACTGAACAGCGCCGCGTACGGCAGCAGCCCGAGTTCCAGGAAGCGGAACCGCACGACCAGCAGCGCCAGCCCCAGCCCCAGCGCGGTGCCGGCCAGGAACCCCAGCAGCGCCTCCAGCACGAAGGTGGTGTAGGTGTCCTGAAGCAGGACGCTGCGGGCGGTCCACAGCGCGCTCAGCACGCGCCCCGGCGTGGGGATCAGACCGGCCGGGACGGCGTAGGCGCGCAGCAGGGCCTCGGTGCCCAGCACGGCCAGGATCAGCGTGAGCGTGGCGGGCAGGGTGCGGGCGGCGCGGGACTCGCCCTGCGCCGCGCCGCGCACGCCCAGGGCGCCCACCGCCAGCAGGGCCAGGATGCCCGCCAGCCACGCCCGCGCGTCCGGGGGCGTGCCCTCGCCGGGGGCCGGGAGGGTCAGGCACACCAGCAGCAGGCCTCCCACGCCGACCAGCAGCGCCGCGGCGGTGGACAGGGCCGCGCCGGGGCGGGCGGCGACGGTGCGCACAGCGGTCATCGTCTGCTCCATGGCGTCACCCACCTCTCCAGCACGTTCACCAGGGCGACCAGCGTCACACCGAGCACCGCGCCGTATCCCATGATCACCCACAGGGCCACCGTGTCACTGGCGCGCGAGTTCTCGGCGAGCATCTTGCCCAGCCCGGAGAACGAGATGGTGCTGATCTCCGCGACGATGCTGCCCACCAGCGCCGCCGTGACCGACACCTTCAGCGCCGTGAACAGGTGCGGGAGGCTGGCCGGGAACCGCAGTAGCCGGAAGGTCTGCGCGCCGCTGGCGTGGTACGTGCGCATCAGGTCCAGGTGGAGGGGATCGGCGCTGCGCAGGCCCCGGCTCATGCCGACCGCGACCGGGAAGAACGCGATGTACGCCGCGATGATCGCCTTGGGCAGGAAGCCCTGCACGCCGTACTGCCCGAGCAGCACCGCCAGCATCGGCGCGATCGCCACGACCGGCACGGTCTGCGACGCGACCAGCCACGGCAGCGTGGCCCGCTCGAACGAACGGCTGGCCACCAGCAGCAGCGCCAGCCCCAGCCCCGTCACGGTCGCCAGCAGCAGGCCCAGCAGCGTCTCCCCGGCGGTCACGCCCACGTTGTACGGCAGCGCCAGCGGCGACGTGACCGGCGTACTCAGGCGCACGAAGCCCTGCGCGAGCTGCGCCGGGGCGGGCACCACCGGGTTGCGCAGCTGCGAGGCGCAGGCCAGCGCCGTCCGGCAGTCGAGTTCCGCGCCGCTCGCCAGGGTCCGCCCGGCCGGGCCGACGTTCGCGGCGAGCATCAGCGGCCAGTACAGCGCCGCCGCGATCAACGCCACGACCAGCATCGGCCCCAGTCCCGCCATGCGCGGGGGCCGCAGGGTGGTCATGACCTCCCCCCGTTCATGCGTGCCCCTTCTTCAGCAGTTCGCGGATCTCGGTGGCGTGCGTGAAGAAGCGCGGGTCCTCGCGGGTGTCGTCACTGCGCGGGTGCGGCAGGTCGATGTCCACGATCCCCTCGATGCGGCCAGGGCGGGCGGTCATGACGACCACGCGGGTACTCAGGAACACCGCTTCCGGGATGGAGTGCGTCACGAAGATCACGGTCTTGCCGGTCTCACGCCACAGCCGCAGCAGTTCCAGGTTCAGGTGCTCGCGGGTGATCTCGTCCAGCGCGCCGAACGGTTCGTCCATGAACAGCAGCGGCGGGTCGAACGCCAGCGCGCGGGCAATACTGACGCGCTGCTGCATCCCGCCGGACAGCTGCCAGGGGTAGTTCCGCTCGAACTTCTCCAGGCCGACCAGTTTCAGCATCTCGCGCGCCCGCGCTACCCGGTCGCCGGGCACGTTCATGACTTCCAGCGGCAGCAGCACGTTCTTCAGCACGGTGCGCCACTCCATCAGCGCGGGCGCCTGGAACACGTACCCGTACTGCCGCTCACGGCGGGCCTCGTCGGCGGTGCGGCCCGCGATCAGCAGTTCCCCGGCGGTCGGCTGTTCCAGGTCGGCCATCAGGCGCAGCAGGGTGGTCTTCCCGCAGCCGCTCGGGCCGATCAGGCTGATGAACTCTCCCTTCTGGATGCTGAGGTTGGCGTCCTTCAAGGCGACCGTCTGCCCGCCGGGCACCGGGAAGACCTTCTGCAGGTCGCGGATGGACACGATGGGCGGCTCATTCAGGGGCGGACTGGCCTGCGGGCTGGGGTTGGTGTACGTCACGTCTCCTCCTTGGAACTCCGGACCCTGTCCGGTTCAGCGTGCCTGGAACCCTCTGCCCGTTCCTACCGCCGCAGCAGTTGCCCGCGCGCCGGGTCGCCCACGAACTCACCGCCCTGCACGGCCACCTGACCGCGTACCGTGACGACCTCGGGGCGCCCGTCGATTTCCCAGCCCTCGTAGCCGCTGTAGTCGTTGTTCATGTGGCTGGTCCCGGCGCTGATGGTGCCCCGGTACGCGGGGTCGTAGATCACCAGATCGGCGTCACTGCCCACGCTGACGGTGCCCTTGCGGGGGTACAGGCCGAAGATCTGCGCGGCGCGGGTGCTGGCGGCGTCCACGAAGCGTTCGACGCTCAGGTTGCCCCGGCTGACGCCCTGGGTGTACAGGACGTTCACGCGGTCCTCGATGGCGGGAATGCCGTTCGGGATGAGCGTGAAGTTCCCGTCGCCCATGTGCTTCTGCGCCACGTCGAAGGGGCAGTGGTCGGTGGCGACCGTGGCGATCTCGCCGCGTTCCAGCGCCGCCCACAGCCGGGGCTGGTTGCCCTTCTCGCGCAGGGGGGGCGACATGACGTACTTGGCGCCCTCCACGCCGGGCCGCTCGGCGTACGTCTTGTCGAGCGTCAGGTGCGGAATCACGACCTCCACGTCCAGCTTCACGCCGCGCGACCGGGCATCCAGCGCCGCCTCCAGCGCGCGGGCGTTGCTCAGGTGCACCACGTACCCGTGCGCGCCCGTCATCTCCACGAACGTCGCGAAGTGCGCCGTGCCCTCGGCCTCCACGCTCTCCGGACGGCTGGGTTCGTGCCACTCGGGTCCAGTCTTGCCCTCCGCGAGGAGTTTCTGCTGCAACTCCGCGACCAGATCCGCGTTCTCGCAGTGCGCAGTGACCACCACGCCCAGTTCCGCCGCCAGACGGCACACCCGGTACAGCGCCGCGTCGTCGATCCCGAACGCTCCCTTGTACGCCAGGAACACCTTGAAGGACTTCATGCCCTGCCCCACCAGGTCGCGCAGGGTCGCCTCGGTCCGGTCGTCCCAGCGGGTCACGCCGATATGAAAGGTGTAGTCGCAGGCGCTGTTGCCTGCCGCCATGCCCGTCCAGGTGCGCCAGCCGTCCATCAGGTCCTCACTTCCGGCCGGGGCGAGCATCTCGATGAATGTCGTCGTCCCGCCGATCAGCGCCGCCTGCGATCCGGTCGCGTGCGTATCCTTCGCGAACGTGCCCATGAACGGCAGGTGGATGTGCACGTGCGGGTCGATGAAGCCGGGGAACACGAACTTCCCGCTCGCGTCGATCACGGTGGCCCCCTCGGGCACCGCGAGGTTCTCGCCGATCTGGGCGATGGTTTCCCCTTCCACCAGCACGTCCGCCCTGAAACGCTTACCGTCCGTGACAATCTCGCCGTTCTGAATCAGTAGGATCATGCGTGCAACCTCTCAATGGGTGTGATGTGGACGGTGCGCGACCGGAGTCCGCCTCAGTGGATCTCGATGCCGACTTCTTCGCGGTAGGCCTGCATGGCGGCCCAGCTCTGGGCGATTTCGGGGCGCTGGGCGGTCAGTTCGTCCCAGGTGATGCTCTCGCGGCCGCTGGGGACGGTAACCATGGTGATGCAGCCGTCGACGGGGCAGACGTTGGCGCACAGGGCGCAGCCGACGCAGTCGCTTTCGCGGACGACGGGGCGGGGGCGGGTGTCGGCGACCTGCCGGCCGTTGGTTCTCATGTCGTAGCCGGGGTCGACGGTGACGCCGCCGGGGCTGACGAGGTCGATGCACTGGTGGGCGGTGTCGTTACAGGCGGCGTAGCACAGGTCGCAGCCGATGCATTTGTTCTGGTCGATGCGCGCGACGGACTGGTGGGACAGGTCGAGGCCGCCGAAGGTGCTCATCTGCGGCAGTGATTTCCCGGTCACGTCGGCGATGGTCTTGAAGCCGTGATCGTCCATCCAGTTGCTGAGGCCGTCGGTGAGGTCCTCGATGATGCGGTAGCCGTGTTGCATGGCGGCGGTGCAGACCTGCAGGCTGGTGGCGCCGAGGAGGAGGAATTCGGCGGCGTCGCGCCAGGTGGCGATGCCGCCCATGCCGCTGATGGGGACGCCGCTGCGCAGCACATCTGGGTCGGTCATGAGTTCGGTCAGCATGTTCAGCGCAATCGGCTTGACGGCCGGGCCGGCGTAGCCGCCGTGCGTGCCGCGTCCGCCGATGCTGGGCGAGACGAGCAGCGTGTCGAGGTCGACGCGGGTGACGGAGTTGATGGTGTTGATGAGCGAGAGCGCGTGGGCGCCTCCGGCCAGCGCCGCGTGGGCGGGGTCGACGATGTGGGTGATATTCGGCGTGAGTTTCACGATGACGGGCAGGCGGGTGACGCTGGTGACCCAGTGGGTGTTCAGCTGGCACATCTCGGGCACCTGGCCGACGGCGGCGCCCATGCCGCGTTCGCTCATGCCCTGCGGGCAGCCGTAGTTGAGTTCGATGCCGTCGGCGCCGGTGTCCTCGATCATCATGACGATGTCTTTCCAGGCCTGCGGGTCGGCGTCGACCATGGCGGACACGATCACGGCCCGGTCGGGCCAGAGGCGTTTGATCTCGGCGATCTCGCGCAGGTTCACGTCCAGCGGGCGGTCGCTGATCAGTTCGACGTTGTTGATGGCGAGCATGCGCCGCCCGCCCAGGGAGAGGCTGCCGTAGCGGTTGCTGATGTTCAGGACGGGCGCGCCGATGGTCTTCCACACGGCGCCGCCCCAGCCGTACTCGAAGGCGCGGTGGATCTGCGCGCCGCTGTTGGTGGGGGGCGCCGACGCCAGCCAGAAGGGGTTGGGCGAGCGGATGCCGGCGAAGTCGATGCTGAGGTCAGCCATGGTGGGCCTCCGTGACGGGCGCGTGGCCCAGGGGGGCGGTTGCGGCGGCGGGCTGGTTCGGGCCGGTGAGGACGGGGCCGTGCGCCTCGAGATACAGCGGGTGCTCGCGGACCTCGGCGGGCGGCGTGGGTTTCAGGGTGACGTTCGGCGTGCGGCCCAGGGCGCGTTCGATGCTGGCGGCGGCGATCTTGCCGTCCTGCACGGCCATGACGGTACTGGCGTTGCCGCGGGCACGCACGCAGTCCCCGGCGGCGTACACGCGCGGGAGGCTGGTCTGCAGGGCGTCGTCCACGCGGATGTACCCGCCGTCCAGGTCCAGGCCCAGCGCGGCGGCCAGCGCGGGTTTCTCCTGCCCGATGGCGCTGATGACGGTGTCGCAGGGGATGACGAATTCACTGCCGGGAATGGGTTCCGGGCGGGCGCGGCCCGAGGCGTCCGGCGCGCCGAGGCCCATGCGGATGCAGCGCAGGCCCGTGACCTGCCCGCCTTCGTGCAGGACTTCCACGGGCTGGGTCAGGAAGCTGAAGGTGATGCCCTCGCTCAGCGCGAAGAGGTACTCGTGGTGGTAGGCGGTCATCTCGCGTTCGGTGCGGCGGTAGACCATCAGGGTGTCCGCGCCGGAGCGGCGGGCGATGGTGGCGGCGTCCACGGCGGTGTTCCCCGCACCGATGATGACGGCGCGCGTGCCGACGCCGGTGGGCTGCTCCATCTTGCTGGCCTCGATAACCTGCAACCCATCCAGGATGTGTTCCTCGCCGGGAATGCCGATGGCGGGCACGGCGCCCAGGCCCAGCGCGAGGATCACGGCGTCGTGGGTGGTCAGCAGGTCGTCCAGGCCCGCGCGGGTGCTCAGTTCGTGCTCGGTGACGACATTCACGCCCAGGTCGCGGACGGCCTGCACCTCGCGCAGCGCGACCTCGACCGGTTCGCGCAGCACGATGATGCCGTAGGTGCTCAGGCCGCCGCCCAGGTCGCGTTTCTCGTACAGCGTGACCTCGTGCCCGGCCCTGGCCAGTTCGGCGCTGGCGCTGATCCCGGCGGGGCCGCTGCCGACCACGGCGACGCGGCGCCCGGTGGCGGGGGCGGGCGTGAACAATTGAATGCCGCGTTCCTGCACGTGATCCACCGCGTGGCGTTGCAGGCGGCCGATCTGGATGGGCGTGTGGTCCGGGCCGAGCACGCACGCACCCTCACAGAGTTCCTGCACGGGGCAGACGCGGGCGCAGGTGCCGCCCAGGAAGTTGCTTTCCAGGATGGTGCGGGCCGAGCCGCGCAGGTTCCCGGTGGCGATCTTGCGGATGAAGGTGGGGATGTCGATGTGGGTGGGGCAGGCCTGCAGGCAGGGCGCGTCGTAGCAGTACAGGCAGCGGTTGGCCTCGACACTCGCCTCGTGCGCGGTCATGGGCGGCAGCAGTTCATGGAAGGGCTGGGAAGAGGGGGCGGCGGGCGCGGTGGGACGGGTGGGTTCCATGACTGACCTCGCAACTCAGGGGATGTGGGCGGGGTCGGTTCGGCCCTCACGGGAGCAGATTTAACCGAATGATCATGATTGTAGGCCCCACGAGTGCATAACGTCAATCACTGCCTGGATGATTATTCTCAGAACCTTCAGCGCGCCCGAAAATCCAACCGGCAAATCTAGCCGCATTCAGACGCATTTTTGACAGAGTGTCCAGCCAAATCTGGGCGTGCCGCCATCGGACTCCAATCACTACGGATTGCATATTTATGCATCTATTGAGTCGCAGGCCCAGACAGGAGTACGCTGATCACGTCCGACAATCACGACGTTCACCACCCTCCCGGCCGACCATTCACGTTCTGCATATTTCTCGTTCACACCGTAACGATATGCACACAGAAGGCCAATTTCTGCTGGAAAGCAGCACGGAATCTGCATTCCGTCATCCGATCTGGCGACAGAATGCAGATTCGAACGATTTACTGGAGTGGGTATCCGAATTGCGTGCCGACTGTGATCAGGCCATAGCCGCCGCCGTCCACCGACACGCCGTCACAGCACCAGTCGGCCCAGCTTGCGGAACTCCAGGTGCAGGGCCTCCTCGACCAGCGCCTGATCCAGCGGCACGCGGCGGGCCACGGACATGAACACGGCGTTCATGGCGACGCTGCGGATGTTGCCGCCGGATACGTCGGCCGCCGCCAGCCGCGCGAACTCCACACCGCTGGTGTCCAGTGACGCCGGGAACGCGCCGCGCCACAGCCGCTCGCGTTCCGGGGCCTGCGGCGCGCGGAAGTTCACCACGAACGCCAGGCGGCGCATGAAGGCCACGTCCATGCTGCTTTCTAGGTTGGTGGTCAGCAGCGCCAGACCGTTGAAGGTCTCCAGGCGTTGCAGCAGGTAGTTCACCTGGGTGTTCGCGTAGCGGTCGTTGCTGTCGCGGACCTCGCCGCGCTTCCCGAAGACGCTGTCGGCCTCGTCGAACAGCAGGACGCAGCCGCCCTGGTCGGCCGCGTCGAAGATTTTCTTGAGGTTCTTCTCGGTCTCGCCGATGTACTTGCTGACCGTGCTGCTGAGATCCACGCGGTACAGGTCGAGGTTCAGGTCATGCGCCAGCACCTCGGCGCTGAGGGTCTTGCCGGTGCCGCTGGGACCGCTGAACAGCGCCGTGATCGAGCGGCCCCGGCCGGGCCGGGCCATGCCGAGATCCTCGTACACCACCGAGCGGTGCCGGACGTGCGCGGCGATCTGCTCCAGGGCCAGCCGTTCGGTGTCCGGCAGGATCAGGTCCGCCCAGCGGGCGCGGGTCTCGATGCGCTGCGCGAGGCTGCCCATCAGGCGGCGGTTCGCGCCGCGCGCGGCCTCCCAGGCCCGCTCGATCCGCGCGGGCTGGTCGGCGCTGCCGGGCAGGCCGGCGCGGGCCTCGCGGGCCAGGGCGTCGATGCGGTCCAGGTTCAGGTGAAACTGATCCCCGAGCTGACGCAGCAGCGGCTGTTCCGGGCTGACGCCCAGCGCCTGCGCCCAGCGTTCCCGCTGCTCGGCGGGCGTGGGGGCGCCGACCCCGGCGCTCAGGACGGCGCGCGGCGAGTCGAGCGGCAGGGGGTCGGCCGCGACGATCACGACCGGCCCGGCGGCCGTGTCCAGCACCCGGTCGACCAGTCCCTCGGGCGGCTGGGCGTCGGGCAGCGGCGTGGCGGCGTCCAGCACCAGCCGCGCGCCGCGCAGTCGGGTGTCGCGGCGCAGAGCGCGCAGCAGCGTCTCCTGCTCGTCGGTGGACCGGGCGGCCAGCTGCGGCAGGTCCAGCAGGTGCGCCTCGCGGCCCAGCAGGTGCGCGGCGAGGGACAGCATGCCGCTGTGGTTCGTGCCGAACAGCAGCGCGGCGCGCTCCGGGCCAGCGTGCAGGTGACGGGTCAGGCTGTCGAGTTGCGCCTGCTGCGAGTCGCTGAGCAGCCCGCCGCCCGGCAGTGGCCGCAGCACGCCGCTCAGGTCCGGCGGGACGCCCGGCGCGCCGCGCAGGTCCGCGAGCAGGCCCGCACTCAGCCGCAGGGGCGTCAGGGCCTCCAGCACACTGGCGTTCGCGCTGCTGCCGAACTCGATCAGGTGGCAGGCCAGCAGGGGCCGCGCGGCGCTGAACGCGTCGCCCTCGGTCCACTCGTCGCTCAGCAGCCAGCGGCGGGTCAGGGCGGGCGTCAGGAAGGCCGCGTACAGGCTGTCCATCTGCAGCGCGGCGGCGCAGGCGGCCAGCATGCGTTCCGGGTACAGTTCGGTCGCCAGGGCCAGCGCCAGCACGCCCGTCTCGAAATCGGTCAGGTCCAGCCGCGCCTGGGTGTGCGCCAGACGCGTGCCGCGCAGATCCGGCAGCGTCACCACGTACCGCACGTCCGGTTCGGCCTGCTCGTTCAGCGCCACGTCCAGCACCTGCGCGCTCAGACCGTCGCACAGCACCTGCAGGGCCTGCGCCGGGTGCGGCGGGTCCGGCGCGGCGCGGGGCGGGATCGGCTGGGATGGGGAGTGGGGCATACGGTCTCCTGTGCTGTGGACTCCGACTGAATGGCCTGCAGAGCCGTTCCATCCGGGCGGACGCGACCCGTCCGGCGGCCCGGAATCAGTTGAGGTTGATCATGACGCCCCGGACGTCCACGTTCCCGCCGCCCCCGTCAATGCGGATGCCGCTGCGGGCCTTGAGTTCCAGGCGGCCGGTGCTGGTGATGGTCAGGGTGTTGCTCTTGCTGTCCAGGTGGACCTCGTTGCCGTTGCGGTCGCGCAGGACCACGAACGGCGCTTTCGGGTCGTCCATCAGGGTCAGGCGGTGCCCGGCGGTGGTGCGCAGTTCCGCGAAGGGTTTCTTCTTGTCGTCGTTCAGTTCCAGGGCGTGTTTCTTGCTGCTCTGGACCGTCACTTTCGGCGGGTCGGGGTCGATGGGATCGTCGTAGATCAGTTCGTGGCCCAGGCGGGTGCGGTAGACGCGCTGGATGACCTTGCCGTTCTTGATGGTCTTGCCGGTCGGGCGGGGCGGGGCGTCGCTGCCGTTCCACAGGCCGCCGATCACGTACGGGTGGTGGATGTCGCCGTGCTCGAAGCCCACGAGGACCTCGTCGTTCACTTCCGGCGTGAACTGCGTGCCGCGCCCGCCGCCGTTGCCGACGCCGACCACGCGCGCCCAGTCGCTCTCGTCGTCCTCGGTCAGGGCCGGGAGTTTCAGTTTCACGCGGCCCTGATCCTCCGGGTCCTCGTTGTTCGTGACGATGCCGATCATCAGGCCCGGCACCGGCGTGTACGGCGCCTCGTGAGGCCCGGCGGCGCTCTGGCGGATCAGGGCGGCCAGCGAGTCCGGGCGGCTGCCGGTCACGCTGAACTCGGTGCTGTAGCCCTCGCCGTTGCGGTACAGGTGCCGCACGCTGCTCGCCACGTACTGCCCGCTGAAGCGCCGCCCGACGTTCTTCACGTCCAGGGTGGTGCCGGCAGTCAGGCGGGGGTAGCCGGCGGCGGTGCCGCGCGCCTCGATCAGGTGTTCGCTGACGCGGTTGCGCTGCGCCTGCGCGATGGCGGTCGCGTACGCCTGCTCCCGCACGATCAGGGTGCTGCTGGTGGTGGGGGCGTCCATGTCGAAGGCCTGCTGCGCGACGCCCTCGCTGCGTGACGATTCCGGCACCTGCGCCTTCCCCTGCCCGGCGGCGGCCTGCCCGACCACGCTGCGTTTCTGTTTTGGGTCCCAGGACCGCACGGTGCTCTGGCTGGTCTGCCCCAGGCTGGTCAGGCGTGGCAGGAACTCGGTCAGGGTGTCGCCCCACACGAGTTCGATGGGGTCCTGGCCGCGCACGCTCTCGCAGCGCAGTTCGGTGCCGTCGGCGTACAGGATGTACCCCAGGCGCGAGGCGCGCTCGCGCAGGAACGCGAGGTTGGTCTGGTTGTGTTGCAGCACGTACGGGTGGACGACGCTGCTGGCCTCGGTGCGGGCGGTCATGCCGGCCTCGCCCGCGAGTTTCTTCACGAGGTCCATGTCGCTGACGTTCAGGAACGACCGGGTGTGCGTGCCGCGCGCCAGGCGGTGCAGGCGGTCGAAGGCCCGCAGCCGCAGGAACTGCGTGGAGCGCGTGAAGCGCGGCTCGACCTCCACGAGTTCCCCGTCGAAGACCGTCTCGCGGTGACTCCTGACCTGCGCGATCACCCTGATGCGCGCGCCCAGCCGGAATTTCTCGTCGTCGACGAGCAGGCCCTGCGGGTCGCGCAGCGTGACGGTCGCCACGTCCGGCAGTTGCAGGCTGCTGTCGACCGTGACCTCGTCGATCTGCTCGAACAGCGCGCGGGGCATGTCCTGCCCGTCGATGTTCAGGAACAGGCTGCTGACGGCGCCCTCGATGGGATTCCTGGGGGCCGCGCGGGTCACGAACCCTTCCCGAAGGACGTGGCGCGCAGGTCGCCCACGAAGCCGCGCTGCGCGGCCCGTTCGCGGATGCCCTGACTGACGTGGTACGTGGACGTGCCGCCGCTGGCCCCGTGGAAGGCGGTCGAGCGGTCCGCCTGTTCCAGCGACACCTTGATGACCGAACGGACGGGCGTGCCGTCGGGCATGAACAGCGTGAACTGCTGCTCCATGCTGGTGATGACCGCCTCGAAATGCCAGGTGGACCCCCACTGGAACAGCACCTTGCCCGGCCGGTTCTTCTGGAGGGCCGACGCCCGGTCGGTTTCCTTGTCGCCGATCTGGGTGAGCGCCCACAGCGGCGCGGTGTACTTGCGGACGTCCTCGACCGCCCCAGCCGACTGGCGCCGGGCGTACGTGTCGAAGAACAGTTCGAGGGTCAGGGTGGCGGCCGAGCCGCCCACGAAGACCTTGTTGCCGGTGTCGCTGGTGTCGCTGTTCTGGGATTTCCAGTCGACGGACCGCGAGATGGTGTACTCGCGCGGGTTGAACATGCACTCGATGGGGGTCTTGCGGCCGTTGCCGTCGATGGGCACGATCTGCGCCTTGGTGAACTGCCCTCCTGCCATGTGGTTCCTCCTGTGCCCCCGGTGCGTGCGGGGGCGTCACGCGGGGACGTTACTCGCAGCCGTCGGGCCGTGGAATGGTCGGGCGGTACGCGCACCAGCGTTCGCTCTGGCCGCGCAGGGTGTACGGTCCGCGCAGGATCTTGCGGCCCGCGTCGATGGACGCCACGATCTTGAACGACTCCAGCGAGCGGGAACTGATGGTCAGGGTGCCGCCGCTGAACACGACGTCGATGGGCAGGTCCGGGATGTCGTCGCGGTTGCTGGCGAACGTACCCGAGGCGCGGCGGCCGTCGATGTTCAGGATCGTCAGGTACCCGAACGGGTGCGTCCAGGAGCCGATCAGGTC
Organism: Deinococcus sp. LM3; assembly: GCF_002017875.1. NCBI lineage: Bacteria > Thermotogati > Deinococcota > Deinococci > Deinococcales > Deinococcaceae > Deinococcus > Deinococcus sp. LM3. The sequence continues at coordinate 411,913 of NZ_MUFV01000002.1, read as the reverse complement.
GCTGTACGGCGATTCGGGCGCGGCGGCCTGCGTGACGGTCACGGTCTGCGGGACGCTGCGCAGGCTGCCGGCCAGCAGGGTGTAGGTCGTCGTCTGGGTGGGGCTGACCTTCACGCTGCCGCGCGCCGGGAAGCTGCCGTCCAGACCCTCGATCTGGATGCGTTCGGCGTTCTTCACGTTCCAGCTGAGGGTGCTGGACGCGCCGCTGCGGACCGTGCGGGGCGAGGCGCTGAACGACACGACCGACGGCGCAGCGGGCTGCACGGGCGGCGTGACCGGCGGCGTGGGCACGCTGGTCTGGGCGGCCGGGCGGGGCGTGACGGTGACGGTCCGGCTGCTCTGCTGCTGACCGCTCGTCAGGACGAAGCTGGTCGTGCGCGACAGCGTCAGCGTGGTCCGGCCGCGCGCGGGCCAGTTGCCGTTCAGCGGGCCGGGCACGCCGCTGATGCGCACGGCGCTGGCGTTGCTCACGTCCCAGCTCAGCGTGACCGGGCCGCTGCCGGTCAGGGCGGCGGGCGTGACCGTGAACGCGTTGATGCGGGGCGTGGGGGCGCTGCGAACCGTCACGACCTGCGAGCGGGTCACGGTGCCGGCGCGCAGCGTGAAGGTGCGGGTGGCCTGCACCGGCACGGTCGCGCGGCCCGAGGCGGGCCAGGACCCGTCGGCGTTCGGGCCGGCCACGCCGTCGATGCGGACGCTGCCGGCGTTCGCGACGTTCCAGGACAGCACCGCCGTGCCGCGCCCCGTCAGCTGGGCGGGTAGCGCCGTGAAGGACGTGACGACCGGCGTGGGCGGCGTGACCTTCACGGTCAGGCTGCGCTGCACCTCCCCGACGCTCAGAACGAAGGTGCGGGTCCGGGGGACGGTCAGGGTGGTGCTGCCGCGCGCGGGCCACTTGCCGCCGGTCAGCGGGCCGCTCAGTCCGGCGATCCGCACGGCCGGCGCGTTGCGCACGTCCCAGCTGAGCGTGACGGGGCCGGGCGCGCTCAGGGCGGCGCTGCTGGCGCGGAAGTCCACGATCTCCACGGGTCGGGGCGTGACGGTCACGCGCTGCTCGATGGTCTTCTTCCGGCCGTCACGCAGGTACAGCACGAGCGTGAAGGTGCGGGTCCGGTCGACCTTCTCGACGATCTCGCTGCCGCTGGCGTCGAACTTGCCGTTCACCGGTCCTTTCAGGGGCAGCACGTCCACCTGCTGGAAGCCCGGCGCGTTCCAGGTGAGGGTCACGTCGCCGTCCCCGACGAGACGCGCGGGTTCGGCGGTGAAGGTGACCTTCTCCAGGTTGGCCTTCTCGGCGTCGGCGGCGAGTTTCTCCGCCTCGGCCTGCTGATCGACCGGCTGGACCTTCAGGGGCTTATTCACCGAGACCTGTTCGCCGGCCTCGTTGCGGGCGGTGAGGGTGATGACCGTGTCGGTGGGCGGCGCGGGTTTGATGGTCTCGCCCTGCGGGCCGCTGTCCTCGGTGCCGGCCCCGTACTGGACGTTCACGCCGACGGCGTTTTTCGTCTTCCAGGTGATCTTGAACTGCCCGTCGGACTTGACGGTGCCGGGCGTCACCTCGAACTGGGTGAATTCCGGGGCGGGTGTCGCGATGTCCAGGCGGGCGTTCGCGGAGTTGGTCAGGCCGTTGCCGCCGCTGGCGGTGATGGTGTAGCTCGTGGCGACCTTCGGCGTGACGGTCTTCTTGCCGCGCGCCGCGACCGTGCCCAGGCCCTCGATCATGACCGAGTCGGCGTTCAGGACCTCCCAGGTCAGGACGGCGGATTCGCCCCGGCTGATCTCGGCGGGTTCGATCTTGAAGGTCTTCACCTGCGGTCCCAGGACGCTGACGGCGCGGGCGTCGGTCTCGCGTTCCGTGCCGTTCTGCGCGGTCAGGGTGAAGGTCGTGTCCCGGCTGGGCTGGAAGCGGCGCGTGCCGCTGGCCGGCACCTTGCCCAGCTCGCTGATCGTGACCTGCTCGGCGTTCCGGACCCGCCACGTGACCGTGACCGGCCGGTTCCCGGCGACCCGGACGGGCGTCACGTCGAACACCTCGATGACGGGCCGGTCGAAGCGGGCCTGCACGGTCTGGGTGTTCGCCGCCGCGCGGCCGATCAACGAGCGGGCGTTCAGGGTGTACTTCTGGTCGCGGCTGATGCCCGGCACCGTCAGGCTGCCGTCGCGCGGCAGGTTCCGGCCCGCCGCGCCGAGTTCCGGGATGCTGACGCGCGTGGCGTTCTGCGTGTCCCAGCGGAGCGTGAACGGCTGCCCCGGCCGGACGACCGTGTCGCTGCCGGCCAGGTTGAAGGCGTTGATGGTGGGCGGGCGGGTCAGCAGCCAGATCAGTACGCCCAGCAGGATCAGGATCAGCGGCAGCATCCACAGCGGCACGAGCGGCAGGTGGTGCAGTTCCGCGCGGGCCTGCGCGGCCGGGTGCTCGCCGGGCTCGCCGTCCGGGCGTTCCGGGAACACGTCCACCTGCAGGTCGTGCTGGCTGGGCGCGCCAAGCCAGCGCAGCGGCACCCGTATGCGCAGTTCCTCCTCACGGGACTGCCCGGCACCCAGCGGCAGGCGGGCCGGCAGGTCGTTCACGCGGATGCGGCCCTGGCCCTGCACGGCCTGACGGGCGGCCATCATGGCGGCGTGGCGGGCCTCGGCGGTCGCCTGCCGCGCGGTCTCGCGGGCCAGCTGGGTCGGGTCGACCGGCATGCCCGTGGTGGTCGTCTGCGGGACCGTCACGAGATCCTGGAGGCGCGGCAGGATCCGCAGCGCGCCCTCGTTGTCACGCAGGCGCGGCAGCAGGACCCCGTCGGTGTTGCCGCGGTTCTCGACGCGCAGCACGTACCGGGCGTGCCGCCAGGTGCGCCGCACGGCGGGCAGCAGCGTGGCGACCGTCTCCTCGAACGGCGCGACCGTCACGGCCAGCGGCGCGCGGCCACTCTGGCTGGGGTCCTCGCGGGAGCGGGCCAGCACCGTGACCGGGTACTCGCCGGCGCGGCTAGCGCTGTCGCGCGGGGCGAGCAGCGTCAGGGTGGTGTGCCCCTGCATACCGGGGTTCAGCTGCACCTCGCCGTGCGCGTCCTGCACCCACTCGGGCGGCAGGCCGTCGAGGCTGACGCGGAAGTGGTCCACGGTCGGGCCGGTGTTCGCGAGCAGCAGGTGCAGCGTAAAGGGCGTGCCCGGCACCAGGGTCACGCGGTCCTGTTCGGGTTTCACGACGATGCGGGGCGGCGCGGGGGCCTGCACGGGGTCGAGCAGCACCAGCCAGTAGGGGCGCAGGTACAGCGGCGTGCGCGCCGGCCAGCGCAGGCGGGTCATGGGCGTCAGGGGCAGGCCGTCCATGACGGTGCCGTTCGTGGCGGTCAGTTCCGTGACGTGCGCCTGCCCGCCCGTGAACTCCACGTTCAGGTGGTGGCGGCTCACGCCGATGTGTTCCAGCACGACCGCGTTGTCCGGCGCGCGCCCCACCGTCAGGCTGGGCGACGTGACGACCTGGGTGCGCAGCAGTTCGTGGCGTTCGCTGAACACCAGCAGCCGCGTTTCCGGACCGCTCTGCTGCCCGTCGAGGCTGGGGGCAGGCGGCAGGACCGGCAGGGCGCTCAGACGCAGGGTGGGTTCCGGCCCGCCGGGCATCAGGGCGTTCAGGACTTCCTGCAGGGCCGCCTCGAGCGCGCGGGCGCTGGCGTAACGGTCCTGCGGGTCCTTGGCGAGGCAGGTCAGGATCACCTCCTCCAGCGCAGGGGGCAGGTCCGGGCGCAGCAGGCTGGGCACGCGCGGCGCGACGTGCTGGTGCTTCTCGAGCGCCTCGGCCGCGTCGCGGATCTCGAAGGGCACCAGACCGGTCACGAGTTCGTACAGGATCAGGCCCAGCGCGTACAGGTCGGTGCGCAGTTCGTTACGCACGCCCCGGCACTGTTCGGGGCTCATGTACGCCAGGGCGTTCACGACGGCGCGGTCGTGCGTACCGTAACTGCCGGCGCGCAGCTCGGCCAGCCCGAAATCCGAGAGTTGCGTGACGTACCCGGTCTGGCCCAGCAGGGCGCGGCCGGGTTGCAGGATCAGGTTCTCGGGTTTCAGGTTGCCGTGCATCAGGCCCTGGTCGTGCGCGTGGGCCAGTCCGGCGGCCGCCTGCCGGATCAGGTCGGTGGCCGTCACGATCGGGAGCGGCTGGGCGCTGCGCGCCTGCCCCTGCAGCAGCTGGCGGGCGCTGCCCTGCCGGCCCAGCTCCATGGCGTAGAAGGCCCGGCGGTCACGCTGCTGCAGCGGCTCGGTGGGCAGGATGTGCGCGTGCCGCAGCGAATGCACCTTGAGCAGCAGCCGCTCGAGCTGCATGATCAGGAACGACTGCCCGCTGCTGGTGTCGTCCAGGACGCGCAGGGCGACCTCGCGGTTCTCGTCGAGGTCGGCGGCCACGTGAACCGGGCCGAGCCAGCCGCTGCCGAGCGGCCGGCCCAGCTGGTAGTGATGGAAGGTGGTGGTGTCGGTCATTCAGAGACGTCCTGGGTGGGGCGTGAGGTCCGTGGAGGGGGGCGGTGCGGCGGGAGGCTCAGTGGACGGCTGGGCGGGCGGCTCGGCAGGTGGCTCGGCAGGTGGCTCGGCGGGTGGCTCGGCGGGTGGCTGGGCGGGCCGTTCAGTGGTGGGGGGCGGCGGCGCCGGAGCGGGCGGCGGGTCCGCCCACTCCACGATCACGCGGGTGTGCGCGGGCGAGTGCGCGTACACGAAGGCGGTGACGGCCTCCCGGCTGGCGGTGTCCTCGCCGTCCAGGGAGTCGAGCAGCGTGACGCGCAGCGTGTGCGGCTCGGCCGAATCCTCACGCAGCACCGGGGTCAGGCCGTACACGGTTTCCAGCGCGCGGGTCAGGCCGTAACGGGTGCCGCGCCAGCGGTACAGCGTGACCGCCTCGCGCAGCCACGCACGCTGCCGCGCCTCGGGCCAGTGCGGGTCGAGGGGAATGCCCAGCCACTGCGCCGTCCAGCCCAGCACGGGTGGCGGCGCGACCCGCGGGTCGAAGTGCAGGTCCACGCTGTCCTGCCGGCGCTGCATCGGCTCCCAGATGCTCTCCAGGACCTTCAGGAAACGGCCCAGAAACTCGGATTCCTGGTAGAAGGGCGGCAGGAACGACGTGTACATGGCCGGCCCGGTGGCCGGCGGCCGCGGGGCGGGGTAGGTGGGCAGCGGGGGCCGGGCCGGGCGGGCCGCGAGTTCGCCCTGCACGTCCCGGCGGCCCGCGGCGGGCGGGGCGGGCGCGGGCGCGGCCTCGTTCAGGAACGCGACGGTGAACGGCCCGATCTGGATCTCGTCGCCGTGTTCCAGCCGGTGCGGCTGGTGCGGCGTGAGGCGGTGACCGTTCACGAAGGTGCCGGTCTCGCTGCCGGCCAGGTCGGTCAGCAGCAGCGCGCCGCCCTCCACGCTGATCTCGGCGTGTCGCACGGCGACGCTGGGGTCCCGCAGCGGCAGGCCGTTGTCGGGCGTGCGGCCGATGGACAGCTGGCGGCCCAGGTTCAGGGAGCGCAGCACCTCCCCGCGCTGCCGGACCTGCAGTTGCGGCATCAGTGATCCACCCGCACGTGATGCACGTCCGAGACGATCAGCGCCTGCGGGGGCAGCGGGAGGCTACCGGTGACGGTCTCGCGCTGCTGCGGCTGGCCGGGTTCGGTCAGGACGACCTGCACGTCCTCGGCGACCTCCACGCCGCTCACGCCGCGCAGCAGGCCGTACAGTTCGCTGAGGGTCAGGGTCCGGCCAAAGGGCCAGCCGCGCCCGTCGGGGCCGCCCGTGAAGGGGTTCAGGTAGCTGTACAGGGCCTGCATGGCGCGGCGGCGCACGTCCTCACGGGCCGGGCGGCTCGCGCCGGGGTACGAGCGGATGGTGGCGGTCACGCTGACCCACACGTACTGCGGGGCGCGCAGGTCCAGGGTCGTACCGACCGGGCGGCGCAGGTCGAGTTCCTCCTGCGCGGCGGCGCGCAGTTCGGCACTGAGTGTCAGGCGTTCCGGCGCGATCCGGCCGGTCAGCGGCGAGAGCGGGTCGGTCACGTCGCTGTCCGGGCCGATCAGGTCGTCGAACGACACGCTGGGCAGCAGCGCCAGCGTGACCTGCCCGGCCGGGACGTTCAGGGCGCGCAGCGAGCCGGGGTACGTCTGCCCCGGCACCGCCATGTTCGGCGTGACGCAGCGCGCGCGGGCCACACCCGGCACCTGCGCCGCCAGGAACTCGTAGTCGTCGGCGGTGACGGCGCGCGTGCGGGTGCGCAGCAGCGACGGCACGCGGTGCAGGGCGTCCTCGAGCTGCTGGCCGTTGCGGCCCCCGGCGGCCGGGGCGTGGTTCGTGACGCGCGCCACGTACGGCACGCTGCTTTTCAGGACGGTCAGGGTGCGGGCCGGGACGTTCCCGGACGCGCCGCCCCCGTACTGGTAACGGCGCAGGCGGACGCTCGCCTCGGGCGGGGGGGTCGCGCCGAACCGGTAGACGCTGCCGTCGGGTTGCAGGATGCTGGGCCCGAACGCGACCTCGCCGCTGGTCGTGTCGAGCGTGAAGTGCCGGTCGTCCGGGCCGGATTCCGAGAAGTCGATCACCGGCGTGAACACCAGCGTGTCGCCCTCGGCGGTCGTGACCTCCACCACGTCGCGGTCCGGGTCGAGATTCAGGACCGGGCCGTGCAGCAGCCGGAACCGCTGGCCGGGCACGCCGGTACTCTGCCCGAGCAGTTCGTTCATGACGACCGTGGCGTGCCGGGCCGGGACCGTGATGCCGCGCGCGTCCACCTGCAGGGTTTCCAGGTCGGGGCTGACCTTGTACCCGGCGTGCATCTGCTCGTTGGTCAGGCGGCAGCGCAGCCAGTAGCCGCGCCGGTCGAAGAACGCGCCCTCGCGCATGGCGGGCAGGCGCAGGATCAGCTCGCCGGACACGTTGAAGGCGTGCGTGCCGTCGTACTCGACCTCGCACGGCACCCAGCGGCCCACGCCGCCCTGCCACGCCTCCCAGACGTACGGCGGGTGGTTGGGGTTCACGCCCGCGCCCCCGGCAAGTTCCACGCCCAGGCTCAGGGCCAGCACGTGTTCGCTGTGGTCGTCGGCGAGTTGCAGGAACAGCGCGTCACCGGGACGCGGTTCCGGCTGGAAGATCGGGAAGCGGTGCCCCGGCAGGCCCAGTTGCGCCAGGTCGTGCCGGACGGCCCCGGCGGTGTCGGCGCCGGCGGTCCCTTCGGCGTCCAGGCGGACCTGCGCCAGGGTGTTCGCGGTGAACAGGCCCGTCAGGGTGGGGGGCCGGATCACGCCGGCGCGTTCGGTGGAGAACACGGTCGCCTCGTTCACCTCGGTGCGCAGCGTGGCGACCTCGGTGCCGGCCGCGATGACCAGCGGCGTGTCCTGCGGGGCGCTCAGGTACAGCGTGACGGGCGCCACGGCGGCGCGGGGCGGGGCGAGCTGCACGCCGATCATCTCCAGGAAGGCGATCAGCAGTTTGTCCGGCACCTGGTTGACCCGGTACAGCAGCAGGTCGGTCATCCAGGCGAAGATCTCGATGATGGCGATGCCGGGGTCACTGGCGTTGTGGTCGGTCCATTCCGGGCAGTACTGCGGAATGAGCCGGCGAGCCTCTTCGAGGATGTCGTCGAAGCGGCGGTCGTCGAGGTTCACGGTCGGTAAGGGCACGGCGGGATCTCCAGAAGTAGGGGGGCAGCGGGAAGGAAGGTGGCGCGGCGCGCGGGGGGCGGGCCTACAGGGAGCGGTAGAAGGGAAAGACCAGCGAGCGCGGCTCCGGCTGGCCCTTGATCCGGTAGCGGATGTCCACCACGACCCGCGCGGTGTCCTGCGGGTCCAGTTGCGCCTGCACGCCGTCCACGTCGATGCGGGGCTCCCAGGTGCGCAGGGCCTCGTCGACGTAGAACGACGCGAGACCCAGGGTGGTGGCGTCGCCCGGCGCGAACACCAGTTCGTGAATGCGGCAGCCGTACTCGGGCCGCATGACGCGCTGGCCGCGCGCGGTCATCAGCAGGGTCAGGATCGCCTGCGTGACGGCGCGCTCGCCGGACACCATCGCCAGCTGCCCGCGTGCGTTCACGCCGACCGGGAAGGCCACGCCGGTGCCGAGCACGTCGGCGGACGTGGGCGCGTCCGGGGAGGAGGTCAGGGTCACCGGCAACCCCCGGCGCGGGCCGCGCGGGCCATCAGACCGGCTCCGGCAGGCGCGGCTGCGCCTGGGGCGTGTTCGCGTCGAGGTGCAGGGCGCGCCCGTCGAGGGTCAGGACCGACAGGTGCCGCACCGAGTCGCGCGGCGCGTCCAGATGCACGACCCCCTGGGCGTCGCTGAAGGCGCGCGCGCCCCCGTCGCTGCGGACGAGCGCGTCGGCCAGCGGCTGGCCCTGCACGTCGAGCAGCTGCCAGCTCGAGCGGCGGCGCTGCGAGACGGGGGCCGGGCTGCCCGGCGTGGCCTGCCCGTGAAAGCTCAGGTCGCGTTCCAGCACCAGCGGGGAGCGGGTGGTGACGCCCAAGTCGAGCGGGACGGTCACGGTGTAGTTCAGGTGGGGACGCACGGTCTGCCCGAGGCTGCTGAAGACGCTGGCAGTGTCGCCGGTCGCGACGGTGCCCAGGATACCCAGGCCGGTGTCGCGGGCGGCGGGCGGCAGGTAGCGGTCGTCCCACTCGTCCTGGCGCATCAGGGCCGCCAGGACGCGCCACAGGACCTGCCACTCGTCGCGGCCGAGTTCGTCGAGCTGCGCCTTGAAGAACACGGTCACCAGGAAGCGCAGGTCCATGCGGCGCGGGGCGAGGGTGCGGCTGACGCCCGCGCCGGTGTGCGCGTGCGTGAATTCCATGGAGCGCAGCGCGGCGTTCTCGCGCAGGTCATGCAGGAAGAAGTTCAGGGTGGGGCGGGTCAGGCCCGAGACCCAGCTGGGCGTGGGCGCGGCGAAACGGATGTCCAGCGCGTCGCGCGGCAACCCGGCCTCGGTATAGACAAGCTCTTTGAGGGCCTGCTGAACGTCCGCGATCACTGGACCCTCCGCGCCGTGGGGGGCCCGCAGCGCGCGCCCCCACCAGCCCCCCCAGCGGAGGCATGTGCGGAAATACACTGATTTTTCTCGTCCCTGAGCAGTATTTTTCAAGGTTTATCCTCGCGGTTAAGTGATGAACGGGTCAGTATAGAGGCGCCCCCCGCCCCGCGTCTGCTCACATGCGGTGGACGGCTCCCGCCGCATCTGCCATGTTGGATATCTCACAGCCACAGGCGCCGCCCGCACCGGCCGCGTCACCTTCAACCCTGCACCCAACTTCCGGAGGAATCCATGCCCGAATACCTGTCGCCCGGCGTCTACATCGAGGAATCACAGAGCGGACCCCGCCCCATCGAGGGTGTCAGCACCACCACCGCCGCCTTCGTCGGCTTCGCACCCAACGGCCCCGCCAATACCCCGGTCTTCGTCGCCAACTGGCAGCAGTTCAAGGAGATCTTCGGCACCGCCGACGCCAGCGGCGCCCGCAACCCCTTCATGGACGGCGCGTACCTCGCCCAGAGCGTCTACGCGTACTTCAACAACGGCGGCACCCGCTGCTACGTCGTGCGCCTCGTGCCCAACCAGACCGACGCCCGCACCGCCCGCACCGTCGAGGCCGCCCGCCCGCTGCAGCTGCCCAGCCGCGCCAGCAAGGCCGTGCCCAGCCTCAGCATCGTCGCCCGCGACGGCCGCCAGAGCGACATCCAGATCGAGGTGCTCGCCCCCGACCCGGTCAAGACCGACGCCGCCCCCAAAGGCAAGGACGGCAAACCCGCCGAGAACCCCGACGAGGGCAGCGACGGCCTGTTCACCCTGAAAGTCACCCGCAACGACCTGACCGAGACCTTCCCCAACGTCTCCATCGGCAAGAAACACGCCCGTAACGTCGCCGAGGTCATCAACAAGGAAAGCACCCTCATCACCATCGAGGAGGCCAGCTCCACCGGCCCGCTCGTCGAACGCGCCCCCGAGGCCGGCACCTACGTCCTGCAGGCCGACAGCAACGTCATCGAGCAGGGCCGCGAACTCAAGGGCCAGGACTTCGTGGGCAGCGTCGACAGCCGCAGCGGCATCGAGAGCCTCGAGATCGCCGAGGAAGTCAGCATGATCGCCGTGCCCGACCTGATGAGCGCCTACCAGGCCGGCATGATCGGCGCGGACGGCGTCAAGGCCGTGCAGCGCGCCCTGATCGACCACTGCGAACGCAACGCCAACCGCATCGCGCTGCTCGACACGCCCCCCGACCTGACCCCCCAGCAGGCCGTGAAGTGGCGCAACGTGGACACCAACTTCGACTCCAGCTACGCCGCCATGTACTACCCCTGGATGAAGATCGAGGGCCCCGACGGCAACCCCATGATGGTCCCGCCCAGCGGCTTCGTGGCCGGCATCTACGCCCGCAACGACGTGGAACGCGGCGTTCACAAGGCCCCCGCCAACGAGGTCGTGCGCGGCATCCTCGGGCCGGCCATCCAGATCACCAAGAGCGAGCAGGACATCCTGAACCCCATCGGCGTGAACTGCATCCGCGAGTTCCCCGGCATGGGCGTGCGCGTCTGGGGCGCCCGGACGCTGTCCAGCAACGCCCAGTGGCGTTACGTTCCGGTCCGCCGCCTGTTCAACTACGTCGAGACCAGCATCGAACGCGGCACGCAGTGGGCGGTGTTCGAACCCAACGACGAGAACCTGTGGTTCCGCATCCGCCGCGACATCAACTCCTTCCTCACCAGCGTCTGGCGGGACGGCGCGCTGTTCGGCAACACCACCCGCGAGGCCTTCTACGTCAAGTGCGACGCCGAACTGAACCCCGACGAGATCCGCGACCGCGGCATCCTGCAGGTCGAGATCGGCATGGCCCCCGTCAAACCCGCCGAGTTCATCGTGTTCCGCTTCAGCCAGCACGCCGGCGGCGGTCAGTAACACCCTGCCGGGCTTCCGGCCCCCTCACGACTTCCGGACCATCCACGTCTGAGCGGCGCGCCGCGACTGTTTCCCTCCATCCTCCCGGACCCGCGCGCCGCCCCAGCAGATCCCGACACCACCGTCCGCATGCCGGCTCCTGAATCCCCACTCCCCTCACTGGAGGTACCCCTATGACCGCACCCACCCGCAAGGACCCCCTCGTCGCCGCCTACTTCAGCGTTCAGTTCGACAACAAGGTCGTCGGCGCCTTCCGCGAATGCACCGGCCTGGGCAGCGAGAGCCAGGTTGTCGAGTACCGCGCCACCGACGCCAAGGGCCGCGCCGTCCTGATCCGCGAACCCGGCACCATGAAGTACAACGACATCGTCCTCAAGCGCGGCATCACCAACGACATGGACATGTGGACGTGGCGCCAGCAGGTCGAGGAAGGCAACATGGACGAGGCCCGCCGCAGCGGCACCATCACCCTGCACAACCAGAAGGGCGAACCCGTCGCCGCCTGGACCTTCGAGCGCGCCTGGCCCAGCAAACTCAACGGCCCCACCTACGACGCCAAGAGCAACGAGGTCGCCATCGAGGAACTGACCATCACGCACGAAGGCTACAAGCGCGTTCCCGCGGGCGGCTAAGCGCGCCGTGCGGATTGAAGCGTGAACGAACTGCCTTTCATGCTGCCCGTCGGACTGTTCACGTCCGACGGGCAGGTTCACCGCAGCGGCGTGATGCGTCTGGCCACCGCGCTCGACGAGATCGAACCGCTCGGTGACCCGCGCGTCCAGCGCAACGAAGCCTACTACCCGCTGCTGCTGCTCGCCCGCGTCGTCACCCGACTGGGCCCCTTCGCGCCGGTCACGCCCGAGATTCTGGGCGTGCTGCCCGCCGCGGACTTCGCGTACCTGCAGACCCTCTACAGTCAGATGAACACCGCCCAGGCTCCCACCTGGAGCGCGCCCACCCAGACCGCGCCCGGTCCGGCCGCAGCGGCGCAGGCCACCGGCGCCTTCCCGGACGACGTGATCGAGACGGAATGCCCGCACTGCGGCGCCCTGCTGGAACTCGACCTGGGGGCCGGAAGCGTGCCCGCATGACCGGCGCGCCCCGGCCCACCACACCCGCCCGGCAGGCCAGCGCGACCCCGGTCGGGGCGCGCGCCACGCCCGCCCCGACCATCGACCTCGAAGAAGTGACCCGGCGCGTGTACCAGCTGATGCTCGAGGACCTGCGCCTCGACCTCGCCCGGAACACCGGAACCCGCTGAGGACCTATGGACTTCAAAGCAACCGCCAGTTTCAACCGTGGCCGCCCCCGCGTCACCGCCACCCTGCGCCTCGGCCCGCTGGGACAGGTGACCTTCACCGCCGGCGGCAACGACCCCATTCCCACACCGGCCGCGCGGCCCACCCACCGGCAGGACGGCAACCCGCAGCGCAGTTCCCTGTCCATCCTGAGCAACCACCGCTACCAGGTGTCCATCGACGGACTGGAGTACGCGGCGTTCAGTGAGGTCAGCGGGCTGCAGGTCGAGACGGAAACCATGGACTTCATCGAGGGCGGCGTGAACGACCGCGTGCTGCGCCTCCCGGTCCGCTCGCGCGTCGGGAACCTGATCCTCAAGCGCGGACTGGTCGCCGGGAACGAACTGCTCGAATGGCACCTGAACATCGTGCAGGGCTACCTGGACGTCCGGAACGTCACGGTCACCGTCTACGACCACCCGCAGGCCAGCCGCACCGCCGCCGGCGGGCAGGCGCTCGAGGCGCAGGTCCGGATGCGTTTTGAACTGCTGCAGGCGTACCCGGTCAAGTGGAGCGGCCCGACCTTCAGCGGCAACGGCGACGCCGTGTCGGTGGAGACGCTGGAACTCGCGCACTCCGGGTTCCTGCAGACCAGCCGCTGAACGTGCCCCGGCGCGGCCCGCCCGTCCGGCGGGAACCGGCCAACAAAGGAGCGAAGTGAGTATTTTCGACGAGCGGCTGCGCCGCCTGAAACACGCCGGGCAGATGGCCGTCACCCAACAGGACCGCGCCTTCACACCCGGGACCTTCCCGTCTTCTCCCGCTGCGACCGCCCTGCCGGTTCGCGGCCCCTTCCTGCCCACGGTCCCGCCCGCCGCGCCGCCCGTCCGGTCCGGCGGTCCCCGGCGCGTTCAGGCGCGGCTGATCGCGCTCCCGGCCGCACCGCAGCCCACTTCCCGCCAGCCCGCCTTCCCGCAGGCTGCGCCCACGCTGCCGCCCGCCGCGCCCCCTGAGCGTTCCCGCGCCGCGGCCGCGCCAGTGGCTGGCCCGGCCCTCCAGCCGGAGTCCGTTGCGCCCCGCGACCTGCCGGGCCAGCGGCCCGGGCAGCGTCCGCTGTGGACGCCCGCCGCCGGGGAGGTCCCGGCCAGCGACCGGCACCGGGAAGCCGGTCCGTCCGGCGAACCTGATCTGCGTGGCGACAGCAATCCGTATGGCGACAGCGATTCCCACGGCGAAAACGCTTCCTATGGCGACAGTGATCCGTATGGCGACTATGCCGAGGCGCTGGCCGCCGGTCTGTCCAGCACGCCGCCCCTGGGTCTGCTGCCCCCGGCACCCGAACGGACCGCTGCGCCCGCCCCGGAACGGCCGGGCGCGGCGGCAGACGCCGGGCGCAGTGGCCCGCTGAGGCCCGCCTCGTTCCTGGAGACCCTGGCCCTGAACACCCGCCCGGACGACCGGGACGCAGTGCAGCCTCCGGCGGGCGCCGCCGCACCCGACCCGGCCACGCCCGCCGACCTTCCATCCGCTCAGGAGCCGGAACTCCCCGCCGCTGCCGCCCTGGCGCAGGTCACGCGGACGCCCGAGGGCCAGCCGGAACACCCGGAGCCTGCCGGGGCACAGACGCGCCCCGCCGCGCCCACCGGGGACAGCGGGGCCGCTCCGGTCTCGCGCGTCCCCACTCCTGCGGACGTGGCGCGGCCTGAAGTGGCCCCCGCCGCACCCACCCGTCCCGACCCCGTGGCGGCGACGGCAGCCCCCCTCACTCCGCCCCCCTCCCCTGAGCCGACCGCTCCGGCGACCGGTGAATCCGCCCCGGCCCAGTCCACGGATACCCACTCCACGGATACCCAGTCCACGGATGCCCAGTCCACCCGTGCCGAGCCCATCAGTGCAGAGGCGACCCGTGTGGAAGCGGCCCCCGCACCGTCCGGGGAACCGGCCTTGGACGCCGGGCCGCCCCTGGTCTTCCCCGAGGTGCCCACGCCGGAGGAACGCGAGCGGCGCGAGCAGGAACGCCGGGAACTCGAGGCCCTGCTGCGCGCCGGAAACAACGACATTCCCGTGCGGCTGCCCCGCAAGCCCCGCCCGGCGGGGGCCGCGCCGCGCGCGCGCGAACCGGAACCCGAGGAGGTCCGCCCCGCGCCGCCCATCCCGGCCGACGTGTCGCAGAACATCCTGGCGCGCCTGAACCGCTTCGCGGAACTCGAGGCGCAGGGTGAGGTGGAGGCCTCGCCGCTGGGCTTCGGGGAGCTGCTGAACTGGCGCGACCATCATCCGGAACGCAACGTGAACCCGGAGACCGGCCCGGCCACCGGGCCCGACGCGGCGCCCGTACCGGCCGGAGTTCAGGCGGCCGGAGTCCAGACGGCCGTGCCCGCACCGGACCTGCCGGGCGCGCCACGCCTGCGCGCCCGGGCCAGCCGCTCGGGCCGGACGGGCCGCGACCGGGGGGCAGAGGCCGACACGGACGAGGAACCGGACAGGGAACGCCCGGCCCGCACGGTCCCGGACACGCCTCCCGCTCCAGCGACGAACCCAGCCCCCACCGGTGAATCCAGTGACCTGACCACCGACCGTGTCCCTGGCCGGGCGACCGGGCGGCCGGACACGCCGGAACCCGCCCCTCCACCGGAACCCGCAGCCGGACGGGTACCGGTGACCCGGGAGGCGGACGCCGGGGACGGATCCGTCGGGCCGCGCTCCCCAGTGGAGGGGACTGCCACTCCGTTCGACCCGAGCAGCGCGAGGAGAACAGCAGCGGATCCCGGACGTGAAACCGGGAATCCGGCGCCGTTCCGGCCCATCCACGAAACAGACGGAATCCGCACAGGCACGCCGGGGTTCCCCGACCCTGCCGTCAGGCCGGAGCCTGACCACCGGTCGGAGGACAGGTTCCAGGCCGGGCCGCCGACACGGCCATCCACACCGGAGGAGGGAGTCAGCCCGGCCACCCGGCACCGTGAAACTGCGGTGGAACCCGGACGTGAAGTGGGCCCAGCCGCACCGTTCCGGGTGGTCGACAGGACAGGCGATACCCGGCCTGTCCCGTCCAGCGCCCGGCAGGTCGCCGGTTTACCCACTTCGCCCCCGCCCGACGTCACGCCCCCCCGCGCTGCGGAGCGCGGCCCACAGCCCGAACAGCCCAGCAGAGCACCTGACCGGCCGCAGGTGGCCTCCGACCGGTCAGTTCCCGTCACGCCGGATCTGCCGTCCGGAAGCGCCGCGCCGGTGCCCGTTCCGGTGCCGCCGCCCCTGGACGGGACGCAGGGGACGTTCCCACCGCATCCGGTGCATCCACCCGCCGCACCCGTCTCCGCCCCCATCGCCGCCGCACCTGACCGGAACGGCGTGTCCCATCCGGACCTGCTGGCGACACCGAACGGCTCACCGCCCGGCCAGACCACGGACGCATTCCGGACAGGGGGCGCCCCCTCCCTTCCCGGAGAACCACCGGCGTCGTCCGGTCGCCCTGCCGACCTGACCGCAGCGCCGCCGCACTCCGGCAGCGCACCCGCCGGGCCGGGCCTGCCGGACAACCTCCAGGCGGCGCAGATACCAACAGCGGCCGGGGCGGCCCCCGGTCCTGCCGGGACGCGCGGCGGCGATCTGGAGCCCGCGCTTGCACCGGTCCACCTGTCGTCCCCCCGGCCCGTGAGTCCACCCGAGCCTGCCGGGAGGGCGCCGGTTGCGCCGACCTTCCCCCGGATACCCGCTGCCCACCCGCAGCCGACAGTATCCGGACCTGTCCCGGCGCCGGTCGCCGTCCGGCCGGATGCCGTTCAGCGGGTGACGGCACCAGACGCTCCAGAGGCAGCCGGGCCGTCCGGCGAGACTGGGCAGCCCGGTCTGCGGGAACCGGAGGTTCCGGTCAGAGGCCCCGCCCCTTCCGTTCCCACCGTGGAAGGGCCGGTACTCCCGGCCGAACCCCTCGCGGCGGACGGCCGGGCGGCGCCGGAATCAGAGCCCGGTGCGCCGGACCCTGCGCCCCCGACGCTCATGCCCCACGCACTTCCGGGACCCGTTGCCCCCGTGTCGGCCCTGCCCGTTCCAGTTTCTCCAGGGCCAGTTTCTCCGGTGCCAGTGTCTCCGGGTCCAGGTTCTCCGGGGCCTGTCATCCCCGCCCCCATGCCGGTCGCCCCGACTGCGGGGGCCGCGCGGCCGGGCCTGCCACCGCCGCCCCTTGCGCACGTTGACCCCCGGCGTGACCCAGGGGTCGCCGCGCCAGCACTGGTCATCCCGGAACCCCTGCCAGTCGCGCTGCTTCCCTCAGCGGTCATACGGCCCCCGGTGCCCGGCAGTGGGGCAACAACACGTCCAGAGCCCTCCCACACCCTGACCGGTCCGCCCGCAGTCGGCGGTCCGGCAGCCCCGGCCAGTCGGGTGGGCGCCCTGGCCCGTCCCGCCGCCCACCCGACCGAACCAGGGCCGCCACCCGGGTGGCCGGTGATTCACGTCCCGTCGTGGGAACCGGCATGGCCCTCGCCTGCCATATTACCGGCCCCTGTCCCGGCGGTTGTGGTCGAACGCGCAACCCTGACCCCCTCTCCCGTGGCGACGGCGCCAGGGGCCAGACCTGCGCCGCAGGACGGTCCGGGAACAGACCCGGTGCCCGTGGCCGTCCTGCCCTCAGAATTCCCGGCCGCCAGAGTCCTGGCTGCAGGAGTCCGGGCCGAGACTGGCTTCCCCAGTTCTGCCCCGGTCCCGCACCGGATGGACTTCGTGGGTGCGCCGCTGGCCGACGCGCCGTCCGCCCTTCAGGCGCCGCTGGCGAGGCTGGCAGCCGCGGCCGGCCCGGTCGTCCCGACCCGTGAGGGGGCCCCGCAGCACCGGGAAGCAGAAGCCGGGCCCCGCGCCGGGGGGCTGTCGCCAGCATCCGTGTCAGCGTCCCTCCCGCATGACCGGCCGGAACGACTGACCGGCCCGGACGCCGCTCGACCCCTCCCGACCCCACCTCCGACCGGGTCGCCGGTCACGACGGGCGCCGTGGCGACGCGGCCGGTACCGACCCTTCCGTCGCCCTTCCCGGCGCTGTCCCTGTCCCAGGAAAACCCGGAGGGTCGGACTGGTCTGACCCAGGGTCCACCTGCCTGGGCTGCCGCGCTCCCTGACTTCCTGGCACCCGCCTACCGGGAGCCCGTGGGGGCAGTCGCGCCGGCGTCGGGCCCGTCCGGTTCCCCGGCGCTGCGGGATCTGGCGGCCGCCCTCCCAGTCGCCGGTCCTGTCGCGGTGGCAGTCCCGCCGCCGTCCGGCGAGGACTGGCCCTCCCTGCCACGCGGCCGGGATGACGGGTCAGTTCTCTCCCCCGCCATTCCTCCTTCCCTCGCCACTCCGGCAGGCAGCCCGGTTCAGCGGCTGTCGCAGGCGCTTCAGGCGGCAGTGCGGCAGGACGGACACGGGCAACCGCTGGCACCGGGCGCGCAGGCGACCCTGGCCCGGCTGATGGGGACGTCCGTGGCGGACGTGCGGGTCATCCGGAACGTGAACGTCCTTCCCGCGTTGCAGGCGGCGCGGGCCGAGGCACTGACGGTGGGCCGCACGGTGTTCCTGTCGCCGGACACGCGGCTGGACACACCGGCCGGAGCGGCGCTGGCCGCGCACGAGATGACGCACGCACTCCGGCGCGATCAGGGGTCGTTCGTGCCCGAGGTGCTGCGCCGCGCGGCCGGCCCGGCCCGCCCGGACGCACACGACGAGGAGGGCGTGGCCCTGGCGACCGAGCACGCCGCGCACCCGGCGACCGGACCGCTGCGCCTGCCGGGCATTCCCGCTCCGTGGGAACCGCTGCCCTGGGAGGCCGACCCGTCCCCACCCGCCCCGGCGCCCCGTCCGGCGGCGACGTCGGTCACGCCCTCGCCCATCCGACCCTCCCCGGCCCCGCCGACGGCCCTGCCGTCCATGCCGCCGCCCCCACCGGCTGGTGGAGCGTGGGTGCACGCGGCGGCCGTGGACCGGCCCGCGGCTCCGGCTCCGGCCGCCGCGGAGCGTCAGGGCGACGGCGCGGCGGTGGGACGCCGCGCGCCGGTGGCCGCGGCGGTGGACCTCGATCAGGTGGCGCGTGAGGTGTACGCACGGCTGCGGGAGCGGCTGAGTACCGAACTGCGCCGCGTGTGACGGCGCGGGGCTATCCCCCGGCCGTCCACGACGCCTCCCCGGCGGGATCACCGGCGCCGGGTCGCGTGCCGGAGGCCGGAATCCGGATGGCTTCTACCCGCTCTGCGGGGCAGCTCTACGAGTCGCATCCGCTCCGATTGAATAGCTTGCAGAGCCGTTCAATCGGAGTCCTCGTTAGAGGCGGGTGCGGACCTCCCACAGTTCCGGGAACAGCACGGTTTCCAGGGCGCGGCGCAGGTACCCGGCCCCGCTGGTTCCGCCGGAGCCGCTCTTGAAGCCGATAGTGCGTTCCACGGTGGTCAGGTGGTTGAAGCGCCAGCGGCGGAAGTTGTCCTCGACGTCCAGCAGCTTCTCGGCCAGTTCGTACAGGTCCCAGTAGGTGTCGGGCTGGCGGTACACGGTGATCCAGGCGTTCAGCACGTCCTCGTTCAGGGTGGGCGGCAGGGTGAGGTCGCGGGCCAGCACTTCCGGGGGAACCGGCAGGCCCCGCGCGGCGAGCAGGCGCAGCGTCAGGTCGTACACGCTGGGAGTCTGGAGCGCCTCGGTCAGCGGGCCGTGCAGGTCCGGGCGGTGCTCGTGCGGGCGGGCCAGGACCGCGTGCCGGTTCCCGAGCAGGAATTCCACCATCCGGTACGAGGCGCTCTGGAAGCCAGACGCCTGCCCGAACGCGCTGCGGAACGACAGGTAATCGGCGGGGGTCATGGTCTTCAGGACTTCCCAGGCGTTCGTGAGCTGCTCTTGGGCGCGCACCACGCGGGTCAGGCCCTTGAGGGGCGCGTCCGTGATGCCCTGCGCCAGTTGGTCCATCGCGGCTCGCAGCTCGCGGATGATCAGGTCCAGCCACACCTCCGAGACATGATGCACGGCGATGAACAGGTGCTCATCGTGCGCGTCCGTGACGGGCCGGTGCGCGCTTTTCAGGATGTCGAGTTGCAGGTAGTCGCCGTAGCTGAGGCTACGGGTGAAGTCCATGTACGCCTGCTCGGGGGCGTCCCGGTCCGGCGCTCCGGGACGGTCGGGGGCACTCACGCGCGGGCCTCCAGCGCGGCCTGCACGCCCGCCACGGCGCGCGCCACGTCAGCGTGCGAGTGGTACAGCGGCGTGAACCCGAAGCGCAGGATGTCCGGCGTGCGGTAATCGCCGATCACGCCGCCCCCGATCAGGTCCGCCATGACCTCACGCGCCTGCGGGTGCCGGTAACTGACCTGCGAGCCGCGCCGCGCGTGCTCGTGCGGCGTGACCAGCGTCAGCGGGAAGCGGGCGCACAGCGGCTCCATCAGGCGAATGAAGGTGTCGGTCAACGACAGGCTCTTGGCGCGCAGCGCGTGCAGGTCCACGCCCGCGAACACGTCCAGGGCGCTGTCCAGGGCACTCAGACTCAGGACCATCGGCGTGCCCGGCACGAAACGGCGCGCGCCGGGCGCGGGCGTGAACGCACGGTCCATCTCGAACGGATCGGCGTGCCCCATCCACCCGCTGATCGCCACGGGGGCCGCGTTCACGGCGCCCAGGTGCCGCTCTGAGACGAACAGGAAGGACGGCGCGCCGGGGCCGCCGTTCAGGAACTTGTACCCGCAGCCCACCGCGAAATCCGCGCCCGCGCCGCGCAGGTCCACCGGGAACGCCCCGGCCGAGTGCGCCAGGTCCCACACGGTCAGGACGCCCGCCGCGCGCGCCTGCGCCGTGATGGCCGCCATGTCCAGGCGGCGGCCCGTGCGGTAGTCCACCTCGGTCAGCAGCAGCGCCGCCACGTCCGCCGTCAGGTGTTCGCCCAGCGCGTCGGGGTTGACGCGCCGCAACTCGTACCCGCCGCCCAGCAGGTCCAGCAGTCCCTGTGCGATGTACAGGTCGGTGGGGAAGTTCTCGGCGTCCGTCAGGATCACGCGGCGGCCCGCCGGGGCCAGTTTCAGCGCGGCGGCCAGCACCTTGAAGGTGTTCACGCCCGTCGTGTCCGTGACCGCCACCTCGTGCGGGAGCGCGCCGATCAGCGGGGCGATCTTCGCGGCCACGCGGTCCGGCAGGTTCATCCAGTCGCGCCCCTCTCCGGCCCCGGCACTCCACGAGCGGATCAGGGCGTCGCCCCACTCCTGCGCCGCGACCTGCTGCAACCGCTCCGGCACGGCGCGCGGCAGCGCCCCCAGGCTGTTGCCGTCCAGGTACACCACGCCGCCCGGTAACATGAACTCGTCGCGCTTGCGGGCCAGCGGGTCGCGGGCGTCCAGGTCCAGCAGGTCGGTGGGAATGGCGGCCCCGGTCAGCGCCGCATTGATCCGCGCGTGCAAGGAGGTGGGCTGAGGCTGGGCGGTCTGGACATCAGTGTTCGTCGCATCAATATTCGTCATGGCAACTCCTGGAAGGAACCGGGCGGCCGTACCGTCAGCGCCGCACGCAGCGCGCGGGCGACAGGACCAGCCGTCAGAATGTGGGGCAGAGGTGAATCAGGGCAGGTTCAGAGCGGCGCTCAGGGCCGCGTGCCGGGTGCGGCGCATCGGGCGGCCCAGGTTCGCGCACCACCAGTCGTGCAGCGCCCGCGCGATCTCATTCGCGCCGGGACGGACCAGCCAGGAGTGACGGGGCGACCTCATCAAGCGGCAGTATGCCACGCACGCCCCCGCCCCTGCCGTACCCTGAAAGGCATGAGCGACATTCTGACCTGCGCCCACTGCGGCGCCAGAAACCGCGTGCAGACCGTCCCGGACGCACAGGTACCCGTGTGCGCCCGCTGCGGCCAGCCGCTCCCGTGGCTGGTCACCGGCACCGACGCGACCTTCACGCAGGACATCCGGGCGTCCGTGCCGGTCATCGTGGACTTCTGGGCCCCCTGGTGCGGCCCGTGCCGCGTGATCGCCCCCGCCCTGGAAGCACTTGCGCAGGAACGCGCCGGGAAACTCAAGGTCGTGAAGGTGAACGTCGACGACCACCCGCAGGCCCCCGGCCTTCACGCCGTGCAGGGCATCCCCACCCTACTGGTCTTCCGGGACGGCGAGGTCGCCGGGCGTCAGGTCGGAGCCGTAGGCCTGCCCGAACTGCGGGCGTGGCTGGAACGCAGCGTGCCCACGAAGTAACTGGAAAGCGCAAGAAGCATTCTGAACCGAAGAGAATGGCACAGAAAGACTCTGGCTTTTGATTGTCATTCCCCACTGATAACGAGGCTATTGATCAATATTTTTCAAGGCGGAAATGAAATGAGATTCAGGCCCTTAATGCCCATCGTTCTCCTTGCTTTTCTCATGCAGACTGCTCCCGCCAGGAGCGGCAGCTTGTTACATCGGACAGGAATTGAACTATCTTCAGCGCGGCTAAAAGTCATCGAACAGATCAAGGTCGATGCGAATAAAGACCTGCCAGCCAGCTTTACGCATCATCTTAACTATCAAATCTGGAAGGATCATCCTGCTTACATCGGGATGGGCTTACAGGATGGAGACAGAGTCGCCACTTACTCCCTGAGCACATTTACACGTGCTGGCGGACTGCTCAAACTGCAAAACCGTTTACGGGAAATCTACAACGATGAAAGCATTCGCATAGAGGGGCTACAGAGTGGTTTGACCTGGGGAGAGGGTATGACCGCACTCCTGGTTCTGTTTGAGGCAGGAAAGCTGGGGATCATGCCCCCGATACAGGGCGGAGGATTGTCAGGGGCTGACGGCCGCCTCATGGTCAGGCTCTACGACATGAAGGATGCCGAGCAGACTGTCGCCATATTGACTTATATCGGAATAGACCCCGAGATGGTTAGCTTCGAAATCGATCCGCTTAAAGGCAGAGCCACCAGCACTGGAGAAGATTCCTTAAAGAAAGCTGGCCATTGAGTACCTTTTCCGCCCATTGGATCGATGGGGATGGGAACAAAGTCCTGTCAGGTCTTTTTGCCTATTCGAAAACCCTCTCTCTCGGATCAGGCATGGTTCGCCATTCGCCGTTCGCTTTGCCCGCAACAGGTCAGGAGGCCCGGCTCAACGGCGGAGCAGTTTCACGGCGCGGACGACGTCCTGCGGCGTGACGGCCTCGCCGGGACGGGCGCGGCAGCCTCCGGCGTACTGTTCGAGGATCTGCTCGCCGGCCGCGTCCAGGGCGCTGCGTACGCCGCTGAGTTGGGTGAGGATGTCGTGGCAGTCGCGGCCTTCCTCGATCATGCGTTGCAGGCCGCGCACCTGTCCCTCGATGCGGCGCAGGCGCAGCAGGACGCGGGTGTCGGTTTCGGTCAGGGGGGGCGCGGGGGTCGGGGGGTCGGGGGGCGTGTGGGTGGTCATGGTGCGTGTGGACTCCTGTGCGGCGGGAACGGTGGGCGGCCCGGCCGGGCGGCCTCGGTGTCCGGTAGCATACTCCGGGGGGGCATGTGCTGGGTGTGTTCCCGCGTGGGCGCTCAGAGTTTGAACACGCCGCGCTGTTCGGGCTGCACGAGGTTCACGTACTCGCGGTGTTCGCGGATGTACGCAGCGATGAAGGGGCACATGGGGACGGCGTGTTTGCCCTGGGCTCGGATGTCGTCGAGGGCAGCGCGGGCCAGCAGGCTGCCCAGGCCCTCGCCCTCGTGGCCCTCGTTGATTTCGGTGTGGGGGAGCATGACGGCGTGGTCGCCGGCGGGGCGGAATTCCGCGAAGCCGAGCAGGGTGCCGGCCTTGTCGGTCAGTTCGTAGCGGTGGGTGTCGTCGTTGCGGTGGACGGTGGGGGCGTGGTCGTGGGTCATGGGGTCAGTATGTCCGGGTGGGCATGGCCCGCTGCATGAGGATTCGTTCATGAGCCGCCCCTGCTTTGCTTGGCAAAGTGATTCGGATGACAGAGCTCTCATGAAACCTGACATAGGGTGGCTCACATGACCAAGCAGATTCTCGTCGTGATGTCCAGCGAAAGCCAGCTGCCCATGCAGGAAGGCAAGACCCACGCCACCGGCTTCTACCTCAACGAGTTCGGCGTGCCCGCCCATAAACTCGTGCAGGAAGGCTACTCCCTGACCATCGCCACGCCCAGAGGGAACCGCCCCGCCCTGGACGCCAGCAGCGACACCAAGGACCTGTTTAAGAACGAGGAAGAGTACGAGCAGATCAAGGCCTTCGTGAACGAGACCCTCAGCGGCCCCATCGCGAAACTCGCGGACGTGACCGCCAACCTCGACCAGTTTGACGCCGTGTTCCTGCCCGGCGGGCACGCCCCCATGATCGACCTGATGAGCGACGCCGACCTCGGCACCGTGCTGCGCCACTTCCATGAGAAGGCCCAGCCCACCGCGCTGATCTGCCACGCACCTGTCGCCCTCCTGGCCGCGCAGCAGGACGCCGCCGCGTACCAGCAGACGCTGCAGGGCGGCCAGACCCCCACCGCCAGCAGCTTCATCTACAGCGGCTACAAGGCCACCGTGTTCAGCACGCCCGAGGAGAAGGACGCCGAGCAGGGCTTCGAGGCGCCCATGCAGTACTACCCGGAAGACGCCCTGAGCGCCGCCGGCATGACCCTGCACAACGGCGCCAAGTGGACCAGCAACGTCGTCCGTGACCGCGAACTGATCACCGGCCAGAACCCCATGAGCGACGACGAGTTCGTGACCATCCTGCTGGGTGCCCTGAAAGAGAAGGCCAGCGCATGAGCGTCATCGCCGTTCACGCCATCATCGTGCCGAAACCCGAATTCGTGGACGTCGTCGAGAAGGAAATGATGACCATGGTTCAGGCCAGCCGCCAGGAGGAAGGCAACCTGCGCTACGACCTGCTGAAGGAAGTCAAGGACGGCGTGACCCGCTACCACGTGCAGGAACGCTACCGCGATCAGGCCGCCGTGCAGGCGCACCGTGACAGCGCCCACTACCAGGCGTACCGCGCCAGGGCTGGCGACTGGTTCGCGCAGGCGCCCGAGGTGACGGTCCTGACCGAAGTCGACGTGGCTGGCTGAACCCCTGCCTGCCTGCCCCGCACTGCCCTCCGGCGGTGCGGGGTTTTTGCGCGGCCACACGCGCTCCACGCCCGCAGTGTGAAAGCAACACCAAGAGGTCAGGGCGCGGCCCTGCTAGACTGCTCTGGTATGACGCTGCCGCAGAATGACAGCGCCGACCCTCCCAGTTGGCGATCACGGAGACCCTTCACAATCCAGCCCACCGCGCGGTTGCGCCGGAGGAGGCAGCCTTGAGCGCCCTGATCCCCGCGCTGGTGATCCTGCTGATGGTCGCTCTGAACGCCCTGTACGTGGCCGCCGAGTTCGCCACGGTCGGTTCCCGGCGTTCGCGCGTGCAGGAAGCGGCCGAGGGCGGCAACCGTACCGCCGTGGCCCTGCTGAACATCCTTCAGGACCCCAAAAAGATCGACACGTACGTCGCGGCCTGCCAGATCGGCATCACGCTCAGCAGCCTCGTGGCGGGCGCGTACGGTCAGTCGCAGCTCACGCCGCTGTTCACGCCGCTCCTGGGGGCCGTGGGGGGCGAGGTCGCCGCGACCATCACGGTCCTGCTTCTCGTGACCTCGTTGCAGGTCGTGCTGGGTGAACTGCTGCCCAAGACCGTGGCGTTGCGCTACCCGGAGCGGCTGGCACTCGCCACGCTGCGGCCCATGCAGCTGAGCCTGCTGCTGTTCCGCCCGCTGATCGCGCTGTTCAACGGCACGGCCTTCACCATCCTGCGCGCCGCGAAGATGAACACCGAACACAGCCACGCGCACGTCCACTCGCCCGAGGAACTGCAGGACCTTTACCGCGAGAGTGCCGACGGCGGCCTGATCGACGCCAACGAACGCGAGATGCTGGCCGGCGTGCTGAACGTCGAAGACCGCGTGGTCCGTGAGATCATGACCCCCCGCACGCGGGTTCTGACCGTACCCGCCAGCCTCAGCGCCCGGGAGGCCCTGGAACGCCTCGCGCCCAGCGCCTACTCGCGCTTTCCCGTCACGGCCGCCACCAGCGAGATGGGCGGCGAGGACATCGTGGGCGTCGTGCACCTGCGCAGCCTGTACCTGAGCGCCGAACGCGCCCCGCACGCCACCGTGCAGAGCGTCATGCGCGACCCGCTGGTCGTGGCGGAAGTCATGCCCGTCCCGGACCTCTGGCGGCGCCTGCGGGATTCCGGGCGGCACAGCGCCGTCGTGGTCAACGAGTACGGCAGCGTATCCGGCTTCGTGACCCTCGAGGACGCCCTGGAGGAGATCTTCGGTGAACTGCAGGACGAGTTCGACCAGGAGGAAGAACCCATCAGCGTGCAGGGCGACCGCGTCACGGTGCGCGGCGACGTCCTGATCGACGTGCTGAACGGCCGCTTCGACCTGGACCTGCCCACCTACGAGGTCGATACCGTCAGCGGCCTGATCTGGCAGGAACTGGGCCGCCTGCCGCAACCCGGTGATGAGGTCAGCGTCCTGCCCGGCGACCTGATCTTCCGGGTGGACGCCATGGAACGCCGCGCCGTGAAACGCGCCAGCTTCACCCTGACCGGAGAGAGCGCATGACCTACCTGACCCCCATCCTGGTGATCCTGCTGCTGGTCATCCTGAACGGCCTGTTCGTGGCCGCCGAGTTCTCGCTGGTCGCCGCGCGCCGCTCCCGCCTGGAAACCCTGGCCGACCAGGGCAGCGCCAGCGCCCGCACCCTGACCCGCCTGATCGACCAGCCCACCGGCAAGGACGGCTACATCGCCATCGCGCAGCTGGGCATCACGCTCGCCAGCATCGGGCTGGGCATGTACGGCGAGCCGCAGGTGGCCGGGTGGCTGTACGGCCCCTTTGAGAACTGGGGCCTGTCGTACGCGGCGGCCCACACGGCCGGGTTCGTGATCGCCCTGAGTTTCATCACGTTCATGCACGTCGTGTTCGGCGAGATGATCCCCAAGGCGCTGGCCCTCCAGACGCCCGAGGCGGTCAGCGTGCGCGTGCATCCGCTGATGCGGGTGTTCGGGCTGATCTTCCGGCCGTTCGTGTGGGTGCTGGGCGGCCTCGCCCTGGGCCTGATGCGCCTGCTGCGTGTCCGCGAACCCGGCCAGGGCGCCCTGCTGTACACCAGCCGTGAACTGAGCATCATCACCGACGAGAGCGCCGAGAGCGGCCAGATCGGCGAGGTGCAGCGTGACCTGATCCGCAACATCTTCGCGCTGGAGGAACGCACCGCCGAGGAACTCATGACCTCCCGCGCCCGCATGGACGTCCTGAACGTGAACGCCACGCCGGACGACGTGGCCGCCCGCATCACGCAGTCCACCCGCAGCCGCTACCCCGTCTACGAGGACAACCTCGACAGCATCATCGGCGTGCTGCACGTCAAGGACTTCATCCGCGCGCGCGTGTCCGGCCGCAGCCTGCACCTGGGCCGCCTGGTGCGCCCGCTGCCCAGCGTGGCCGCCACCGCCACCGCCGAGGACCTGCTGAGCCTGTTCAAACGCGAGCGGGCGCACTCCGCGCTCGTCGTGGACGAGTTCGGCGGCACGCTGGGCTTCGTGACCATGGACGACCTGATCGAGGACGTCATGGACGAGGAGGACGCCTCCGCCGGCGACTGGATCAAGGTGAACGAGGACGGATCGTACACCGTGGACGGCGAGGCCACGCTGCAGGAACTGCGCGACGACCACGGCCTGCAACTGCACCACGATGAAGTCCTGACCGTCGCCGGCCTGATCCTCACTCAGACCGGCACGCCCCCCGCCGCCGGCGACACCGTGAACGTGCAGGGCCACGACCTGACCGCCGAGGCCGTGCAGGGCCTCAAGATCACCCGTGTCCGCATCCGCCCGCTGGGCTGAGGGCATGGAGCAGAGGGCGCCGCCGGAGGTTCACTCCGGCGGCGCCCTCTGCCCGTCCCGCCCTACTTCAGCCGCAGAGGCAGCCCACTGACGATCAGGTGCGCCTCGTCGCTGGCAGCGGCGGCCCGCTGGTTCACCCAGCCCAGCAGGTCGCGGTAACGGCGGGCCAGAGCGTTGTCGGGCACGATGCCGAAGCCCACCTCGTTCGTCACGAGGACCGTCACGCCGCCGCGTTCGCGGGCGGCGCGCAGCAGGTCGTCGGCGGCGTCCAGCACGGCCTCGTCAGTGTGTCCGGCCAGCATCAGGTTACTGACCCACAGGCTCAGGCAGTCCAGCAACGCGGCGGGCGTGGTCACGGCCCGCAGCGCGGCGGGGACGGCCAGCGGTTCCTCGTGCGTGACCCACCCGGCGGGCCGGTCGGCGCGGTGACGGGCGATGCGGTCCGTCATCTCGTCATCGAAGGCCTGCGCCGTGGCGAGGTACGTGACACCCGGTCCGCTCTGCGCGGCGCGGCGTTCCGCGAACGTGCTCTTGCCACTGCGCGCCCCGCCGGTCACGAACACGATCCGGCCCGCCTCTGACGGCGTCACAGCATCCCCTCGATGACCGACCAGTCCAGCCCGGCGCGCACCTGCGCCGCGATTGTATCCAGGCGGGCGTCCAGCGAGTCCAGACCCGGCGGGAGCGGCAGGCCCGCCCAGCCCAGGAAGCGCTCCAGGTACGCGGGGTTCTCCAGCAGGCCGTGCAGGTACGTGCCGCGCACGTTCCCCTGCCGCCACAGCAGGCCCGGCGCGAGTATCTGCACGCCGCCCCCGGCGCGGGTCTGCCCATGGTGAATCTCGTACCCGGTCAGCGTGAATCCCGTCTCGGGGTCCGTGAAGGTGGTCTGCACGGTCGTCTTGTCCGGCATGAACTCGGTGTGCAGGTCCAGCAGGCCCAGACCGGGGACCCCGGCGCCCGGCACGCGGCCCTCGATGCCGTGCGGGTCGCGGATGGACTGCCCGAGCATCTGAAGGCCGCCACACACGCCCAGCACCGGCACGCCCGCCCCGGCCAGCCGCGTGATTCCGGCCGCCAGTCCGGTCTGCCGCAGCCAGTTCAGGTCGGCGGCCGTGCTCTTGCTGCCCGGAATGATCACGGCCCGCGCGCCCAGTAGTTCGTCCGGGCGGGACACCCAGCGGGCTAGCGGCCCCAGCGGCGCGAACTCGTCGAGGTTACTCACGCGCGGCAGACGCGCAATCGCCACGAAGCCCCCGGCCCCGTCCGGCGTGGCAGCCGCACGCGAGTCCAGCCACACGCCGTCCTCCTCGGGCAGCGTCACGTCCAGCATGGGAATCACGCCCACCGTCGGCACGCCCGTCTGCTCCTGCAACCACTCCGGGGCGGGCGACAGCAGCCGCGCGTCCCCCCGGAAACGGTTCAGGATGAAGCCGCGCAGCAACCCGCGTTCCTCGGGCGTCAGGCAGTGCCAGGTGCCCAGCAGGTGCGCGAACGCCCCGCCCCGGTCGATGTCGGCGGCCAGCAGTACGCCCGCCTGCGCCTCCAGCGCCACGCGCATGTTCACGATGTCACTGCCGCGCAGGTTCACCTCGGCCGGACTGCCCGCCCCCTCGATGACCACCACGTCGAACTCGGCCAGCAGGCTGTGCAGGGCCACCTGCACGTGCGGCCACAGGTGCGCCTTGCGCTCCCGCCACGGCAACTCCGTGATCTCGCGGCTGACCTGCCCCAGCAGCACCACCTGCGAGCGGGTATCCGCCTCGGGCTTCAGCAGCACCGGGTTCATGCGCACGTCTGGCGTGACCCGCGCCGCGCGCGCCTGCACGAGTTGCGCGCGGCCCATCTCCAGTCCGTCCGGCGTGACCCCGGCGTTGTTGCTCATGTTCTGCGCCTTGAACGGCGCGACCCGCAGGCCCTCGTTCGCCAGCGCGCGGCACAGCGCGGCCGTCAGGTAACTCTTGCCCGCGCTGCTCGTGCAGCCCTGCATCATGATCGCCTTACCCATGTCGGCCCCCGCGGCCCAGGCGGGTGCTCAGGGCGCGCAGCAGGGCGGCGTTCTCGCCGGGCAGGCGCGTGCTGACGCGGATGCAGTCCGGCAGGCCGTAACTGGTGCAGTCGCGGACGCGAATGCCGCCCTCGCGCAGGTCGGCAGTGACGGCGGCGGCGTCCCCGACGCGCAGGGTCATGAAGGGCGTGCCCGCGTGCTCGGTGCGGCCCAGGCGGCCCAGGTCGGCGGCCAGTTCGGAGGCGTGAGCGGCGACGCGTGGCAGCGTCTCGGCCAGGAAGCGCGCGCCGTGCGGCAGGGCCGCCAGGACGGCGGCGGTGGCGGCCGTGACGTGCCACGCCGGGGCGAGGTTGTCGAGCGCCGCGACGACCGGCGGCGCGGCCAGGGCGTAGGCGGGGCGCGCGCCGACCATGCCGTGCGCCTTGCCGGGCGAGAGGACGCGCACCAGCGCCGGGTGCCGCGGTGGGACGGGCAGGGCCGTGAAGGGCGCGTACGCCTCGTCCACGATCAGCAGCGCCCCGTCGGCGGCGCAAGTGTCGGCGGCGGCCAGCAGCTCGCCCAGCGTAGGGGCGTGCCCGGTGGGGTTGTGCGGGTACCCGGCGTACACCAGCCGGGTGCGGGCAGGGAGCGTGGCGGGCAGCGCCGGGACGACCTGCACGGACGCGCATTGCAGCGCGGCGGCGCGGGCCAGCTCCCCGAACGGCGCGTGCAGGCTCAGCAGGGTGTCGCCGCTCCCCAGGTAGGCGCGGGTCAGGCGGTGCAGCAGGTCCGAGGCACCGGTCGCGAGGGCCACGCCGTCTGCTTCGGTGGCGTGCCACGCGGCCAGCCGCTCGCGCACGCGGGTGTAGCTGGGGTCCGGGTAGTGGGCGTGATCGGCGTCGCGCACCGCCTGGATCAGGCGGGGGTTCGGGCCGTACGGGTTGGTGTTCACGCTGAAATCCAGGCCCGTGAACGCCTGCGCGTCCGGTCCGCCGTGCGCGGCGCGCGGCAGCAGGGGCGGCAGGCCGGTCGGGGGGTCGGTGGGCATGGGGTCGGTGGTCATGGGCGGCCCCGGTGGGCAGGGCGGGCGGGGGGCGGGGCAGCATCAGGCACAGCGTAGCGAGGATCAGGGTCAGGTGCGCCAGACGACACGCGTCGCGCAGGTCAGAGGCGCCCGGCTCGCGCCCCCCGGGGTTCAGGACATACACGCCACGCTTGTCGAGCCGCACGCCCAGCGCCCCCGCGAATACGCTCATGGGGTGCCCGGCGTTCGGGCTGGTCGTGGCGCGGCGGCCTGAGCGCCACGCGCGGAACGCGGCGCGGCCATCCAGGCCCAGGAGCGGCGCGGCCAGCAGGGCGCACGCGGCGGTCAGGCGGGCCGGGGCGAGGTTCAGCAGGTCGTCGGCGTGCGCGGCGACCTTGCCGGGCCATTCCAGTTCCGGTGTGCGGTAGCCCCACAGGGCGTCGGCGGTGTTCGCGTAGCGGTACAGGGCCGCCAGCGGCAGGCCGCCCGCGCGGTACGCCAGCAGCGGCGCGACCACGCTGTCCGACAGGTTCTCCGCGAGGCTCTCGGCGGCGGCCCCGGCGACCTCGGCGGCGCTCAGGTAGGTGGTGTCGCGGCTCACGAGGTGCCACGCCAACAGGCGGCGCGCTTCCGGCAGGTTGCCCGCGTGCAGGGCCGCCTCGACCTCGCGCACCGCCGAGAGCAGGGCCCGGCGGGCCAGCAGGGGCTTCAGGAGGACGCCCTGCGCGGGCCACGGCAGCCGCGCCGCCGCGCCGCCTGCCAGCGCGGCCAGCGTGGCCCCGCCCGCCCAGCCGAGGCTCCCCTCCAGCAGTTGCGCGGCGGGCGTGGTGGCCTGCCAGCGGCGCCGCGCGGCGTTCAGGTACGAGCCCATCCACACGACCGGATGCCAGCGGGCGGGCGGTTCGCCCAGCGCGTCCAGGGCGAGGGCCAGCAGCAGGGCGCGGCGGCTCATGGACTTCCAGACGGGCGGCACTGGTCCACGAGGCGGCGGGCCAGGGCCGGGTCCGCTCCCAGGTGCAGGTGCAGGTAACTGGCGAGCACGTTCCCGCGCGCGTAGCCCTCGTGGACGGTCGTGCCGTCCGGGGCCTGCCAGCGGTAGGCCGGGTGGGTGGGCGCGTGCGTCAGGACCGAGTGGTGGAACTCGTGACCGCGCAGCGCCGCGCCCGCCGGGGCCAGGGGCGTGTCTTGCAGGGCGTGGGCGTCGCGGTAGCCCAGGGTCAGGCGGGGGGCCATGCGGGTGCGGTCCGGCGTGACGCCGCACATCTCGAAGGTGCGTTCCGGTGTTTCCAGCGAGTGACCCAGGTACATCAGGCCGCCGCACTCGCCGATCACGGGCCGCCCGGACGCCGCAAAATACCGGACAGCGGCGCGCATGGCGGCGTTCGCTTCCAGTTCGGCGGCGTGCGCCTCGGGGTACCCGCCGGGCAGCAGCAGTCCGCCCAGGCCCGGCGGCAGTCCGGCGTCCCGCAGGGGACTGAACGGCACGAGGTCCGCGCCCTGCGCCCGCAGTTCGTCCAGTGCGTCCGGGTACGAGAAGTGAAAGGCCTCGTCGTGCGCCACGCCGATCCGCACCCGCTCGCCCGCCGGGACGGGCGTGGGGGGCGGGAGGGGCAGCGCGGGGGCCTGCGCGGCGGCCAGCAGCGCGTCCAGGCGCAGGAAGCGCGCGGCGTGCAGGGCGTCTGCCGCGTCCCAGGAGGCCTGCTCGGCGCTCAGCAGGCCCAGGTGCCGCGCCGGGAGGTGCAGCCGCTCGTCGCGCGGCACGAAGCCCAGGACCGGCAGGCCCACCTGCGCCAGCGCCGCCTCGCACAGCTGCGCGTGACGTTCGCCGCCCACGCGGTTCAGGATCACGCCCGCCACCCGCACGGGCGGGACCGTCAGCGGCCCGAAGTCCCGCAGGCCGGCGGCCACGGCGGCGGCGGTGCGGGCCATGCCGCCCGCGTCGATCACCAGCACCACCGGGGCGCCCAGCAGGCCCGCCAGATCGGCGGTGGAATGCTCGTCGCTCAGGGGGTCGCGGCCGTCGTACAGGCCCATCACGCCCTCCAGGACGCTCACGTCGGCGGGCGCGGCGGCGCGGGCGAACAGGGCGCGCAGTCGCTCACGCGGCAGCAGGAACGAGTCGAGGTTCCGCGCATCCCGCCCGGCCGCTCGGGTCAGGTGGGTGGGGTCCAGGTAATCCGGCCCCAGCTTGAACGGCTGCACGCGCAGCCCACGGGCACTCAGGGCGAGGCACAGCAGCGAGGCGACGGTCGTCTTGCCGCTGCCGGAGTGCGCGGCGGCGATCACCAGCCGGGGCATGCCGGGGGCCGGCCGGGGAGTGTTCAGGTCAGGGTCGGGGGGGGTCATGGGGTCTCCAGGGACGAGAGATTCAGGGAAGGGTCAGGGTGATGTTCAGGCAGGTGCAGGGGCGCGAGGTCGGCGCCCATCGCGCGGGCCAGTTGCGCGGCGCGGCCCAGTCGCACGCGGCCCGCCTCGGTATCCACGACCAGCGCGGGCACGCCCCGCAGGGCGCGGGCAGCATCAAGTGCCTCGGCCCAGGGGTCCGCGCCGGGCTGCGTGGGCACGTTCGCGCGGCCGTCCGTGAACAGCACCAGCTGCGCGCCGCGCCCCGCGTCCAGGGTCACGCGGGCCAGCCGCAGCGCCTGCGTGAGCGGCGTGCGGCCCCCGGTGGGCGCGGCCTCCACGGCCCGCGCGGCCGCCCCGGCGTCGGCGGTCCAGTCGAGCAGCAGCGTGGCGCCCACGCCCCGGAAGGTGATCAGGGCCGCGCGGTCGGCGTGACCCTGCCCGCCCAGGGCGTCCAGCAGCGCGCCCTTGACGGCGCCCATCCGTCCGGACGCGCCGACGCTGCCGCTGGCGTCCGCGACGAACAGTACCCGGCGGCCCTCCTGCGGGGCCAGGATGGGGGCGCGCAGGTCCGCGCGGGTCAGGGCGGGCCTGTCCGGACCCCCCTCGCCGCTCAGGCCCGCGCGGATCAGGGCGGCGCGCAGCGAGTCCGGCAGGGCCAGCTGCGCCGGGTTCGCGTCCGGGCGACTGCCGGTCACGCGGGGTCGCCCGGCGCGGCCCGCACCACGCGCCCCACCAGCAGGCGGCAGGGTGACGTGCGCGGACACGGGAGCGAACACCTCGCCCGGCGGGTCGCCAGCGGGCGGCAGGTGGTCTCCCCCGTCCGGAGCGTCCGACGTGTGCGGCGACTCGTTCCCGGCTTCCGGGGGGGCCTCACCGTCCGGGGCGTCGCCCGGTGGGTCGGCCGGAGGCTGCGGCGGTTCGGTGGGCGGTGGGGGCGGGGGCGGCAGGTCCGGCGCGTGCGGCGCCCGGCGGTGCGTGAGGACCAGCGGCGCAGCGCGGTCTACGTCGGCCGCCGTGACCGCCGTGCGGCCCTCCAGCGCGGCCAGGGCGCAGGCGGCGCGGTACAGCACCAGATCCGCGCGCAGGCTGCGCACGCCGGCGGCCGCCGCGTGATCGGCAATGCGGATCAGCAGCGCGTCCGGGACGGTCACCTGCGCGAGCCGACCGCGCGCCGCGCCCAGCCGGGCATGCAGGTCCGCCTCTGCCCCGGCCCAGCTGCGCGTGAACGCGGCGGGGTCGGCGTCGAAGGCGAGGCGGCGGCGTACGATCTCGGCCCGCTCGCCCGGCGCGGTGGGCGCCTGCACGTCCACGCACAGCCCGAAGCGGTCCAGGAACTGCGGGCGCAGGCTGCCCTCCTCGGGGTTCATGCTGCCCACCAGCGCGAACCGGGCGGGCGCAGTCACGCTCAGGCCGTCGCGTTCCACGCGGTGAACGCCCATCGCGGCGGCGTCCAGCAGCACGTCCACCAGATGATCCGGCAGCAGGTTCACCTCGTCGATGTACAGCACGCCCCCGTGCGCCTGCGCGATCAGGCCCGGTTTCAGGCGCGCCTCGCCCCGCAGGGCCGCGTCGAGGTCCAGTGTGCCCACCACGCGCTCCTCGCCCGCCCCGAGTGGCAGGTTCACGAACGGGGCCGCGCCCTTCCCGTGCGCCGGAAGCCCCTCCGCGTGCGCTGGAAGCAGGGCCGCCAGCGCACGCGCAGACGTGCTTTTCGCCGCGCCCCGGTCGCCCCGGATCAGCAGGCCGCCCAGCGCGGGCGACACGGCCAGCAGGCTCAGCGCCAGCGTCAGGTCCGGCTGGTGCGCCACCGCCGACAGCGGGAACAGCGGCGCGACTTCCGGAAGGGGTCCGGAGGGGGTCACGCAGCCCTCTTGAAACGGCTCAGGGGGGCGGCAGGACCGGGGCGTGGGCGTAGGCTGTGATGCTGGCATCCACCGTCATCAGCGTGAGCCCGTGCTCGATGGCCTGCGCGACCAGCAGGCGGTCGAAGGGGTCGCGGTGATCCCAGTCGAGCGCTCCGGCGCGCACCGCGTGGGCCGGGGAGATGTCGATCACCTCGGCTCCGAGTCGTGCGGCGACCGCGTGGAAATCCAGCAGCAGCGGGGCGGCTTCCGGGAGGCGGCCACTGCGGTGTTTGATGGAGAGTTCCCAGGCGGTCGCGGCGCTCAGGAGCAACCGGTTGCGGGAATCGAGCAGCGTGGTCTGCCACGCGTCCGGCAGCAGCGCCGGCTGGAGGGTCGCCCACAGCAGGATGTGGGTGTCGAGCAGCAGGTTCACTCCCAGTCCGCCTGTTCCTCGGCGGACAGTGGGCGCAGGGATTCGTGCGCGAAGGCCGCGCCGACCTGAACGGTTCCGGCCAGGAAGCCGAGTTCACGCGCAGCGGCGGGCGCCAGTGGCACCAGCCGGGCGTAGGGTTTTCCGGCCTTGGCGAGAATGATCTCCTCGCCGGCGTGGGCGCGGTCCACGAGGCGGGACAGTTGCGTCTTGGCAGCGTGGATGTTGACAGTCTCCGGCATGGACTAAGCTTAGTCCATCCGGGGCGGTTCAGGGTGACGCGGCTCACGCGCCGCCTCCGCTGGGGCGGGCCGTCTCGCCGCGTTCCTCCAGCAGGCCCTCGCTCTCGACCAGCAGGTTCTGCAGGTCGTGCAGGGTCTCCGGCTGCGGGTTCCACAGGCCCCGGCCCTGCGCTTCCAGCAGGCGGGTGGTGATCGCCTGCAGGGCCCAGGGATTAGAGCGGCGCAGGAACGCCTGGTTCTCCGGGTCCAGCGCGTAGGCCTGCGCCACGCCCTCGTACATGAAGTCGTGCGCGACCTGCGCGGTGGCGTCCAGGCCGAACAGGTAGTCCACGGTGGCCGTCTGCTCCAGGCCGCCCTTGTAGCCGTGCGCGCGGATGCCGCTCAGCCACTTGGGATTCACGACCCGCGAGCGGTACACGCGCAGGGTCTCCTCGCCCAGGTCGCGCACGCGGGCCCGTTCGGGGTTGGAGGTATCCCCGAAGTACCGCAGGGGTTGCGTGCCGCTCAGGTGCCGCACCGAGGCGATCATGCCGCCGAAGAACTGCAGGTAGTCGTCACTGTCGAGGATGTCGTGCTCGCGGTTGTCCTGGTTGTGCAGCACGAGTTGCGTGCCGCCCAGCCGGGCGCGGAAGTCGTCGCGGGCGTCGGTGCCGTGCTCGGCAGCGGTGTAGGCGTACCCGCCCCAGTTCACGAAGGTGCGGGTGAAGTCGCCGTCGCCGGTCCAGTTGCCCTCGTTGATCAGGTCGAGAATCCCGGCGCCGTACGTGCCGGGCGCACTGCCGAACACGCGGTACGCGGCGCGGGCGGCGGCCTGGTCGGGTGGCAGGTCCGCGAGTCGCCCGGCGAGGTCCGCGAGGTACTGGCGGCGCAGCGGGTTCTGGTCCTCCGGTTCGTCGGCGTGCATGGCGGCCTGCACGGCGTCGTCGATCAGGGTGATCACGTGCGGGAAGGCGTCCCGGAAAAACCCGCTGATGCGCACCGTCACGTCCACGCGGGGCCGCCCGAGTTCCGCCAGCGGGATCAGGTCCACGCCCTCCACGCGGCGGCTCTGGGCGTGCCAGCGGGGCCGCGCGCCGATCAGGGCCAGAATCTGCGCGATGTCGTCCCCCTGGGTGCGCATGTTGCTCGTCCCCCACACGCTGATCGCCACGCGCTGCGGCGGGGCGCCGGTCTCCTGCTGGTGGCGGGCGAGGACCTCGCGGGCCAGTCCGCTGCCGACCGTCCAGGCGGCGGGGGACGGCACGGCGCGCGGGTCGACCGCGTAGAAGTTCCGTCCGGTGGGCAGGATGTGCGCCTGCCCGCGTGACGGGGCGCCGCTCGGCCCGGCCGGCACGTACCGCCCGGCGAGGCCCGCCAGGAGGTGCCGGATCTCGTCGGTGGTGGCGTCCAGGTTCGGGCACAGTTCCCGGCAGGCGTACGTCAGGGTGGCGGTCAGCGGGCCGTGGTCGCCGACATTCCCGAGCGTGAGGGCCAGCACCTCGGGAATGCTGGCCGGGTCGAAGTCACGCCCGGCGAGCAGCTGGTACAGGTGCAGGGCCAGTTCGTCGAGCAGTTCCAGCGCGTCCCCGTTCGTCTGAACGGGCCGGCCCGCCAGTTCGCCCAGCCGGGCGGGTGCGTCCAGGCGCGCGCCGGGCCGGTCGAGCAGGCCGCCCAGGTTCAGACCGAGCGCGCCGGCCAGTCCGGCGTGCAGGCCCGGCACGCCCGCGTTCGGCAGGCGTGTCAGGGCGACCAGCATCTCGGGCAGCGCCTCGCCGCGTGGCGGCTGGCCCAGGACGTGCAGGCCGCCCCGGATCTGCGCGCGGCCCAGTTCGCACAGGTACCCGTCGATGTCCTCGAGCAGGTGCGCGACGTCCGGGCCGTTCATCTCGCTGAGCGTGACGGGCACGCCGTCCTCGGTGAATTCGTCGTCCCATTCGTGTACGTGGTCGCCGTGGTCGCGGCGCAGCAGGGTGCCCAGGTCAGTGCCCAGGTCGCTGCGCTGCACGAGGTCCCAGATCTGCCCCTGCAGCAGCGGCAGCTTGGACGGGTCGAGGAGTTCCAGCTGGTAGTACTCGTCGACCAGCGCGGCCAGTTCGGCCAGCGGGCCGTAGGTGTCCGCGCGGGTCAGGGGGGGCGGCAGGTGGTCGAGGATGGTGGCGTGCGCGCGCCGTTTGGCCTGCGTGCCCTCGCCCGGATCGTTGATGACGAAGGGGTAAAACAGCGGCAGGTCGCCCAGCAGGCTGTCCGGGAAGCACGCGGCGCTCAGGCCGACGCCCTTGCCGGGCAGCCATTCCAGCGTGCCGTGCTTGCCGACATGCACGAGCGCGTGCGCGCCGAAGCCCCCGGCGGCGGGGGGCTCGCGCAGCCAGCGGTACAGCGCGTGGTAGTGGTGGGTGGGCGGCAGGTCCGGCGTGTGGTAGATGGCGTCCGGGTCCATGCCGTACCCGCGCGGGGGTTGCAGCGCCACGAACATCTTCCCGAAGTGCAACCCCGCCAGCGCCAGCGAGGTCCCGCTCAGGTACGCCTGTCCGGGCGGGTCGCCCCACTGCTGGCGCATGCGGCGCTGCTGCGCGTCCGGCAGGTCCGCGAACCACGCGGCGTACCGCTCGC
The DNA here is from genome assembly GCF_002017875.1 of Deinococcus sp. LM3. NCBI lineage: Bacteria > Thermotogati > Deinococcota > Deinococci > Deinococcales > Deinococcaceae > Deinococcus > Deinococcus sp. LM3. Next base: position 374,498 of record NZ_MUFV01000002.1, on the reverse strand, counting down.
GTGGCACCAGGACCGCGCGTTCCAGCTGCGCGGGGGTCAGCAGGGTGGTGTCGTACGTGGCGCGGTCCAGCAGCGCGTGCATCAGTTCGTCGGAGGTCGCGGGCAGGGTGCCCACGTCGTACCCGTCGTCCCGCAGGGCGCGCAGCACGCCCAGCAGCGACGCGGCCGAGTCGAGGCCCACGGCGTTCCCCACCTGCGACGCCTTCGCCGTCGAGTTGGTGAACACGAACGCCACGCGTTTCTCGCTGTTCGGGACGTGCCGCAGCCGCGCGAGCCGCACGGCGATGCCCGCCACGCGCTCGGCGCGTTCCGGGTCCGCGACCAGCCGGGCCGCCGCGTCGCCCGCGCCGTCACCGACGCGTTCCTTGAAGGCGAAGGGCACGCTGATCAGCCGCCCGTCGAATTCCGGCAGGGCCACGTTCATGGCGGTGTCCAGCGGGTTCAGGCCGCGCGCACTGGTCGCCCAGGGACCGCGCGGCCCGCCGGTCGTGAGGCCCTGCACGACCGGCACGCCCAGCCGCGCGAAGGCGCCCACGGCCTCCCCGGCGGGCGTGACCGCTCCTCCCTGAACCTCGGTCATGGCGAAACTCAGGGTGCTGATCACGGCGTCCACGCGCGGCCCGTCCTGGCCGCGCAGCAGCGCCAGGGCGTGCGGGTCGCCGCGTTCGTCGGTGTCGCGCAGGCTGGTCGTGAAGACCGGCAGGGCGTCCGCCCCGGCGTCGTCGAGCGCCGTGACGAGCGCGTCGATGAAGTCCGTGTTGCCGCTCAGGGCGTGCGCGCGGTACAGCAGGATGCCCACCGCCGGGCGGCGCGGGGTGGCCGCGCCGCGCCGGCGTTCCCACTCGGCCAGCGCCTGCGGGGCGTCCAGGCCTTCCGGGAGGTCCGGGTGGTACACGCCGTGCAGCGCCAGCGCCTGCGGGGGCTGCGCGCCGTACGCGGTCAGGCGCAGCGAATCCGAGACGCTCAGCAGCAGTTCGCGCAGGTTCGGCCAGCCGCTCGCCGCGAGGTACGCGCGGGCGGTGTCCAGCACCGGCAGCGGCGCGAGGCTCAGCGCCGCGAGTTCCGGGTCGGGTTCGTTCGTGCCGCTGACCAGCAGCAGCCGCTGCCCGCGCGTCCGGGCGTGCGCCAGCAGACGCGCCGCGCCGGGCACCGCCTCGAAGCGCCCGTGAACGCGCACCAGCACGACCTGCGCCTCGCCGACTGCGCCTGAGAGCAGTGATTGCATCTGCTCCTCGCCGCGCACGCTGCCCAGCGCCACGCCGGTCACCGGGCCGAAATCGGCCGGGAGGGTGTCGCGCGCGGCGCGCAGGTTCAGCAGGTCGGTGTCCGCGTGCGTCAGGAACGCCACGCCGCTCAGGGCCGCCGCGTCGGGCGGGGTCTCCCCTGCCGTCTCCGCCCCCGCCTTCACGTCCGGGTGCATCGGGAGGGGCTGCGTGGCGTCCCAGGTGTAGTAGTTGAAGGCGTACTCGATCAGCTCCGGCGGCAGCGGCAGGAAGCGGTCGGCGCGGATCATCGCCTCGATATGGTCGAAGATCGCGCGGACCAGCCACGCGTCGTTCACCGAGTGGAACCACAGGTCGTGCCCGTCGAACACCAGGTGCGCCACGTTCGCCAGCGAGCACGGCCCCAGGCAGCCACTCTTGGTCAGGTGCAGCGTGTTGCGCAGGCGGCGGCGCACCCACTCGTCCTTGTACACGTCGGCGGGCGCGGCCGGGTAGCCCTTGTCGGTGCGGCCGCAGCAGCAGCCGTGAAAGCAATAGCTCAGGTGACCGCGCCGCCGGGCGACGTTGATGGTGCGGCCGTCGGCGCGGGTCACGCGTTCGCGCGCTGCTACGCGGCGGGTCACGGCGTCACGTCCGTGTCGTGCACGCGCAGCGGCGCTCGGCGCGCCCAGCCGGTCGTTTCCAGCAGCGGGGCGTCCAGGGTCAGGGCCGGCCAGCCCAGGCACAGGTACGCCAGCGGGCGCGTGCCGGGCGGCAGGTCCAGCCGCTCGCCCAGGTCCCCGCCGTCCACGAGGCTCAGCCAGCCCAGGCCTAGGCCCTCGGCGGTGGCGGCCAGCCACGCCAGCGTGACCGCGCAGGCGACGCTGGCCTCCAGCATGCCGCCCAGGCCGCCGGTCCCCAGCACCGGGCCGTCTGGCGGGTCGAGGCTGACCAGCAGGCCCAGCGGCGCGTCCAGGACGCCCTCGAGTTTCAGGGTGTCGTACAGGTCCCTTCGCTCGCCGCTGAAGGTCAGGCGTTCGCGGGCGCGGACCTGCGCGAAACTGGCGTGCACCTGCGCCCGGCGGGCCGGGTCGCGGATCACCGTCACCTGCCACGGCTGGCTCAGGCCCACGCTGGGGGCCACGCGGAAGGCGTCCAGCACGCGCGCCAGCAGCTCGGGCGGGACCGGGTCGGGCCGGAAGTGCCGGTGGTCGCGGCGGGCCTCCATGACCCGCCACAGGGCCGCGCGGTCCTGCACGCTGACCGGCGCAGGCGCGGGCATGGCAGCAGGGACCGTCACGCCGCGCCCGTCAGTCGGCGGCGCAGCACGGCCGCCAGGAACAGCAGGCCCGCCGCGCCGGTCAGGCCGAAGCCCAGCGGCGCGAGGTCCAGCGCCTCCAGGCTCCGCAGACCCGAGAGCGCCGGGAAGTGTTCGGCCGCCCAGGCGCCCAGCGTGACCACGCCCACGACCAGCGCCACCAGACCCGACAGGCCGGTGACCAGCAGGTTGTAGGTGCGCCGCGCGCCGGGCCGGTCGAGTGCCCAGCCGTACGCGTGGGTCATGAACGCGCCGTTCAGGGTGTCGAACAGCGTCATGCCCGCCCCGAACAGCAGCGGCAGCGCCAGGATGCCCGCCCAGCCCAGGCTCTGCTGCCCGGCCTGCCCGGCCAGGGCCAGCAGCGCGATCTCGCTGGCCGTGTCGAAGCCCAGGCCCATCAGGAAGCCCAGCGGCATGACCTGCCACGGGCGGGTGATCAGGCGGGTCAGCGGCGCGATCAGGCGGGCCAGCGGGCCGCCGTGATGGTGCGCGCCGTGCGTTTCGGGGGCGCCGCGCAGCAGCCTCGCCGTGGCCCGCAGGTTCAGGGTCGCCACGACCAGCAGGTACGCGCCCGCCACGAACGGCCCCACCCACCCGCCGAACGTGCCGAGCTGGTCCTGCGCGCCCAGCAGCGCCGCGCCGATCAGGGCCGCCGCGACCGCCATCAGCAGCACCACCGCCGAGTGCCCCAGGCTGAAGTACAGCCCCACGCCGTACGCGGGGCGGCCCAGCGTCAGCAGCCGGCGGACGGTGTTGTCGATCACGGCGATGTGGTCGGCGTCCCAGGCGTGCCGCACGCCCAGCAGGTACGCGCTCAGGCCCAGGCCCCACAGCAGCGGTTGACCCGGCGCGGACAGCGCGAGCAGGGTCAGGCCCGCCGCGTGCAGCGCCAGCACGGCCAGCAGGAACGGCGCGGAGCGGCGCACGCTGTGCCGGGCGCTCAGGCCGCCGGGAACGGCGGGCAGCGGCGCGGGGGCGGGCGGGGCGTCCATCCCGCCCATCACTCCCACCGCTGCGGCACGGCCCGGCCCAGCGCCTCCGTGACCTTCTTGCGACTCACGTGGTACCCGATGAACACCAGTTCGTTCGGCGCGTCCGCCCGCGCCGGGGCGGGCGTCAGGTCCACCCGCGAGCGCACCGCCTGCAAGGCGTGCCGTTGCCCGGCCGCGTCGGTCACGAAGCCCTTGACGCGCAGCACCGGGAACACCCGCGCCACGTTCCGCACGGCCGTCGCCAGCGCCTGCGGGTCCTGCGCGCCCGCGCCGGTCAGCCGGAACGACTGCCAGCCCGGATCGTGCTCATGAAAGTGCTGGTGCGTGCTCAGGCTGTGCACGTGGGCGTCCAGGTCGCCGTGCGAGTGCCCGTCCAGGCCGGTGTGATCGTGCAGCGGGCCGCTCAGGTCGCCGGGCGCGCCGCTGACCGGCGCGTGGTGGGCGGCGCGGCGGGCGCCGTGCAGGTTCAGGCCCAGCGTGAGCTGCGTGTCCAGCCGCGCGTCGTGCGCCAGTTCCAGGAAGCGCACGCGCGGCGCGCGGTGCCGCACGTCCGCCTCGGCCTGCAGCAGCTGCGCGTCGCTGAGGCCGCCGATCTTGTTCAGGATCGCCACGTCCGCGAATTCCAGCTGCGCGTCGAACACCTGCGCGGCGCTGCGGGCCAGTTCCGCACTGACCGTCTGGTCCGGGCGGTCCGGGTCGAAGGCGCCCTCCAGCAGCAGCGGCGTGTCCACGACGACCAGCGTGGCGTCCAGCGTGAAGGCGTCGGCGAAGTCGGGGGATTGCAGGGCGACCATCACGGCGGTCGGGGCGGCCAGTCCGCTCGTCTCGATCAGCACGTGATCGAAGGTGTGCCGCCGGTCCAGCAGGGCGCGCAGCGTGCGGCGGAAGGCGTCGTCGTCGCCGCCGTAGGCGAGCAGGCCGCCACTCACGTCGAACAGTTCCACGCCGTCCTCGCGGGTGCGCAGCAACGCCCCGTCGATGCTGACCTCCCCGAACTCGTTCACGATCACGGCCAGCGTGCGGTCGTGCGTCTGGCGCAGCAGGTTGTTCAGCAGGGTGGTCTTGCCGCTGCCCAGGAAACCGGACATCAGCGTGACGGGCGTGCGGAAGGTAGTATCGGGAAGGTTCATGCGGTCTCCAGGGGGGCCGGGCCGGACTGGACCGGAAGGTCAGGAAGGGCCGGAAGGTCGAGCAGGGCGCGGCGCAGCGCCTGCGGGTCAGAAAAGGCGCCGGGCACGGGCGCGGGGCGGCGCAGCACGATCAGGTGCGCGTCCAGGGCGCGCGCGGCGAGGCGTTTGGCGTCGAAGCCGCCCTCGTCGCCGCCGTCGCGGGTGATGACGGTCCGGACGCCCTGCGCGCGCCACTGCGCCTCGTTGAACTCGCGGGTAAACGGGCCGATCAGGGCGCTCACGTTCCGGGCGGGCACACCCAGCGCCAGCGCGCGGGCCAGCACGTCCGGCTGCGGGGTCAGGCGCACGAACACCTGAGCGCCCTGGCCGCCCGCCGCCAGGAATGCGGTCCAGAAGGCTTCCAGGTCGCGGCTGCCGGTCGCCAGGAACACCGGCCCGCCCCGCGCGGCGGCCTGGGCGGCGGCCGCGTTCAGGTCGTCCACGACGCTCAGGCCGTCCAGGCCCGCCGGGTCCGGTTCCAGGCTGGACGGGCGTTCCAGCCGCAGGTACGGCACGCGCAGCTGCGCGCACAGGTCACGCAGCTGCGCGGTGATGGCCTGCGCGTACGGGTGCGTGGCGTCCACGACGGCGCGCGCGCCGCGCAGGGCCAGCCGCCGCGCCTGCACGCCCGCCGGGCCGCCGTACAGCTGCACGCCCGGATGCTGCGGGGCGACGCTGGCCCCCAGGGACGTGGCGACACTCAGCGTGACCGGCAGGCCGTCCCCGGCGATGGCCTGCGCCAGGGCGCTGCCGTCCGAGGTGCCCGCGAACACCCACACGCGGCCCGCGTGTTCCGGCGAGGCTTCAGCGGGGGCAGGAGCCGGGAGTTCCGGGGCCGGGGTTCCTGCGGCGGGTGCGTCGCGGTCCGCCTCCCAGGCGTTGTAGCCGCGCGGCGTGAACATCCACGGGCCGCGCCGCTGCGTGAAGCGGTTGCCGATCACGACCGTGGTCAGCATGTCGAAGCGGTCGTCCAGCAGCGCCTGCAGGGTCGTGACCCGCACCTCCTGATCCTCGCGGTAGGCGTTGCGGACCACGCCGCACACGGTGTCCGGGCGTTTGTGCGCCAGCATCAGGCGCAGCACGCGGTACACGCCCTCCTGCCGGGCGCGGCTCTGCACGTTGTACAGCACGCACGACAGGTCCGCCTGCGCGATGTGCGAGGCGCGGTGCTCGATCCACTCCCAGGGGCACAGCAGGTCCGAGAGGCTCAGGGTGGCGAAATCGTGCGTGAGCGGCGACCCGAGCAGGCTGGCGCAGGCGGTGGCGCTCGTGATGCCGGGAATGACCTCCACCGTGAACGGCGTGGGGTCCGGCAGGTCCTCGAACACCAGTCCGGCCATGGCGTAGATGCCGATGTCGCCGCTGCTGACCAGCGCCGTCCGCTGCCCGGCGGCGGCCCGCTCGATGGCGACCTGCGCGCGCTGCTTTTCCTGCGTCAGGGGCAGCGTGACGATCTCCTGCCGGGCCGGGTCGAGCAGCGGCGCGACCCAGCGCAGGTACAGGTCGTAGGCGACGATCACGTCGGCGCGCATCAGGGCCTCGCGGGCGCGCTGCGGCACGAGGTTCAGGTCGCCCGGCCCGACCGACACCAGACTCAGGTGCCCGCCCGGTCGCGGGGAGGTCGGGTGCAGATCAGCGGATGTGGGATGGGTGGATTCAGGGTGGGCGGATGGGGTCATGCGGTGGCCTCCGGGGGTCGGGAAGAGGACGGGGCGGGAGGGGCGTCCGGGCAGGCGTGCGGAGGCCGGTCGCGGACGACGGCGACGGTCACGCCGCCCAGCGCGAGGCGGGGGAACAGCAGCTCACCGCGTGGACTGGCGATCAGGGCGCAGGGTTCACTGACGCCGGACAGGCCCACGCTGCGCTGCACCCACTCGCTGGGGCGGGTCACGAAGGGCCGCGCCTGCACGTCGGCGTGCGCGATGATCCGCAGCGGCAGCGCGTGCCGGTCGCAGAAGGCGTTCAGGCCGGGTTCGTCCGCCTTCAGGTCCACGGTGGCGACCTCGCGCACGTCGCCCAGCGCGTACCCGGCCTGGGTCAGGGCCTGCGTCACGGCGGCGGCGATGCGGCCCTCGGGCACGCCACGGCGGCAGCCGACGCCCAGCGTCAGGGGCCGGGCGGCCTCGCTGGCGGTCGTGATGACCGGCGCGGCCCCGCAGGCCCGCGCGACCGCGTACGCCAGGGCGTTCCCGCCTCCCTCGTGCCCGCCCAGGATGGGAATGACGTGCCGGGCAGCGTCGTCGAGGACCAGCACGGCCGGGTCGCGGGTCTTGTCACGCGGCAGGCCCGACAGGAAGCGCACGGCGATCCCGGCCGCGCCGATCAGCACCCAGGCCCGCGCGCCGGGGTACGCGGCGCGGAAGGCGTCCTGCTGGCGGCCCAGCGTCCAGGGGCGGTACACAGTCACGCGGCGACCCGCCGCCGTCAGCGCGCGTTCCAGTGTGCCGGCCAGCGCCCACGCGCCCGCCTGCACCGGCCAGATGCCCACGTCCGGCGGGCTGCTGTCCGGCAGACCCCTGTCCAGCGGGGCGGTCAAGAGTCCGTGCCGTCCGCCGCGCGGCGGAAGCGGTGCGCGTAGGCGGGGTCGTACAGGCGGCTCGGTTCGGTCAGCTCGCCGGGGTCGCCCAGCGCGGGGCTGACCAGCAGCATGGTCGTCAGCGCCCAGTCGCTCAGGGTCAGGTCCGTCAGCAGGGTGCCCAGCGTCGCCTCGTGCCGCCGCTCGTCGGGTTGCGAGGCCCGCTGCACCAGCGCGGCCGGCGTGTGCGGCGGGTAGGCTTCCAGCAGCTCGGTCACGATCTGCGGCAGTTGCCGCCCGCCCAGGAACACGCACAGGCTGGCGCGGTGCGCCGCGAGGCCGCGCAGGTTCTCGGCGTCCGGCACCGGACTGGCCCGGCCCGACGCGCGGGTCAGGATCACGGTCTGCGTGACCCCAGGCCGGGTCAGTTCCGCGCCCAGCACCGCCGCGCTGGCCGTGAAGGAACTCACGCCCGGCACGACCTCGTACGCGATACCCAGGGAGCGCAGGGCGCGCATCTGCTCGGCGGTCGCGCCGTAGATGGCCGGGTCGCCGCTGTGCACGCGCGCCACGTCCAGCCCCTGGGCCTGCGCGCGGCGGTAGAGCGCCACCTGCTCGTCCAGGTTCAGCGGCGCAGTGTTCACGCACTCGGCGTCCGGGTGGGCGTGCTCCAGCACCGCCTCCGGCACCAGCGACCCGGCGTACATGACCAGCGGGCACTCGGCCAGCCGCCGCGCGCCGCGCAGCGTGATCAGGTCCGGCGCGCCGGGGCCCGCCCCGATGAAGTACACCTTCACGCGAACCTCCGCTGCCGCGCGCCCCGGATCAGCAGCACGCTCAGGTACCCCAGCCGCGCCGCGTCCGGGCCATCCGGCAGGGTGTCGCTGCGCAGCGATTCCAGGCTCGGCAGGATCACCTCGCCGTCCAGGCCCAGGCGGTGCGCCAGGGCGCAGTGTTCCAGCAGGTCCAGTTCCGAGAGCAGGTCCAGCACGACCGGCAGGCGACGCCCGACCTTCATCAGGACGACCACGTCGTGCGAGGCGATATCGGCCCGCAACTGGGCCAGGTCGTCCGGGCAGGGCAGGATCAGCACCCGCTCGCGGCCCTCGCCGAGCGCGAAGCCGGTCAGGGCGGCGGCGGCGGCGTAACTGGTGACGCCCGGCAGCACCCGGCGCGGCAGGTCCGGCGCGGCGCGGCGCAGCGCACCCACCAGGTAGCCCAGCGTGGAGTACGTCATGGCGTCCCCGATGGTCAGGTACGCGACGTTCAGCCCCTGACGCTGCTGCCCGGCGATCTGCTCGGCCAGCGCGGCGTAATGCCCGCCGATGCGGTCGTCGTCGCCGTCCATCAGGAACTCGACCTCCTGCACGCGCCCGGCCGGGAAGTCCAGGTCGCGCAGGGCCTCCAGCGCCACGGACGCCTGCGACACCCGCGAGCGCGGCGCGTAGATGACGTCCGCGCCGCGCAGCACGTCCAGCGACGCGACCGGCAGCAGGCCCGGCTGGCCCGGCCCGACGCCCAGCCCGGCGAACCAGCCGGGAGCGGTGGGGGAAGTGATGTGTGTGGTCATGGGGTTCCTCCGTCTGAATGCGGGCTGAAAAGAGGGTCGGGAGGGAAGGCGGCAGGTGTGGACTCGTCGGCCAGCGGGCGGCCGTCCAGCGCGAACAGCGCCACGCGCACACCCGGCAGCAGCGGCGCGCGCCCGTGCAAGCAGGCGGCCACGTCGCGGGCCACGGCGGCCCAGACGGCGCGGCCCAGGTCTGCTCCGCCCTGATCCGGCCCGTCCTGAACGGTTCCGGCCAGCAGGTCCACGCAGGCGTCCACGGTGTTCGCCGCGTGCAGGGCGCCGACCAGCGCGCCCGGCAGGCCCAGACGGGCCGCCACGCGGGCGACGGCGTTCATGGCCATGCCGCTGTGGGCGCTGTGGGTGTTCCAGTCGCCGTTCAGCACCTTGGCCAGCTTCCCCGGATGCCCGGCCACCAGCAGCGGCGGCGCAGCCACCTGTGGGCCGTCCACGCGCGCCTGCTCCTCCAGGGCGTCCTGCAGGGCGTCCAGCGCGGCGCCCACGAAGTTGCCCATCTGCACGACCGCCAGCGGCGGCACGCCCAGGGTGTCCCGCGCGAAGTCACGGCCCAGCTTGCCCGGCGTGAACACCAGCGCCGCCGGGCGGGCGTGCACGGCCACGCGCACGTACACCTCCACCGACGCCATGTACGCCTCCAGACTCATGGGTTCCACCACGCCGGTCGTTCCCAGGATGCTGATGCCGCCCACGATCCCCAGGCGCGGATTGAAGGTCCGGCGCGCGATCTGCTCGCCGTCCACGCAGCCCACCGTGACCGCGAAGGCCTCGTGCCCCGCGACCTCGTGCGCCGCCGCGCGCAGCATGCCGCGCGGACCGGGATTGATGGCCGCCTCGCCCACCGGCACGCGAATGCCGGGCGCGGTGACGGTCCCCACGCCCTCCCCGGCGTGAAAGGACATGACCGGCGAGTCCTGCGGCGTCACGCGCACCCAGATCACCGCGCCGTGCGTGGCGTCCGGGTCGTCCCCGCCGTCCTTCACGACCTCCGCGTACGCCCCGGCGTCGGTGAGACGCGCGGCCCGGACCTCCACGGCCAGCAGTTCCCCGCCGGGCAGCGTGATGTCCACCACACGCGCCGTCCGGCCGCGCAGGCACAGCAGCGCCGCCTTCAGGGCCGCCGTGGCCGCGCTGCCGGTCGTAAAGCCGCGCCGCAGGCCGTTGCCGGCGGGCACGCTCAGGTCCAGTCTGGCGGGCGGCGTCACGCTCAGGCTCACGCGTCCCGCACCGGTGCGGCGGGCGGACTGGTCTGGGTCAGTCCGTTCTGCGCCAGTCGGTTCTGCTCCAATCGGTTCTGCGCCAATCGGTTCTGCGCCTGGATCATCAGGGCGTTCACCACGCTGCTGGCCCAGGGACTCCCGCCGCGCGTGCCGGCGTTCGTGATGCGCGGCACGCTCAGGCAGGCGCGCAGGGCCGCCTTGCTCTCACGGGTACCCACGAAGCCCACAGGCAGGCCGATCACCAGCGCGGGCCGCCAGTGCCGCTCGCGGATCAGGCGGTTGGCCTCGAAGATCGCGGTGGGCGCGTCCCCGATCGCCAGGATGCAGTCGTTCCCGAACCGCTCGAAGGCCCGCCGCACACCCGCCGCCGAACGGGTGATGCCCGCCTCACGCGACAGCAGGTGCGTTTCCGGGTCGTGTACACCGCACCAGACCGGCACGTCCAGCGTCTTCAGGACCTCACGTTTGAGGCCGCTGCTGACCATCGTCACGTCGGTCACGACCGTCAGGCCGCGCAGTACCGCGCGGATCCCGGCCTCGCACGCGCCGGGCGAGAAGAACAACTCGTCCACGACCGCCGGGTCGCCCGCCGTGTGCACCAGCCGCTGCGCCGCGTAGCGGTCGGCCTCCGGTACCGCTGACCAGTCGCGCAGCTCCTCGATGATCCGGAAGGACTCGGCCTCGATCGGGTGCGGCACGTACGCGGGAATCTCGCGGGGCGCGGCGGGTTCCTGCTGGCGGGCGTCCAGGCCGCGCGCCGCGCCGTGATGCCCGACCTGCACCTCGCCCACCTGATGCTCGTACCCCACGACCTGCACGCGGTACTTGCACAGCGAGCAGTTCATGTGGCCCTGCCCCTGCACGCCCTCACGGGCGCGTTCCAGGAACACCTGCGCGACCTTCGGGTGCGCGCCCAGCGGCCGGGTGCTCAGGAACTCCACGTCCGGGTACCGCTGCCGGGCCGCCGCGACCGCCTCCTCCACCCGGCGGGCCAGCACGCCCCCGAACAGCAGGTACGGCATGACGATCACCCGCGCGAAGCCCAGGCGGGCGGCGCGGGCCAGTCCGGTCTTCAGGTCCGGCTGCGCCGTGCCGCTGAAGCACACGCTGCTCGCCCCGTACCCCAGGCCCTCTTCCAGGAAGCGGGCGAGTTTATGCACGTCGCCGTTCGCGTCCGGGTCGGTCGTGCCGCGCCCCACGACCAGCAGCAACGTGCGTTCGCGGCGCACCTCGCCGCCGGTCTGTTCGGCCTGCACCAGCCGCTCGCGGCACACGTCCAGCAGCGCCGGGTGCAGGTCCATCGCCGCGCCGTAGTGGAAGGTCACGTCCGGGAATTCCAGGCGCAGGGCCTGCACCTCGGCCGGCAGGTCGTTCTTGGCGTGCGTGGCGGCCAGCAGCACGCCCGGCACCAGCACCACCTCGCGCGCGCCGGCCCGCACGGCCTCGCGGGCTGCCTCGTCCAGCGTGGGCGAGTTGAATTCCAGGTACCCGTGCGTGATGACCCGCCCCGGATCCAGGGAACGCACCAGCGCCGCGAGCTGCTCGAACTGCGCGCTGCTGGCCGGGTCGCGGCTGCCGTGCGCGGCCAGGACGACGGCGTAGGTCATACGGACTCCGATTGAATGGTTTGCACAAACCATTCAATCCGAGCGGATGCGACTCGTAGAGCTGCCCCGCAGAGTGGGAGAGGAACGGATTCCGGTCGTGGAGTTGACGACCCAGTGTGGTTCTGGGTTGTCAACGAAACAGACGGAATCCGTGTCATACCTCGCCCTCCAGGCCGGTCGGCATGGGCCGCAGCGCGCGGATCAGCAGGATGCTCATGTCGCTGAAGGCCCGGCCCTCCAGTTCGCCCAGCGTGCCGGTCCAGGTGGCCTCGGCGCGGGTCAGGTTCTCCCAGACTTCCGCGCGGTGCGCGCCGCTCACGCCGCGTCCCAGCAGGAACGCCGCCACGTCGCCCGGCATAAAATCCCATGGGCGGGGAATCACGATGGCGTTACGCCCGGCGGCCAGCACGTCGCGCAGGTGCGCCTTGAAGGGGGCCATGTCGCCCCGGCGGTGGAAGGTCAGGAACGTCGTCTCGTCGAAGCACACGCGCGCGCGGCTGGCGAGCACCTGCGCGGAACTGATGCCCGGCAGGGTCTGGACCGGGTGACCGCAGGCCGTCTCGACCCGCTCCAGGAACTGAAAGCCACTGAAGTGCACGTCGCCCATGAACACGACCACGCAGCGCTTCCCGGCGTGGTGCAGCGCCGCCACGCCGGCCAGTTTCTCGACCTGATCGCGGTACCCCATGGTGACCACGGTCTGGGTGGTCAGCAGCGGACGCACCACGTCCACGACCGCGTCGAAACCCGCGACGACGTCCGCGCCGGCGATCAGGTCCGCGCCGCCGCGCGTCAGGAAATCCAGGTGGCCGGGTCCGGCCCCGATGCAGATGATCACAGCAGTCCTCCAGGACGCCCCGCGGCCGCCGGGGCCGGGGGAAACAGAATGGGGCGCATCAGTACTCGATGCCGGTCTGCGCGCCGATGCCCGCCTCGTAGGCGTGCTTGACGGGCCGGATCTCGCTGACCGTGTCGGCCAGGGCGATCAGTTCCGGCAGGGCGTCCCGCCCGGTGACGACCACGTGCAGCAGCGGGTCACGCGCCCGCAGGACCACCTCGACCTCCGGCCAGGGCACCCAGCCGTACTTCAGGGCGTACGTGAACTCGTCCAGCACGATCAGGTCGTGCTCGCCGCTCTCGATGGCGGCGCGGGCCAGCGACCAGCCGTGCGCGGCCATCGCGGCGCTGTTCTCCAGGTCCCTGGAGCGCCACGTGAATCCGTCCCCCAGCCCCTCGTACGGCAGGCCCAGCACGTCCAGGGTGCGGTGCTCGCCGAATTTGGCGCTCTCGTGTTTCAGGAACTGGAACATCCGTACGCGCAGGCCCCGGCCGTGGGCGCGCAGCATCAGGCCCAGCGCGGCGGTGGTCTTGCCCTTACCGTTCCCGGTGTTCACGATCAGCAGCCCCCGGCGGCCCCGGCTGACGCCCTCGGCCTTGCGGTGGGCGTCACGGGCGGCCGCGAGTTCCTCCATGGCCTTCTCGCGGCGCTCGCGGGTAGCCGGGTCTAGTTCCGCCGTCACTTCAGGGCCTCCGGGTGAATGAATCGGATCAGGGCGCGCAGCGCGTCCGGCAGGCGCGGCCCCGGACGGCTCAGGGCGTCGCGTTCCTCGGGCGTGGGCGCAAAGACCCGCCCCGCCTTCACGGCCTGCAGTCCGGTCCAGCCGGGACGCCGACGGGCGTCGTCGAGGCTCAGGCCAATCATCACCTGCGGGTTGCTGTTCACGATCCGTTCCGGGTCGAGTTTCGGGAAGTCGCCCAGCGCGGCCGGCACGATGGTCTGCCCGCCCGCCCTGGCGATCAGCGTTCCGATGAACGAGTTCGGCCCGACCGAGTACGGGCTGGGGTCGATCTCGTAGTAGGTGCTGACCTTCGGGAGGCGCAGCACGCTGGCCTGCAGGGTGTTCAGCTCGGCGCGCATGGACGTGACCAGCCGCGTGGCTCCGGCCTCGTGGTTGGTCAGTCTGCCGATCACGGCGATCTTCTCGAACACCTCGTTGAAGGTCTGCCCGGTGCCGCCGTACACGGTCAGGCCCGCCTGCGCGAGCTTCTCGGTCAGCCGCGACCCGCTGGACTCGTCGGCCAGCACCAGGTCGGGTTTCAGGGCCACGATCGCCTCGATGTTCGGCTGGTAGGCGCTGCCGACTTTCGGGAGTTTCTCCACGGCGGCCTTCGGGTAGTTGCTGAACCGGTCGACCGCGATCAGCTGCGCGCCGGCGCCGATGGCGATCAGGGTCTCGGTGTGGCTGGGCAGCATGGACACGATGCGGCGCGGCTGGGTCTTCAGCGTGACGCTGCGGCCCAGGTCGTCGGTGACGGTCAGCGGGTAACTGGTGGCCGAAGCGCCCTGGGTGGCGCCCATGACGGCAGCGATCAGCAGGGCGGCGCAGGGGCGCCGCAGACGGAAAAGCAGATGGGACATGGCGGATAACTCCAGTGCGTACTGGGATGGCAGCCGGAAGCGGGCGCACAGCATGAAAAACCCGCTCCGGCCGGGGGCCAGAGCGGGAACACACGTGGGAAACCCCACGGCTGGGTTCAGGATCACTCATGTCACGGCCCTCTGACGGCGAGAGGTGCCACGCACACACCGGCAATCGGCGTGAACGGGCTTCCCTGAGAGGCATTCGGGCTCACCATGATCGAGTTCCGTTGAACTGACTGGCATACCGCTGCGCGACAGCGCCGGATTCTCACCGGACTTCCCCTACCTCAGGTGCGGCCAGCCTAGCAGACAGGAGCCCGTCGCGTGTGGGGCGCCGCCGGCCCTGCTGGGCGGCGCCAGTACCCGGATATCAATACCCGGGTGTCAGTGCCCGGGCGTCGGCGGCTGGTCCCTGAGTGCCTGCATCTTGACGGCCAGACGGGTGCGCAGGTCGCGCACGACGGTGCTCTTCTGGCCGCCGCTGATGCCCTTGATGGCCCAGGCCTTGATCTCCAGCGGGTCTTCCAGGCCCTCGTCGAGTGCCAGCCGCAGCGTGTCGAGTTCCTGGAGTTTGAGGTCGTTCCGCAGCAGGAAGGTCAGGGTGCGCATGACTTCCTCGACCTGTTTCTCGCGCGGCTCGCCCCGCAGCAGGGCGTCCGCGTCTACTTCTTCCTCAGAAGCCCGTAAAGGGGCCTCGAACAGGCTGGGCTGACCCGAGGGGCGCAGCTTGGCCTGCTGCGCCTTGCTGGTGCCTTTCCGGGACTCAGAGACCCCTTCGGGCAGCTGGTACTTGCCTGGGTTCTTCAGAACGTCCACGAAGAAGGCCGGTTTTGACCGTGGCTTGTACCCCGCCGCCAGGATCGCCTTGCAGCGCACGACCGCGTCGTCCACCGTCTGCTCGCCGTGCTCACGCACGAGTTGCAGCGCGCGGGTCTGCGTGACGCCCAGATCCGCGAGTTCCTGCAGCAGGGCCGGATCCGGCGGAATGAACGCCTCACCGAAGGTGTACTGCAGCAGCTTTTTCTTCCCGCGCCCCAGGTACTCGACGTTCTTCAGGAAGCCCTTCTCGATCAGTTCCTCGTGGGCGGCGTCCAGGGTGCGCTGCGCCATGCTGGGCCGGTCGGTCACGATCTTGCAGGCCTCCGCCCACTCCATCAGGCCCACCTGGTAGGCCATCGCCACCGCGTCCGGGTTTTCCGGGTCGCGGCGCTGGGCGTCAAGCAGGCGGTACAGCGCCCGTGTCGGGGGGCGCTTGAGGGTCTGCATGAACGACAGGTCCAGTGATTTGATGTACCCGGCGCGCACGCTGCGCGAGATCTCCTGCGGCAACGTGATGCGCAGCACGCTGGACGCGTCGAGCTTCTCGGCCTCCCCGGAGGTGAACTCGATGCGGTCGATGTACCGGAAATTCACGTTCGTCCAGCGGCCCCGTGGATGGTCGCGCCACCCTTCGGAAATGAAATACGTCGTGGTGGTCAGGCGTTTCAGGCTTTCATCCAGTGAGGCGTAGTACCGGCCGCTGGTGTCCAGTCCGGCCATCTGCAGCAGCTGGTACGGCGTGCAGGTCACCGCGCCGTCTGCCGGTGATCCCTGGTCGATGTACAGGTTGACCAGCGCGGCACTGATGTCGGTGTCTATGCCGTGCGGGACGCCGTATTCGGGCAGGGCCTGACAGGTCACGCGGTAGCGGCGGTCGCCGTCCTCGAGCTCGACGCTCCAGTCCCGGTAGTCGGCCGGAATGCGTTCCTGCACGCTGATCAGACTCAACCGGGCGATGTTGAGTTCGTCGAAGCGTTTGATTCCCTTGTCGGCCACTGCCCATTCCCCCTGTGTGTTTGTTGTTTTTCTTTTTGTTTAAATCTCTTAAAAGAATAATATATGTTGTCAACAACAAGAGCCCGACCCAGACGCGTGCTGCACGGCATTTTTCGGGTGAAACGGCGCAAGTTGTCCGATAGTTTGGCGCAAGTTGTCCGATAGTTTAGGCCCTTTTTCGGCGCAAGTTGTCCGATACCCGGAGGCGAACGGCGCAAGTTGTCCGATAGTTTTGGCGCAAGTTGTCCGATAGGTGGACTTTGCAAACGGCGCAAGTTGTCCGATACCTGTGGATAAAAACGGCGCAAGTTGTCCGATAGTTTGACCCGAAACGGCGCAAGTTGTCCGATAGTCGGCACTACACGATATTCACGGCAAAAAATGTCGTCCTGGAAGGCAGGATTTCTACAACGGCGCAAGTTGTCCGATAGTGGCTCTCTCTGAAACGGCGCAAGTTGTCCGATAGTGGAAAAATAGTCTCTGGGACAAATAAAACTCTTGCTATCTGTCGGGTGCGTATTTTTTCCGACATGGAGCCTCCACCGTGGGGAGGTTTCTTCGGGTCGCGCCGGTTGATGGCTCTTTCCCCTCCGAAGTGACGGAGGGGTGCATGCCGCACCGGCATTATTTAGTTCGACATTAAACTGAATGCCGGCCTGTCAGGCCGCTTTTCAGAAAAACGGCGCAAGTTGTCCGATAGTCCCCGGCCCCTCCTCACTCGTCACATGACGAGCAGAAGCGCCCTTCCAGGCGACAGAGGGGCTGCCGACGCGCTAGGCTGCGCAGCAATGCGCACCCTGACGCTTTTCAACCACGCTGGCGGAGTCATGAAGTCCAGTCTCACCCGCGACGTCGGCTACACGCTCGCCGCCGCCGGGCAGCGCGTGCTGCTGGTCGACCTCGACCCTCAGGCGAACCTGACCGACTGGCTGGGCGTGACCGGCGTGACGCGCGAACAGACCGTCTACGACACCGCCACCCGCGGTGACGCCCTCCCCTCCCCTGTTCATGTCCACGGACTCGACCTGATTCCCAGCGATGTCTCGCTCGCCCTCGCGGAGGGACAGATGATGGGCGTCGTCGGCGCGCACCTGCACCTGCGCCAGGCACTCGGGACGTGGTCGGACCGCTACGACGCCGTGCTGATCGACAGCCCGCCCAGCCTCGGACAGCTGTCCATCCTGGGCGCCCTCGCTGCCGACCACCTGATCGTGCCCGTGCCCACCCGCCAGAAAGGCATGAACGCCCTGGCCGGACTGGCCGAGGCCATGGCCACCTACCGTAAGCTCCGGCCGGACCTGACGGTCGCGCTGTACGTGCCTACCCTCTTCGACGCCCGCCGCTCGCACGACCGCGAGGCCCTGACCGCCCTGAAGGGCCTGCTGAACCCGCTGGCCAGCCCCATCGCGGACCGCGGCGCCGTCTGGAACGACAGCGCCAGCGCCGGACAGCCGGTCGGTGTGTACGCGCCGGGCTCCCCTGTTCACCGCGACGTGCTGCGCGTCACGGCGGAAATCGCGCGGGCCGCCGGCCTGAACGTGCAGATCGAGGAGGCGCCGGCATGACCCGCAAGACCCGACCCGTCATCGGCGCGCGCCTGAGCGGACTGGTCGCCGGCGTGGACACGCTCGCGCAGCCCGCCACCACCAGCCTCAGCACCGCGCTGCTGGACCCGGGTGAATTCCAGCCCCGCTACTACTTCAACCCGGACGCCCTGGAAGACCTGACCCGCAGTGTCCGGGAACAGGGTGTCCTGCAACCCCTGCTGGTCCGCCCGACCGCGTCCGGTCGCTACGAGATCGTGGCCGGCGAACGCCGCTGGCGCGCCGCCCGTCAGGCCGGCCTGACCGAGGTGCCGGTCCTGATCCGCACCCTGAGCGACAGTGAGGCCCGGCTGGCGGCCGCCGTCGAGAACCTGCAACGCGAGGATCTGAACGTCATGGAAGAGGTCAGGGCCAAACTGCAGGTGGCCTCGGTGACGCTGGGCGTTCCGGAAGACGGCGTGGTCGCGCGCATGTTCGCCCTGGACCGGCATGCCGACACCGAGCCGGAACTGATCGCACGCCTGGACGCCGCCTTCGGGGCGCTGGGCCGGGAATCCTGGCGTTCGTTCATCCGCAACCGGGCCGCCCTGCTGAACCTGTCCGAGGACCTGCAGGAAGCGGTGCGCACCGGACTGGACTACCGCAAGGCCCTGGTCATCGGCCGCGCCGAACGCCCGGACCTGCGGGAAGCCATGCTGGAAGCCGCCGCGGCCGGCGCGACCGTCGCGGCGCTGCGTGAGATGCTGCGCGGACCCGCACAACCCACCCAGGACGTGTTCGTCACGGTGGCCCAGCAGCTGCGCGACCGCCGCGCCGTGACGCGCCTTGACGCCCGGCAGCGTGCCCGCGCGGAGAAACTGCTCGCGCAACTCAGCGCCCTGCTGAGCGGGCAGGCCAGCGACACCGACTGACCGCGGCGTCATACGGACTCCGATTAAAGGGGCTGCAAAGACCCTTCAATCCGAGCAAAGCGACTCGTAGAGCTGCTCCCGCCCTGCCCGGCGGGTGCCCGGTCATGCCTTGCGGCTATTGCGGGAGAGCGTCTGGATCTCCGGGGCGAGGGTCAGGCCGTGTGGCCCGGCGATGAGTCCGGCGGCCGGGACCGGTCGACTCACCTGATAGCCCTGCACGAACTGCACGCCGAGCGCGTCGAGGACCTGTCGTTCGATGGCCGTCTCGACGCCCTCGACGATCACCTGCACGCCGAGTTCCTCTCCCATGCGCAGCATGGCGCTCAGCAGCGAGCGGCGGCGCGGGGTCGCGTCGACGTTCTGAACGAACGACCGGTCGATCTTCACCAGGTCCACCGGCAACTGCTCCAGCATGCTGAGGCTGGAGTGGCCGGTCCCGAAATCGTCGAGCGCGATGCGGACGCCCAGCGCCTGCAGGGCCTTCAGCTGCCGCAGGACAGGCTGCACGTCCCCCACCGCTTCGGATTCGGTGAGTTCCGTGATCAGCTGCGACGGTTGACAGCCGGTTTCCCGCAGAATCCGCGCCACGCGAAGGGCGAAGTCGGGAGTTTTCATCTCACCGCCGCTGACGTTCACGTGCACGCGGACCGGATGCCCGGTGACCTGACTCCACCCGCGCACCTGGGTCAGCGCGGCGCGCAGGACCTGTTCGCCCAGCAGACCCATCAGGCCAGCTTCCTCGGCGACGGGAATGAACTCGGTCGGTGAGACGCAGCCGAGTTCGGCGTCCTCCCAGCGGGCCAGTGCCTCGACGTCCAGCCAGCCCGGCTGACCAAGGCGCTCGATGGGCTGGTACTCCACGGTCAGTCCCCCGGACCGCAGGGTGAGCCGCAGGCGTTCCTCGATCGCCACGCGCCGCGCGTGCTGCCGCTCGAGGATCTCCGTGTACTCGCTCCAGCGGCTGCGGCCCTGCTGTTTGGCGTCGTGCAGCGCGAGGTCAGCTCCCTTGAACCACGCGTCGGCGTCCCAGTCGGTATCGGTGTTCGCGCACAGACCGATGGATACCTGCGGGTGCAGTGTGACGCCCCGCAGCGAGACCGGCTGTTCGAGTAGCGGCAGCAGGTGGGAGACCAGTTCACGGGCCGCCTGCGCCGTCAGGCCGGGCAGGACCACGCCGAACTCGTCTCCGGCGAGCCGGCTGCACAGCCCGTCACGGACCTGCTGCTGGAGGCGGCGGGCGATCACCTGCAGCAGGTCGTCCCCGATGTGATGGCCGTACGTGTCGTTGACCAGCTTGAAGCGGTCCAGGTCGAGGAGCAGCACCGCTCCCCCCTGCCGGTGTCCGGTGAGGGCCTGCACCGCCTGGTTGAACATCCGGCGGTTGGGCAGCCCGGTCAGTTCGTCCTGCTGCGCCTGCACTTCCAGTTGCTGCCGGAGCAGGTGAGGTTCGGTCACGTCCTTCACGGAGACGATCACGCCGCGCCGTCCGTCGTGCTGCCAGGGAACGGCGTTCATGGAGACCCACTGCACGCTGTGCGGCAGGTGCCGCCGGACCAGGGCGTCGCGTACCGCCTGCCCGGTCTGCAGGGCCGTGAACGCCGGGTACTGTGACGGTTCGAGTCTCCGGCCGTCCGGGTCGTGCAGTTGCCAGCCCGGATCGAAGATGTTGGGCATGTCCTCCACGCGCTCCAGTCCGGCGAGTTGAAGGGCCGGGCCGTTGGCCTGCCGGATGGTGCCGTCCTCGGTGCACAGGACCAGCGCCTCGTCCAGAGCGTCAATGATGTGCCGGCCCTGTTCCTCCCGGCGCTTGAGCGTCCAGGCCAGCAGGGCCCGCTGCGCGCCCTGTCCCAGGTAGGGCTGAATCCAGCGCAGGTGATCACGGACCTCCGGAGACAGCGGCGCGGCGGCGCCGGCGATCAGCAGCAGCACGTGAAAGCCGGCGTCGGTCCGCAGCGGAAGAGCCAGGACGGCTTCCGATCCCGCTCGCACGTCCGCCTGGGTGAGGTAGTCGGGGCGGAGCGTTCCTTCCGGCGTGATCCAGGTGGGCACGCCGGAGTCGAGTGCGCTCCACAGGACGTCACTTCTGTCCGGGAAGGTCGCGCGCTCCGGGTTCTCTGGCCGGTCCTGGGCCTGATGCGCCAGGATATGCACAGTGTGGCGGGGCCCGGTCAGCCGGACGATCTGGGCCGCCCTTCCCTGGCAGGCGGCGCGGGCGGCGTGCAGAACGGCATGCAGCAGTTCCTGTGGTTCCACGGCCGTGCCCAGCTGCTGCAGCACCTGCTGGATGATTCCCTGGCGCCGCTCCATCTGCCGGCGCTCGGTGACGTCGCTCATGGTGCCCATCCAGGCGCGCAGTGTTCCGTCCGGTCCGTGGATGGGCACGGCCTGCACCTGTCCATACAGGGACGCGCCGTCCGGCCCCAGGACCGGCAGGTCGAAGCTGATGGGACGCGGCTGGTCCTGCGCGTCCCGGATCAGTTGCAGGTAACGGGTGCGGGCCTCGGGTGTCAGCTGGGCGAGATATCCGAAGCCCCGGTACGACTCGAACGGCTGTCCCGTGAAAGCCTCCCACTGTGGAAGTGGAGAGCGGACCTGAAAGTCGGCGTCGGCCTCCCACACGAAATCGTGAGTGGTGTCCAGCAGCACCCGGGAACGCTCTCCGGCCGCGCGCACGCCCTCGAACAGCCGGGCGCGTGTCAGGGCCGCCGCGCCGGACGAGGCCAGCAGGCGCAGTCCGGCCTGGAAGGTCGGGTCTGTGGTCGGCACGGGCGCAGTGAGTTCCAGTAACAGCGCTCCCAGGGACCGCTCACCGGCGTGAAGGGGCAGGCCGAGCACCTCGCCGGCTTCGGGAGACAGGTCCAGTACCGGGTACCGCTGGGGCATGGTCGACGGCTCCAGCCGCAGCGGGCGGCCAGTGCGGAACACCTCGGCGGCGGGATGGTCGGCGTTCACCGGGAGTCGTGCGCCCGCAGGCTGGCCGGTCTGCGTGGACGTTGATGCGGTGTGAACCACCAGTGCGTGATCCTGCGGATCATGAAGGTACAGCCGGACGCCACCCGCCACGGCGGCACTCAGGGAGTCCAGCAGGACACCGATCACTTCATCCACAGTGGTGGCCCCTATCAGGGCATGCTGCGATGCCAGCAACGGTTCGAGCAGGTCCGGGCGGCCTGTCTGCTGTTCCCAGAGGCTCAGGCACAGCGTGTCTCCGTCCTGTTCGAGGTGGGCCGTGACCCGCGCTTCCCCCAGGGTGACCTGCCACGTGTCCTCCGGGTATTGCCCGGGCGACGGTCGCTCAGGCCATGTGAGCCACGCCTGCATCGCCGGGAACAGGTCCGTGAACTTCTGGCCGGGTTGCAGGGACTGCCCGGCCAGTCGGGCCGGCGCCGGTCCGGCACTCAGGATGATCCCCCTGGGATCCAGCCTGACGGTCAGATCGGGTGTCCGGGTGACTGGAAGCGCCCAGTTGATTGGCGGCAGGTCAGGGTGCATTGGCGTCGTCTCTCCAGAGGTTGAATCGTGATCGGCGTGCCTCTGTCCAGCTGTGACCGGGCACGGGGACGTCTGATGTTCGGGTGAAGCAGTCGGGATGAACGGTCTTGCCAGTGCCTGGGGTCGGCCGGCCCTGCTTTGAGGATGACAGGAACGGTCCGGGCTGTCAGCTGTTCCCGGGTCAGCTGTCTTCGTCGGTGGTGAGGTCCAGCAGCGCGCTGTCGCCCGGCATCAGGGCGTAGTCGCACAGTGCCAGGAAGGCCTGATCGGCCGCGGCAGCACTGACGCCCACGCTCAGGTCGACCTCGCCCAGCTGGTTCAGGACGTAGTTCACGGCCCGCTCGGCGCGGATCTCACTCGGCAGGACCGTGACGGCCTGCGGCGTGGCTTCCACACGCAGGACGCCCTGGAACGGTCCGTCCTGCCACCACTCCCGCAGGGCGGCGGCGGCCTGCTCGGTCGCCAGACGCAGGCCGTGCGGATGGGTGGCCCGCACCAGCAGCGGCGCGCCCGACCGCCGCAGCAATTCCACGTGCAGGCCCAGTTGCCCCAGCTGATCGACGTGCTGCGCCGCCTGATAGGCCAGTTCGAGCGCCTGTTCCGCTCCGCGCTGCGCTTCCAGGCTCAGGCGCCGCCACGCCTCGTCTTCCAGGCCGTCGGGTGTGATGACCGCCGCGCCGTGCAGCAGGATCTGCCATGACGTGAACGAGGCGGGGACGGACAGCAGCCCCTCCTCGTCCAGGCCGGTGACGGGAATGAGTTCCGCGCCGAGCAGCAGGCGGGGCAGCCCGGCCGCCCGGCGCTCCGCCTCGGGGCTGTCCCCGCCGGGCAGCAGGGTGGCGTCGGGATTGATGAAGGCAACGATCATGCCCCATGCTAGGTCGCCGGGCGCGGCTTCCGCTCCATCAACACTTCATGCTTCCATCAACACTTCATGCTCGGCTGCCGGAGGAATCTGCTCGTCACGTGACGAGCAGGAGCGGCCGCGATCCCCGGGTGTCTCCAGATGGCAGGCCTGGGCGTCCCTCCAGACCCCACACCCGGCCTTTCGGATCTGCTCGTCACGTGACGAGCAACTCTGGTTGGCGAGGCTGGCAGGTGAATGGGAACAGAAGAACCGGGCCTCCGCAACTGCTACGGAGGCCCGGCCGGGATGTGGAAAGGTCAGTCTCCGGCGGAGAGGGACGGACCGGGAGCCGGTGCGGGCACCGTCTTCTGGCGGCGGCGTTCGAACTGCCAGAACACGCTGGGCACCACGTAGAAGGTCAGCAGGGTCGAGGTGACCACGCCGCCCAGGATCACGATCCCCAGGCCCCGGCGGAACTCGGCGCCGTCCCCCTGGCCCAGGATCAGCGGGATGCTGATCACCAGGACCGTCAGGGTGGTCATCAGGATCGGCCGGAAGCGCAGCTCGGCCGCCTCGACCAGCGCCTCGCGCAGCGGCAGGGTGCGGGCGCGTTCGGTGACGAACTCCAGGTACAGGATCGAGTTCTTGGTGGACAGGCCCAGCAGGATCACCATGCCGAGCACCGTGATCACGTCGAGGTCCACGCCAAACAGGCTGAGGCTCCAGAGCGCCCCGACCACCGCCAGCGGAATGGGCAGCAGCAGGTAGATCGGGTAGCGGAACGAGTTGAACTGACTGCCCAGCACGAGGTACGTCAGCAGGATCGCCACGACCATCAGGACCGGTCCGTAGAACACGAGGTCCCCGGTCAGGCCGGCGCTGCCGAAGGCGCTGGCGTTCCCGAGGGTCACGCCGTCACGCAGGATGCCGGCCTCCTCGGCGGCCTTCACGATCTCGCCCTGGTACGCGAAGGCGTTCGGGCCGCCCGGCACCAGATTCAGGTCGATGGTGGCGGTGTAGGCCTTGTTCAGGCGGCTGAGGGTCGCCGGAGCCTGCGACACGCTGAACGACCCCAGCTGCGAGAGCGGGACGTTGGCGTTCAGGCCCGGCGAGAACACCGTCTGGGAGAGCAGGCTCTGCTCGTCCTGAATCAGGGACGGATCGAGGCGCACGACGATGTTCACGCTGCGGTCGCCGTCGCGGACGCTGCCGGCGGTGCTGCCGTCGTTGTAGGTGCGCAGGGCCTGCGCGACGTCGCTGGCGCTCAGGCCGGTGCCGGCCAGTTTGGTGGTGTCGGGCAGGAAGGTCCGTTCCTGCCGGGTGGCGCTCAGGCTGCTGTCCACGGTCCGCAGGTTCGGGTCCTGCGACAGCAGGCGCACCAGTTCGCGGTTGCGTTCCAGCAGCAGCGCCTGATTCGGGGCGGTGAGGGCCAGCGTGATGTCGGCGCTGCCGCCCGGTCCGTTCTGCTGGGTGGCGACGCTGACCGTGCTGCCGGGTACGCTGGCCGCGATGGGCTGCAGTTCCTGACCGAACTCCTCGACGAGCGCCTCGATCCCCGGCCGCTCCTCCTTGCTGACCAGGGTGACGGCCAGGGCGCTCTCGTTGGCGTTGTTCCCCCCGGTCGCGCGGCCCGCGCCGACGCTGGTTTCGATCAGGCGCACCTCGGGGCGGGCCAGCAGCAGGTCCTCGACCTGACGGGTGAGACGGTTGGTGGTTTCCAGGTCCGTGCCGGTCGGCAGGGTCACGGACACGTTGAGGCTGCCGCTGTCGGTCTTGGGCGTGAAGGCGAAGCCCACGCCGCGCAGCGCCAGCGGAGCGCTGAACAGGAACGCGCCCGCGATCAGCATGACCAGCCAGGGCCGGTTCAGGGTGCCGTTGAGGCTGCGGGCGTAGCGGCGGGCCACGCCCTGCACCGCGCCGTTCGTCAGGCCGTGCAGGGTGCCGGTGACGGCTTCCAGGACCGCCAGCAGAGAACTGAGCAGGTAACGCACGACCGCCAGGATCAGCGGCGCGAGCAGCGCGGCGACTCCCAGGGCGACCGGCAGCGCCAGACCGGCGCGGGACAGGGCCACGGTGCCCAGCACGCCGGTCAGGGCCAGCCACAGCAGGCCGCCGAGCGTCTTCACGCCGCTCAGTGCAGCCACCAGCAGCGCCGGGAAGCGGCCCAGAACGCCCGGCACCTGCGCCCAGCCGATCGGTTCGGGGTCGCGGGTGTAGGCCATGCGGACCGTCAGGAACAGCAGGCTCTCCAGCCACGACAGCACGATGGCGGCCGCGATGCCCAGCCCGAACTGACTGAAGAACTGCCCCAGAATGCCCGGCATCAGGCTCAGGGGAATCAGCACCGCCAGCAGTGCGAGGCTCGCGGCGGTCACGGCCGAGAAGACCTCACTGCCCCCCAGCAGCACGCTGCGGATAGGGGAGTACCCCATGTCGCGGTAACGCTGCACGTTCTCGCCCACCACGATCGAGTCGTCCACGACGATGCCGATGGCGACGATGATCGCCAGCAGCGAGATGATGTTGAACGTGAAGCCCAGCAGCCCGAACAGCAGCGGCGCGGCGCTGATCGAGATCGGAATGGCCAGCACCACCGACAGCACGGTGGTCAGGCGGCCCAGGAACAGCAGGCAGATCACGCCCACCGCCACAATCGCGATCAGGAACTCCTTGAAGGTGTCGCTGACCGTCGCGCGGGTCTCGCGGGTGGTGTCGCTCGCCAGGCTCAGGCTGTAGCCCGCCGGCAGCCGCTGCGCTTCCATCGCGGCGCGCACGTTGTCGGTCACGGCGACCGAGTTGGTTCCGCTGCCCTTGCGGACGCTGAGCAGCACCGCCGGCTGACCGTTCACGCGCGCCAGACTGGCCGCGCTGACCGCGCCGTCGCGGACGGTGGCCACGTCGGACACCTGCAGGCCCGTGCTGGCGTCCACCGTGATGCGCGCCACGTCCTGCGCGCTGCGGGGCGTGTTGCGGGTCGAGAACTGCGTTTCCACACCGCCGCGCTCGACCGTCCCGGCCGGCAGGTCCAGGGCGCTGGCACCGATGGCCTGCGTCACGCGGGCCGGCGTGAGGTTGTACGACTGCAGCCGCGCCGGGTCGAGCAGCACCTGCACCTGCCGTTCCGGGCCGCCGCTGACCGTCACGTCCGCCACGCCCTCGACGCGTTCGAGGCGCGGCACGAGCACGTCCTCGGCGTAGGTGGTGACCTCGTCGGGCGGGTTGCTGCCGCCCAGCAGCGCGAGGCTGAGGATCGGCGTGGCGTTCGGGTCGAACTTCTGCACGACCGGCGCTTCACTGCCGTCCGGCAGGATGCCCCGGATCGCGGCGACCGCCTGCGACACCGAGTTCGCGGCCGAGTCGATGTTCGTGTCGTCACTGAAGGTGATGATGACCGCCGACTGGTTACTGACCGAGGTGGTGTTGATGTCCACCACGCCCGCCAGGGTGCTGACGGCGTCCTCGACGCGGCGGCTGACCTCGCGGTCCACCTGATCGGGGTTCGCGCCGGGGTAGGAGGTGCTGACCGCCAGGATCGGCACCTCGAAGTTCGGCAGGAGTTCCACGCCCAGCCGCAGCGTGGTGACCAGACCGGCCAGCACGATCATCACGAAGATGCCGATCGAGAACACGTAATTCTTGACGCTGAAGCGCACCAGCGGATGCACCGGCGGTTCCGGCGTGCCGTCCGGCAGGGTCGCGCCGGGCTTCGAGAGGAAGTCTTCCGGGTCGTGGGTACTCACTGGTTACCACTCCCGCCGCGCACGCGGATCTTCGCGCCGTCCTGCAGACTGGCGGGCACCGGCACGATCACCTGCTGACCGGCCGTGACGCCGCTCAGGGCGACCTGACCGCCGCTCTCGGCGATCACCGTGACGGGTGTGCGCTCGGCGACGCCGCCATTGGCGATGTACACCGCGTTCTGGCCGCCGTCGACCTGCACGGCCGAACTGGGAATCAGCACGCCCTGTCCCAGCGTGTTGCGGTAGCGGGCCTGGGCGGTCGCGCCGACCGGGAGTTGCTCGCCGCCCTGCACGCGCGCCGTGACCGGCACCAGCCGGTTGTCGCCCGCGATGCCCGGCGTGCCGGTCACGGTGGCGACGTAGTTCACGCCGGCGTACGTGAGGTTCAGGTCCGTGCCGTCCCGCAGGGCCGGGGCGTCCGCGCTGGGCACACTGAACTTCACGCGGATGCTGCCCGGATCGACCAGTCGCACGACCGGGCTGCCCTGCTGCACGAACTCGCCGACCTCGGCGCTGAGGCTGGCGACCGTGCCGCTGAACGGCGCGCGAACGGCGGTCCGGGCGAGGTTCTGCTGCGCCTGCGCGACCCCGATCTGGGCGCTTTCCAGGTTGGCCTGCTGGAGCGGCACGCTGCTGGCGGCGCTGCGCCCGTTCTGCGCGAGGTTGTTCCGCGCCTGCGCCAGGGCACTCTGCGCCTGCGCGAGTTGCGCCCGGGCCGCTTGAAGGTCCGCGAGGCTCACGCCGCCCAGCCCGTACAGCGTCTCGGCACTCTGCGCGCCGCTCTGAGCCTGCGCCAGCGACGCCTGCGCGGACGTGACGGCCGCCTGCAGGGCGCCGGTGGCCTGCCCGGCCGACGTGCGGGTCTGGTCGAGGCTGATGCGCGCCTGCTGCACCTGCAGCTGCGCGTTCTGGAGCGCCTGCCGCTGCGTGGTGTCGTCGAGCTGCACGAGCACGTCGCCCTGCGCGACCCGGTCGCCCTCGCGGACCAGCACGGCGCGGACGTTCCCGCCGCTCTGCGCGGCGACCTGACTGTCGCGCTGCGCCTCGACCGTCGCCGACGCGCTGCGCTGCACGCTCAGCGTGCCGGTCGCGGCGGTGACGGTCGTGACGTCCAGCGTGGTCGTCTTGGCCGGCGCGGCGTCCAGGTTGTTCGCGGCGGGCGTGTCGGTGGCGGCCGGACCTGCGCTTCCGGCGTCCGGTGCGGCGCAGGCGACCAGGGCGGCGCTGAGCAGCGCGGCGGCTCCCAGCCGACGCAGCCGCGCAGCCGGGCGGACAGGCGGACGGACGGACGGACTGTTCGTCACGGTCACTTCACCAGTCCCGTGACGTCCAGCCCGGCGGCGCTGCCGAGCGCGGCGAGCGCCTTCCAGACGTTCCCGCTCGCCTGCGTGACGTTCAGCGCGGCCTGCTGGGCCTGCACCTGCGCCTGCTGCACGTCGACGGCGGCGGCCGTTCCGGCCCGGAGGCGCGCCTGCGCCTGCGTCAGGCTGGTCTGGGTGTTCGCGAGGCTCTCGCGGGCCAGGGCGACGCGCTCCTGGGCGTCCTGCACCGTGCGGTAGGCGTCACGGACCTGCGTGGCGGCGCTGCGGCTGGCGTCGTCCAGGCTGCGCTGCGCGTTCTGGGCCGCGACGCGCGCGTCCTCCAGCGTGCGGGCGGGCGTGTAGTCGTTGTCCGCGAGTTTCACCTGCAGCGCCGCGAAGGCCGACCCGTTCGCCGCCTGCACCAGGGCCGGGAGGCGCTTGTCCAGTCCGGCCTGCAACGCCGCGAGCGTCACGCTCAGTTTGGGCGGGGCGGGCGGGGCGCTCAGGGTCAGGTCCGTGCCGGCCGGCAGGTTCAGGCTGCGGGCCAGTTGCGCTTCCAGGACCGGCAGCTGCTCGCGGGCGCTCTGAAGGTCCTGACGGTCGCCGTTCAGGGCGTTCTGGGCGCGGCTGACGTCCAGCGTCGTGGCGACCCGCGCGGCGAGGCGGGCCTGCGCGATCTTCAGCTGCCGTTCGCTCAGCGCGACCTGCGCGGCCGCCACGCTCAGGCGCTCGGCGGTGTCGGAGGCGCCTAGGTACTGCGTGATCACCGTCTGCGCGACTCCCAGTTTGGTGGCCGCCAGGGTGGCGGCCTGCCCGGCGACGTCCTGCTCGGCCTGCGTGAGGGTGGTGATGGGCGTGGTCGGGTCGGCGCGCACGGCGCGCAGGTTCGCCTGCGCCTTCTGCAGGTTCGCGCGGGCGGTCGTGACGTCCGCGCCGCTGTCGAGCGCGCGGGTCACGGCGGCCTGCAGCGTCAGGCGGCCGGTCTGGGCGGAGGCGAGGCCGGACACGGCCAGCATCAGGGCAGTCAGGTGGATCAGGGTACGGTTCATCGGGGTCCTCCGGTGGCGAGCAGCGGGTCGAGGTCGGTGGTGGCCTGCGCCAGGGCCAGGGCGGCCAGCGCGGCGGCGTTCTGCTGCGCGGTCAGGTTCAGGGCGCTCTGCCGGGCGGTCAGTTCCGCCTGTTGCAGCTCGAGGGTGGTGATCAGTCCGGCCTCCAGGCGGGCGCGGGCGCTGCCGAGGGCGGCGCGGGCCTGCTCGTCGGTCAGGCGCGCGGCGTTCAGGGCGGCCTGCTCGTCCGTCCAGGTGTCGAACCTGGAACGGACGTCCAGTTCCACGCTCTGCAGGGCGCTGTCGAGCGCCAGCTGCGCCTGCGCCGCGCCGAGTTCCGCCTGCGTGACGGCCGCGCCGCGTCCACTGCCGAGCAGCGGCAGCGAGGCGCTCAGGGACAGCGCGAAGCCGTTCGGTGCGGCGGACGTGTCACGCAGCGGCAGGCTGACCTGCGCGCCCAGCGTGCCGGCCTTCACGTTCAGGCTGCCGCTCACGGTGCGGCCCGGGTTGCCCTGGGCGTCTGCCAGCTGCCCGGCCCGGACACTGGCGGTCAGGTCCGGCAGACGCGCGTCGAGCTGCGCGGCACCCAGACCGGCCTGCGCGTCCCCCAGTCCGGCGCGGGCGCGGGCCACTTCGGGGCGGCGCTGCTGCGCGCGGGCGATCAGGGTCGTCAGGTCGGCCGTGACGGTGACCTGCGGCGGCGGCGCGAAGTCGGCTGCCTGCGCGGGCAGCGTGACGGGCTGGCCCAGCAGGCGCGTCAGGGCGCGGCTGGCCTGCGCGGCGGCGCGGCTGGCGCGGCCCTGCGCAGCGCGGGCGTTTTCCAGTGCGGCCTGCCGGCCCAGCACGGCCTCGGCCGGGAGCAGGCCCTGGGTGCGCTGCGCCTGCGCGATCTCCAGCTGGCGCGTGGCGATGTCCAGTTGCGCGTCGGCCAGACTCAGGCCGGCGGCGGCGCTGCGGGCCGCCTCGTATGCCTGCGCGGCCTGCAGGGTCAGGGCGGCGCGGGTGGCGCGCAGTTCCACGGCAGCGCTGTCCAGGGCGCGCTGGGCGCTGCGCACGCCCTCCAGGGCCGCCGACCAGGGCAGGACGCTCAGGCCGGCCGTGACCGTCAGGGTGGCCGAGGTGTTCCAGCTGCCGCTCTCCCAGGGAAAGCGGGTCAGGGTGCCGTCTGCGCCGGCGGTCAGGCTCAGTCCGGCGCGGGTGCGGGCGCTGTCCAGGGTCAGCTGGGCGGAACGGAACTTCAGGTCGGCGGCCCGCCAGTCGGGCGAACGGCGCAGCCACTCCAGCAGCGCCGCGAATTCAGGAGAGACGGTGACGGTCGGCAGGGGAGAGGTGGCGGGCGTCACCGGGGCAGACAGCGGTGCAGGCGCGGGCGACGTGACCGGCGTCTGCTGGGCCTGGGCGGAGGCCAGCAGGGCGCTCAGGCCCAGCAGCAGCGCCCGGCGGCGCAGGCGGACGGTCCGCTCTGGAGGTGGGAACTTGGATTGGGGCATCGGGAAACCTCGGGACAACGGGAGCGGAGGGGGGAGAGGCGGGCGGCGTACGACCACGGTAGGGGCAGGCGGTGATCGGCGCGTCACCCATCGGTTGTAGGGTCACGGGCGCGCGTATTAAAAAGTGAATACTTACTTACGAATCCGGGGCGGCGCACCTCAGGGCTCCAGTCCGGGCCACATGACGTCCAGCAGGCCCCGCACGAAGCGCGCCGGGTCGACGACCTCGCGCCCCAGGGCCGGCAGCATCTGCTCGCGGTGGATGTAGTGCGTGACCGCTCCCATCAGGGCCAGCGAGGTCACGGCCGCGTCCATCGGCCGGACCCGCCCCAGCTGCGCCTCGGCCTGAAGGTACTCGGCCAGCGCGTCGGCGTCCGAGCGCACCGGGTCGTCCAGGCGTTGCAGCAGCGGGTTGTGGCTGGGGTCGTGCCCGCGTGAGAACATCACCATCAGCTTCGGCAGCAGCGACGTGGCCTCCTGCAGCAGCGCCATCAGGGCGCGCTCCAGGTTGCGGTGAACCTCGCCCTGACCGACGTGTGCCAGCAGTTGCGATCGCCACTGACCGTAGTTTCTCAGGCCGATGGCCGCGACGAACAGATCCTCCTTGGACTGAAAACGGTTGAACAGCGTGCCTTCCGAGACCCCCGCCCGCCGCGCGATGGCAGCGGTGGTGGCCGAGAATCCCTGCTCCAGGAACACCTCGTGCGCGGCCTCGACAATCTGTTCATCGGTAATTGAACGGGGTCTGGCCATATCTGAGTGTTTACTACAATAACGGTGGTCGACAGTGTAGGCTCCCTCACAACCCCCCCCGAACCCACCCTCGAAGGTGCATCATGCAGGCCAGCCCTCCCCATCCGCCCCGCCCCCTTCAGAGGTTTTCCCATGCTCATCGGTTACGCCCGCTCCGCCCAGGACAACAAACAACCCCTCACCCAGATCCGCGAACTGCTTGCCGCCGGCTGTCAGGCCGTCTACATAGACCAGAACAGCGGCGACCACCTCGAACGCCCCACCCTGCACCGCGCCATCGAAAGCCTGCGCCCGGGCGACATCCTCGTCACCCAGAACGGTGACCGCCTGAGCCGCAACCCCGCCCAGACCGGCATCCTGCTCGGACGGGTCGCCGCGCAGGGCGCCGACGTGCGGTTCCTGCACACCACGCCCCGCCAGCCCCCCACCTGAGCAGACCGGCCGCCCCCACCTGCCGTACAGTACGGGTATGCCGCAGGCCGCCCGTTCCGGAGACCACCACACCTGCCCGCTGTACAGCGGCTGGACCCCGCATGTCGGTGGTCCCATCGCCGCCGGCAGTCCCAACGTCCTGATCGGCCGGCAACCCGCCGCGCGCGCCGGTGACTCCTGCGTCTGTCAGGGGCCACCGGACTCCATCGTGCGCGGCAGCGCCACCGTCTTCATCAACGGCCGCCCCGCCGCCCGCATGGGCGACAGTACCGCCCACGGCGGGGTCATCAGCGCCGGGGCGCCCACCGTGAACATCGGCGGCTGACCTCACCCTCCGGCCCCCGGCCCACTCCGGGCGGACAGAGTGGGCCAGGGTGCCGGACAGCAGCTCCGGTCAGGCGACCGGAAATTCCGCGCTGACCTGCTGGACCGTCACGGCACTCACGTCGACCGGCCCGGGGTAGTGGATCAGGGTGACGCTGAACGGCGCGAGGTCCACCTGCGTGCCGGCCCCCCCACGTTCGGGCCGGGCGGGGAAGAAGGTGCCGCCGGCCGGGATCTGCACCCGCTGCGTGCGCTGCGGGTCGGCGCTGAGCAGGTGCAGCAGGTGCGAGCCGTCCGGCAGCTGCGAGACGCTCAGGTCCAGCGTGGCCGGCAGGTCAGTGTGGGGCACGCCCGCGCCGTCCAGCACGCCGCGCAGCACGTCCCGCAGGGCGTGGGCGGGCAGTTCGGTGCCCACGTACCACGCCGTTCCCTGCCCCGCCGTGTGGCGGGTCACGGCGGCCTGACCGGCGTAGAAGCGTCCTTCGTAGGTGGCGACCGCCTCGGCGCCGTCCAGGTGCAGTACGTCACACCAGTCGGTGACGGTCACGGTCTGGCCGTTCAGGGTCACGGTGTTCGTCTGGCCGGGCGGCAGCACGTCCCATTCCTCGACCCACAGGCCCAGCACGTCCCGCAGCGGGCCGCCGTACCCGCCCAGGTGCACGTGTTCCCGGCTGTCCACGACACCCGTGAAGTACCCGGCGATCAGGTGCCCGCCGCGCTGCGTGAAGGCCCGCAGGTCCGCGCCGGTCGCGTCGTCCATCAGGTACAGGTTCGGCAGGACGACCACGTCGTACCCTTCCAGATCGCCGCCGGGCGCAACGAAGTCCACGTTCTGCCCGAGCGTGCGCAGCGCGGCGTACCAGCGGCCCAGCAGCGGCAGCAGCGGCAGGACGCCGGGTTTACTGTCGATGTTCAGCGCCCACCAGTTATGCCAGTCGAACATCACCGCCACCCGCGCGGGCACGCGGGCGTCCAGCAGGGGCGTCAGCTCCCGCAGTTCCGTGCCGAAGTCCGTCACCTCACGCCACACCCGCGACCGCTCCGGGCCGACGTGCTGCACGAGGCCGCTGTGGAATTTCTCCGCACCGGCCTTCGAGGCCCGCCACTGGAAGAACATGATCCCGCTGGCCCCCTTCGCCAGCGCGAGGTGGTTGAGCATCCGCATCTGCCCCGGCGCCTTGGGCGCGTTACGCGTCCGCCAGTTCACGGCGCTCGTCGCCTGCTCCATCAGGATCCAGCGGTTCCCGCCGCCCAGCGACCGGGTCAGGTCGAACACCATGCCCGCCTCCAGGTGCGAGTCCGGCTGACCGGGGTCCGGGTAGGCGTCCAGGGACACCACGTCCTCCTCCTGCGCCCAGCGGAAGTAATCCAGGCCCGGCAGGAACCCCAGGAAGTTCGTGGTGGCGGGCACGTCCGGCGTCATTTCGGTCAGGATGCCGCGTTCCAGGGTGTGCAGTTCCAGGATGTTGTCGCTGGAAAAGCGCCGCCAGTCGAGCTGCTGCGTGGGGTTGGCGTAGGTGGGCGCGCGGCGCGGCGGTTGAATCTCGGCCCAGTCGGTGTACCGCTGACTCCAGAAGGCGGTGCCCCAGGCGTCGTTCAGCGCGTCGATGGTCGCGTAGCGGGCTTCCAGCCACGCGCGGAAGCGGCGGGCGCAGTGCTCGCAGAAACACTGGTCGATGTGGCAGCCGTACTCGTTGTTGATGTGCCACAGCTTCAGCGCCGGGTGCCGCGCATACCGGGTCGCCACGGCGCGCGTCAGGCGGGCCACGCCCTCCCGCAGCGCCGGGTGGCTCGGGCAGTACCCCTGCCGCCCGCCGACTTCCAGTCGCACGCCGTCCACCGTCACCGGGCGAGAATCCGGGTACTTCAGCGAGAACCACGGGGGCGGCGAGGCCGTCGCGGTCGCCAGGTTCACGTCCACGCCGCCTGCGTGCAGCAGGTCCATCACCTCGTCCAGCCACCCGAAATCGAAGTCGCCCTCGCCTCGTTCCAGCTGCGCCCACGAGAAGATGCCCAGCGACACCAGATTCACGCCCGCCTCGTTCATCAGGCGCACGTCCTCGGCCCACACCTCACGCGGCCACTGCTCCGGGTTGTAATCCGCTCCGTAAATCACGCCACCGAACCGACGAATATCGAACATTCCGTTCCCCTCCCTTCCGGCCCTGACGACGCTGCGCGCCGGGTCCCTGCTGTAACGCACCGGACTGTAGCGCGCCCCGTGCAAAGAGGGGCCGGGACCGGACCGGGGGCCGGCGTCAGCGTCTCACCTGCGCCGGTTCCGCGTTCCACAGCTGCCGCCGCAACGACTCGCGCGCGCTCAGCAGGGCCCGGTCGAGGTCCGGTCCCCGGGACGCCACGCCGCGCAGCCACACGGCCCCGCCCGCTGAGACGCCGGACGCCAGGACGCCCGGTACGCCCGGCAGCGTGGTGGGGGGCTCACCACCCACGAACACGCCGGACGCCTGATAGTCGTGGCTGCCCCACACGCCGGGCGCCCGCGTGTGCTCGCCCGGCACGAGCCGCTGCCGGTCCAGGTACACCCGCCGCCCCGCGACGCTGACCTGCACGCGGCTCTGGTACGACGCAAAGGCCAGCCGCTCGCCGGTCTGCACGCGCCCCGACGCGAGCGTCTCGGTCAGGGCGAACTGCGCGCCTTCCTCCAGCTCAGCCGTCAGGGTCTGCGCGAAGGCACTCCCGGCGAAGGGAATCGTGCGTTCCGGGTGGTACTCCAGCCGCCCGCCCGCCGCCACCTGAAACTGAACGTCCTGCGTGGCGGGCCGCCCGTCCGGCGAGGGCTGCACCCGCGTGGCCGACTGCGTGAGGATCAGCACCCGCGCGCCTCCCTCGACCGTCACGCGGATCTCGGCGTGATCGCCGCCCAGCACGCCGCCGGTCGGGTTCACGATGAAGACCATCAGCGTTCCGCACGGCAGTTCGAAGGGCCGGATGACCATCAGCGGGGCTTTCTGCGTGTCGCGCAGCAGCGCGGTGCGCCCGCCCCGCACGCCGAAGTGCAGGTGCAGGACGCCCGTGCGCGTGCGGGCCAGCAGCGCGGAAGGAGACAGGGTCAGA
Organism: Deinococcus sp. LM3; assembly: GCF_002017875.1. Classification (NCBI taxonomy): domain Bacteria; kingdom Thermotogati; phylum Deinococcota; class Deinococci; order Deinococcales; family Deinococcaceae; genus Deinococcus; species Deinococcus sp. LM3. Next base: position 339,701 of record NZ_MUFV01000002.1, on the reverse strand, counting down.
CCGGCGCTCCCGGCAACCCCACGCGGGGCGGCGGCACGTCCCGGAACAGCAGGTCGTGCTCGATCCACGCGATCACGTCCGCCAGCCCGTCGCCGCTCTTGAGGTTCGTGAACACGTACGGCCGCAGCTCGCCCTGAACGGTGCGGCCCGCGCGGGCATCGGCGTCCATCACGCGCAGGTCGGCGCCCACCAGCGGCGCCAGATCCGTCTTGTTGATCACCAGCAGATCACTCGCGCGGATGCCGGGGCCACCCTTGCGCGGCACCTTCTCGCCGCCGGACACGTCCAGCACGAAAATCCACGCGTCCACCAGCTCCGGCGAGAAACTGGAGGCGAGATTGTCGCCGCCCGACTCGATGAACAGCAGTTCCAGGCCCGGGTACTCGCTGGTCAGCGCCTCGGCTGCCTCCTGGTTCAGCGAGGAATCCTCACGGATCGCGGTGTGCGGGCAGCCGCCCGTCTGCACGCCCCGGATCCGCCCGGCCGGGAGGGCCGCCGCCGCTGTCAGGATCCGCTGATCCTCGAAGGTATAGATGTCGTTCGTGATGACGGCCAGCTCGAAGCGGTCCCGCAGCGCGCGGCACAGCGCCTCCAGCAGCGCCGTCTTGCCGCTGCCGACCGGGCCGCCCACGCCGATCCGCAGGGGAGAGGAAGGTTGGGTCATGGGAACTCCTTTGGGAATGGTGGGGTCATGTCTGGAACAGCCGCGCGTCCAGGCCGGGCTGCTCGCTGGCAGCAAGATCCAGCAGGGGCGTGAAGGTGAACAGGTCGTCCGGCGTGGCGTGCAGCGCCGCCCGGATGCAGGCCTGCGCGGCGCCGTTGCAGTGGGCGGCGCCGCGCTGGGCGTCCAGGCCGCCCAGTTTCATCAGCCGGGTGGCGGAGGTCGCGCGGCCGAGTAACCACCCGCTCACGAACGCCGTGACGGTGTCCTCACGCGGAGCGCCCAGCGCGCAGGCCAGCGTGCCGAAGGTGGTGGCGTGGTGGCGCGTGACCGGCAGCGCTGCCGTCACTTCGGGCCACAGGTGCGTGGCGGCGCGGCGCAGGTTCGCCCCGACCCGCGTGCTCGCGGCGCGCGGTCCCGGCACGAGCTTCAGGTCGTCCAGCAGCGCGTCCAGTTCCGCCAGCGTGCCGGGGTCGGCGCCCCAGGCCAGGGCGCAGGCGGGCGCGTCCTGCGCCCCCCAGCCGTGAGTCAGTTGCCCCGCCAGGAACGCGGTCAGGTCGGCGGGCGACCGCACCGCGCCGCGCGTCGTCAGGGTCTCCAGACCGTCGCTGAAGGCATACGCCCCGGTCGGGAACGCCGAGTCCGACAGTTGAAGCAGGCGCAGCAGGCTCATCCCTCATGCTCCCAGGCCGGGCGGCCATAAAACGGGCGTTCCTCGCGCGTGAACGGCACGCCCAGCCGCGACAGCAGCAGCTCCAGCGGCGCGTCCCACAGGGCCAGGAACGCCGCTCCGTCCGGCACGAAATCCCGGTGCAGGTTCCCCACCGCGTGCGCCACCGCCGCCGCCTCGGTCAGGTCACGCGGGCAGACCACCGCCACGTCCTCCGGCGCGGCCCCCACCACGTAACTCACGCCGCCGCGCACCTCCAGCACGCTGCCCGGCGTGAGGACCGTCCCGGTCGGCAGGGCCAGCCGCAATTCCACACCGTCCGGCGCGCGCAGGCGGCGGCGTACCCGGCGGCGATCCACAGCCGTCATCAGCACGACCACCACCGGGCCGGTCACGGCTTCCGCCGCCGTCTGGGCGCCCAGGATCGGGCGGCGCAGGCCGGACAGTTTCACACCCGTTCGCCCCGCGTGAACGCGAACCACGCGTCCAGCCCCGCGCCGCTGCGGCTGCTCAGCTCAATGATGGGCACGCCGGGCCGCGCCCGGTCGATGTTCTCACGGCACAACTCACGGTCGAAACCCACCGCGTCCGCGAGGTCCATCTTCGTGATGACCACCACGTCCGCCGTGTTGAACATCGTCGGGTACTTCAGCGGCTTGTCCTCACCCTCGGTGGTGCTGATCAGCACGGCGCGGGCCGCCTCGCCCAGATCGTACGAACTCGGGCACACGAGGTTCCCCACGTTCTCCAGGAACAGCACGTCCAGCGCGTCCAGATCGAAGCGCGGCAGGATGTTCTGCACCATGTCCGCGTCCAGGTGGCAGACCGTGCCGGTCACGATCTGCTCGGCCTGCGAACCCCACTGCCGCAGCCGCGCCGCGTCGTTCTCGGTGGCGAGGTCACCGACCGCCACGCCCATACGCACGCTGCCCGCCAGATCCCGCAGCGTGCGTTCCAGCAGCGCCGTCTTGCCCGCACCGGGACTGCTCGCCAGATTGATGGCCCGCACGCCCGCCGCCCGGAAGGCCGCGCGGTTCCCGGCCGCCGTGTGGTCGTTCGCCTTCAGGATGTTCTGCCGCACCGTCACGATGCGCGGCGCCTGTGTGGTCGTCATGATTCCTCCAGTTGAGGTTCAGCCAGTTCGATCTCGTCCAGCTCCAGTTCGTCGCCCTGCACCAGCGTCGGCGTGGGCGCCCCGCACGCCGGGCAGCGCAGGCCCCGTCTCACGTCCAGCGTCACCGGCCCGTGGGTCGGGCACTCGCCCACGCCCGGCACCGTCACCACGTTCAGGTGCGCGCCCTCCAGCGGTGTGCCCTGCGCGCAGGCCGGGAACGCCGCCGTCAGCGCCTCCGGCACCACGCTCGACCACGCGCCCACCCGCACCGTCAGCGCCGACGCCCGCGCCCCGCCGTTCTCGCGCAGCACCTCGGATGCCACGTCGATCAGCGACAGGGCAATGGACGCCTCATGCACGGGTGCTCACGGTCCCTTCCTACCCTTCTCGCCCAGACGGTGAACGCTCGTCACCTCACGCACCATAGGTGTCTGGTCGGCTCCCCACATGGCCCGCAGGCGGAACACCTCCATGAAGCGCTCCTCCGGCGTGCGCGTCAGCCAGTACTCACTCTCGCGGGGCTCCTCGCCCAGACGGAATTTGTGAACCGTGACCTGGCGCATCAGAACAGGAAGTACCGCTGGGCGAGCGGCAGTTCGTCGAGGGGTTCGCAGGTGACCACTTCGCCGTTCACGCGCACCTCGTAGGTTTCGGGGTTGACGTGGATGTCGGGCGTCTCGGCGTTGAGGATCATGTCTTTCTTGCCGATGTCGCGGGTGTGCTGCACGGCGCTGTAGCGGCGGCCCAGATCCGGCAGGTTGCCTTCTTCCAGGCTGACCTGCGACACGAAGTGCAGGCAGGTGGCGTCCGGCCCGCCGCCGTGTGCGGCAAACATGGGGCGTGGGTACACGGGCTGAGGCGTGGGGATGCTGGCGTTCGCGTCGCCCATCTGCGCGGCGACGACGAACCCGCCCTTGATCACCACGGCGGTCTTCGCGCCGAAGAACGCGGGTTTCCACAGCACCAGATCGGCGAGCTTGCCGACCTCGACGCTGCCGACCTCGTGCGCGATGCCGTGGGCGACGGCGGGGTTGATGGTGTACTTGGCGACGTACCGCCGGGCACGCAGGTTGTCGGCGCGGGTGTCGGCGCCCAGGCCGGGAATGCCGAGCGGGCCGCGCTGGAGTTTCATCTTGTGCGCCGTCTGCCACGTGCGGGTGATGACCTCGCCCACGCGGCCCATCGCCTGCGAGTCGCTGCTCATCATGGAGAACACGCCCAGGTCGTGCAGCACGTCCTCGGCGGCGATCGTCTCGGGACGGATGCGGCTCTCGGCGAAAGAGACGTCCTCGGGAATGCGGGGCGACAGGTGGTGGCAGACCATCAGCATGTCGAGGTGCTCGTGGATGGTGTTCACCGTGAACGGCATGGTCGGGTTGGTGGAGCTGGGCAGCACGTTCGGCAGGCCCGCGACCCTGATGATGTCCGGCGCGTGCCCGCCCCCGGCGCCCTCGGTGTGGAAGGTATGGATGGTGCGCCCCGCGAACGCCCGGATGGAGTCCTCGACGAACCCCGACTCGTTCAGCGTGTCGGTGTGGATCGCGACCTGGATGTCGTAGTCCTCGGCGACGCTCAGTGCGGCGTGGATGGCGGCGGGCGTGGTGCCCCAGTCCTCGTGCAGCTTCAGGCCCAGCGCCCCGGCGCGGATCTGCTCGGCCAGGGGCGGCTGGGTGCTGGCGTTCCCTTTACCGAGCAGCCCGAAGTTCAGTGGTAATCCGGCCAGACTCTCCAGCATGCGGTGAATGTGCCACTCGCCCGGCGTGCAGGTCGTCGCCGACGTTCCGGCCGTGGGGCCGGTGCCGCCGCCGATCATGGTCGTCACGCCGGACTCCAGCGCCGTCCAGCACTGCTGCGGCGCGATGAAGTGAATGTGCGTGTCCACGCCGCCCGCCGTGAGGATGTGCCCCTCGCCCGCCACGATCTCGGTGCTCGCCCCGATGGTCAGGCCCGGCGTCACGCCGTCCTGCGTGCCGGGATTCCCCGCCTTCCCGATGGCCGTGATGCGCCCGTTCTTCACGCCCACGTCCGCCTTCACCACGCCCCAGTGATCCAGGATCAGCGCGTTCGTGATCACCAGATCCGGCACGTTCGCATCCTCGCGGGTGGCGGTGCTGCTCTGGCCCAGGCCGTCGCGGATGACCTTCCCGCCGCCGAACTTGACCTCCTCGCCGTACGTGGTGAAATCCCGTTCCACCTCGATCAGCAGGCCCGTGTCGCCCAGACGCACGCGGTCACCCACCGTCGGGCCGTACAGGTCGGCGTACTGTTTCCGGGTTACACGCATGGGGAAACCTCCGTTTGAGTCGAAGGCGAACCCCTCAGTCCGCTTCGCGGCCAGCTCCCCTTGAGGGGAGCCAAACAGTCACGTCGTTGCCTCCCCTTGAGGGGAGGTGCCCGAAGGGCGGAGGGGTTCACACGCGACGCTGCCCTCATTCCGCCCCCCCAAATCCCTGCTCGCGGGCGCGGCCGAGCGCGGCATCTCTCATTCCGTTCCCCTCGAGTTCGCCGCTCACCAGGGCGTTCATGCCGTACACCTCGCGCGTGCCGCCGAGGGGCACGAGTTCGATGTCCCTTTCCTCGCCGGGTTCGAAGCGGACGGCGGTGCCGGCGGGGATGTTCAGGCGCTGGCCGTACGCGGCCTCGCGGTCGAAGTGCAGTCCGGCGTTGACCTCGAAGAAGTGGAAGTGGCTGCCGATCTGGATGGGCCGGTCGGCGCGGTTGGCGACGGTGAGGGGCGTGACGGGCCGCCCGGCGTTGAGTTCGATGTGGCCGTCTTCCAGCAGGTACTCGCCGGGCACCACGGCGCTGTGGCCGCCGCGGATGGGGTCGTGGATGGTCACGAGTTTGGTGCCGTCGGGGAAGGTGCCCTCGACCTGAATGTCGTGGATCAGTTCGGGGATGCCGTCCATGACGTCGTCCGGGGTCAGGATGGTCGCGCCCCAGCTCATGAGGTCCTCGACGCGCCGTCCGTCGCGGATGCCATCGAGGACGGCGGCGGTGATCAGGGCGACGGCTTCCGGGTGGTTGAGTTTCAGGCCGCGGGCCCGGCGGGTCTGGGCGACCTGGGCGGCAGCGTGGATGAGCAGTTTGTCGCGTTCGCGTTCGGTGAGTTGCATCCCTGGGTGGCCTCCTGCGTGGGCGTGTGGTGAGAGCGGCGGTTAGGGTGCAGCGTACCTGCCCTGCAGGCATAAAACGATCGTTTTTCTAAACAACTTGCACGGTGGCTCCGGGCGACTCTCCTATTCTCCTCTCGTCTGTGCAATTTGTTAAGAAAAAATTGAACAACTCGCACAGAAGACGTACGATTCACCTCACGGCAGAGCCGGGACGCGTCACGCGTTCCCAAAAGGAGTCCACATGAGCAAGCTCCGTTCCGTCTGCACCACCACCCTCAGCCTCGTCCTCCTCGCCGCCAGCAGTGCCAGCGCCCAGGGCACCGTGAAAGTCGGCATCCTGCACTCGCTGACCGGCACCATGGCCATCAGCGAGATTACGGTCGCCAACGCCGCGCAACTCGCCATCGACGAGATCAACGCAAAAGGCGGCGTCATGGGCCGCAAGATCGTGGTCGTCAAGGAGGACGGCGCCAGTGACTGGCCCACCTTCGCCACCAAGGCCGAGAAACTGCTCACCCAGGACAAGGTCGCCACCGTGTTCGGCGGGTGGACGAGTGCCAGCCGCAAATCCATGCTCCCGGTGTTCGAGAAGAACGGTGGTCTGCTGTTCTACCCCGTGCAGTTCGAGGGCAACGAGTGCTCCCCCAATATCATCTATACCGGGGCGCAACCCAACCAGCAGGCCCTGCCGGCCCTGGAATGGGCGCTGAGCAAGGGCTACAAGAAGATCTTCCTGCTCGGCAGCGATTACGTGTACCCCCGCACCGCCAACCTCATCCTGAAAAAGCACATCGCTGCGAAGAAAGCCACGCTGTCCGGCGAGGAGTACGTCGCGCTGGGCGGCACCGAGTTCAGCTCCGTCATCAACAAGATCAAGGCCGCGAAACCCGACGTGATCATCAACACCCTGAACGGCGACTCCAACGTCTCGTTCTTCAAGCAGTACCAGGCCGCCGGGTACAAGGCCAGCACCCTGCCCGTCATCTCGTTCTCCATCGCCGAGCAGGAAGCGCAGGCCATCGGCACGGGGCTCCTGAACGGCCAGTACGCCACCTGGAATTACTTCCAGAGCCTCCCGAACCCCGCCAACAGGAAGTTCGTCGCCGCGTACCAGAAGAAATACGGAGCGGGCGCCGCCATCACGGACCCCATGGCGCACGCGTACATGGACGTGTACCTCTGGAAGGCCGCCGTCGAGAAGGCCAAGTCCTTCGACCCCATGGCGGTCCGCAAGGCCATCGTGGGCATCAGCATGGACAGCCCGCTCGGCAGGATCACCGTCGCGCCCAACGGCAGCCTCACGCAGGCCGTGTACACCGGCGTTTCTGGCGCGGGCGGGCAGTTCAAGGTGATCAGCCAGAGCAAGGGCGTGGTCGCGCCGCAGCCGTACGACAAGCTCGCCTTCCCCGGCAAGACCTGCCCGTAAGCCGCCCCGGCTGAGCGGAACGCGGGCAGTGCCGGGCCACTGCGGCGTTCCGCTCGGCGCCCTGGAGGAGGGATGCAAGTGGACTTCACTTTTATTTCCGGTCAGCTGTTCACGGGCCTGTCGGTCGCGTCGATCCTGCTGCTGGCTGCGCTGGGCCTCGCGCTGAGCTTCGGGCTGATGCGCGTGATCAACATGGCGCACGGCGAATTCCTGATGGTCGGCGGGTACCTCACGTACCTCGCCGCGCAGTGGGCCGGGCCGACTCTGGGTGACGCGTACCTGTGGGTGGCCTTTCCACTCGCGTTCCTGGGCGCCGCGCTGCTGGGCGCCGTCATGGAGTTCACGGTGATCCGCCGCCTGTATGGCCGCCCGCTGGACACGCTGCTCGCCACGTTCGGAATCAGTCTGATCCTGCAGCAGGCCGCGCGGCAACTGTTCGGCAGTACCGGCGTGCCCGTCACCGCCCCCGCGTGGCTGAGCGGCGCGCTGCAACTGGGCGACGTGACCCTGCCGTTCGTGCGTCTGTTCGTGATCGCGCTGGCGCTGATCGTGCTGGGCGGCATGTGGTGGCTGCTGAATCGCAGCCGCTTCGGCATGCACGTCCGCGCCGTGAACCAGAACCGCGAGATGGCGGCCGCACTCGGCGTGAACACCCGCTCGCTGGACCTGCTGGTGTTCGCGCTCGGCGCGGGCGTGGCGGGCGTGGCGGGCGTGGGCCTCGCCCTGATCGCCCCGGTGAACCCCACGGTGGGCGCGGCGTACATCGTGAACGCATTCCTGGTGGTCGTGGTGGGCGGCGTGGGCAGCGTGCTGGGCGGCGCGGTCGCGGCCGTGCTGCTGGGCTTCGTGACCGCGCTGGCCGAGGGCTTCACGAGCGTCAGCCTCGCGCAGGCGATCCTGCTGGTGCTCGTCGTGGCTTTCCTGCAGTGGAAACCGCGCGGCCTGATCCCCACGAAATCACGGGCACTGGAGGAAGCGTGATGCGACTGTCCACCTCCACCATCGCCGTGATCGCCGTGCTGATCGCCCTGGCGTTCGCGCCGCTGTACCTGGGCGCGTACCCGCTGACGCTGCTGGGGCGGGTGCTGGCGCTGTCCATCGCGGCGGTCGGCGTCATGGTCGTGTGGGGCCGCGCGGGCATCCTGAGCCTGGGGCAGGGATTGTTCTTCGGGCTGGGCGGGTACGCGCTGGCCATGCACCTGAAACTCGTGGCGACCCCGAAGGGCGAACTGCCGGACTTCATGCTGTACAACGGCGTGGAGGCCTTGCCGTGGTTCTGGGCGCCGTTCACGAGTGCGCCGTTTGCGCTGGCGATGGTGCTGATCCTTCCGGCGGCGGCGGCCGGACTGGTCGCGTGGCTGATGTTCCGCCGCCGCATCACCGGCGTGTACGTGAGCATCATCACGCAGGCGCTGCTGCTGGCGTTCGTGACGTGGCTGAACGGCTCGCAGGGCCTGACGAGCGGCACGAACGGCATCACGGACTTCCAGACCTTCCTGGGCATTGACCTGCGTGGCGCGGACGTGGCGAACGGCCTGTACTGGGTGACGCTGCTGTTCGTGGCGCTCGCGCTGGGCGGCACGGCCCTGCTGCTGCGCACGCCGTTCGGGGCGATTCTGACCGCCATCCGCGACAACGAGAACCGCACGCGCTTCCTGGGCTTCAACCCGGCGGCGTTCAAGATCGCGGCGTTCATGCTGGGCGGCCTGCTCGCGGGCGTGTCCGGCGCGCTGTACACGCTGCACCTGGGCACCATCTCGCCCGCCATGATCGGCACGGCGTTCAGCATCGAACTCGTCGTGTGGGTCGCGCTGGGCGGCCGCGCGAGCCTGATCGGCGCGGCGGCCGGGCTGGTGCTGGGGCAACTGGCGAAAGACCGCATCTCCAGCGCCGCGCCGGACGCGTGGCTGTACGTCATGGGGTCGCTGTTCGTGCTGGTCGTGCTGGTCATGCCGCAGGGCGTGGCCGGGCTGATCCAGGGCCGCCGCCGCCCTGCCCCCGCACCCACGCCACCCAGTCCCCTGACCCGCGAGGTGAGCGATGCCGTCTGACACATCTGAACCGCTGCTGGAGGTGCGGGACATCACGGTGTCCTTCGACGGCTTCAAGGCCATCACCAACCTGAGCCTCAGTGTCCCGAAGGGCAGCCTGCGCGTGCTGATCGGCCCGAACGGAGCGGGCAAGAGCACCCTGCTGGACACCGTGATCGGCAAGGTGCGCCCCGAGACCGGCGAGGTGCGCTTCGCCGGGCAGGTCATCTCGAAGCTGCCCGAACACCGCATCGCGGGCCTGGGCATCTGCCGCAAGTTCCAGGCGCCCGGCGTGCTGGAGGGCCTGAGCGTCCGCGAGAACCTGCTGCTGACCGCCCGCCGCGACAAGGGCGTGCTGGGCATCCTGAAGGCCCCCACCCGCGCCGAACAGGACCGCGCCGACGAACTGCTGCACCTGACCGGCCTGACGGCACGGGCCGACGTGCCCGCCGCCTCGCTGGCGCACGGCGAGAAGCAGTGGCTGGAGATCGGCATGGTCGTCGCCGCCGACCCGCAACTGCTGCTGCTGGACGAACCCACCGCCGGCATGACCGCGCAGGAGACCGCGCAGACCGCCGCGCTCATCCACACCCTTGCCGGGCGGCACACGGTGCTGGTCATCGACCACGACATGCACTTCGTGGAACTTCTGGACGCCCCGATCACGGTGCTGCACCAGGGACAGGTGTTCCGCGAGGGCGACCTGGAGACCCTGCGGGCCGACCCGGACGTCATGGAGATCTACCTGGGCAGGCCCAGGGAGCTGATGACACATGGCTGAACGCACAAGGCTCCTCCCGCACCTGTCGGCCTTCTGCCTTCGGCACTTCAAAGGAGCCCCCATGCTGAAACTGGAAGGTGTCACCGCCGCGTACGGGCAGAGCCCCGTGCTGTTCGGCATCGATCTGGAGGTCGCCGACGCCGAGGCTGTCACGCTCATCGGCCGCAACGGCGTGGGCAAGACCACCCTGTTGCGCGCCATCACGGGCCTGCACCCGGTCACGGGGGGCGGCGTGCGCCTGAACGGCGCGCAGGTCGAGCGGGAGGCCGCGTTCACCCGCGCCCGCAGCGGCCTGGCGTACGTGCCGCAGGGCCGCGGGCTGTTCGGGCACCTGACCGTCGAGGAGAACCTGCTGATGGGCCTCCCGGCGCTGTCCGGCCGCGCCACCGCGAAGCGCGAGATTCCGGACCTCGTGTACGACCTCTTTCCCATCTGCCGGGACATGGCGGGCCGCCGGGCGGGGAACCTCTCGGGCGGGCAGCAGCAGCAGGTCGCCATCGGGCGGGCGCTGGTCACGCAGCCGCGTTACCTCCTGCTCGACGAACCCACCGAGGGCATCCAGCCCAGCATCGTGCAGGAGATCGAGGTGGCCCTGACCCGCATCCGCACGGAACTGCGCGTCGCCGTGCTGCTGGTCGAGCAGTACCTCGACTTCGCGTGGGCCTTCGCCGACCGCTACTACGTCATGCAGAAGGGGCGCGTCGTCGAGACCGGCCACACCGCCGACACACCCACCCACGCCGTCCAGCGCTACCTGGGCGTCTGATACGGAAGGAGTCCGTTCTGCTCCTGCTCTGCGGGGCAGTTCTGCGAGTCGCATCCGCTCGGATGGAAGGGTTTTGCAAACCACTCAATCCGGGTCCGTATCAGTCCGTCTCGGGTGCGGGGGCGCTGTCCCCGGCGGCGTCCGGGAGGTACAGGTCCAGTGCGCCGCAGTCGAGGAACGCCGTGATCATGTCCGGGTCGAACTGGTGGCCGCGGCCGCGCAGCAGTTCCTGCGTGACCTGCGTGACGCTCAGCGCCTGCCGGTAGGGCCGGTCGGTCAGCATGGCGTCCACGGCGTCCACGACGGCCAGCAGTCGGCCCTGCACGGGAATGTCCGTTCCGGCGAGCCGGTCGGGGTAGCCGCGTCCGTCCCAGCGTTCGTGGTGGTGCAGTACGAACGGCTGGGCGGGCGTCAGGGCGGGAAAACCGGCGATCATGTGCGCGCCGATCACGGGATGCTGCGCGATCGCCTGGAATTCCGCGTCGGTCAGGCGGCCGGGTTTGCGCAGGATGGTGTCGGACACGGACGTCTTGCCGATGTCGTGCAGCAGCGCGCCGAGGCGCACGTCTTCCAGTTGCCCGCTGTCCCAGCCGAGCGTCCGAGCCAGGGTCAGGGCGCTGGCCTGCACCCGCTGGGTGTGGTGGCGCGTGTACGGGTCGTGCGCGCCGAGCGCCACCACGAAAGCGTGGACGACGGCGCGGGTCGCGGTTTCCAGTTCCGCCGTCTGCTGCCGGTACTTCAGGTACAGCGTGCCGAACTCGGCGGCGTAGCGTTCAAGTTGCGCGGCGTACATCACGTCATGTTCAGCCGTGGTGGGAGGGCTGTCCGGCCCGGACGGCGGGCTCCCCGCGCTGGCGCTGACCGGGATGTCCGGTGTGGCGTCCGTTCCGGGGGGCGGCGGGGTCGGGTCGCGCGAGGTCATGCCCATAGCGTACGCGGGAGATTCGTGCAGGAGTCTTTCAGGGGAGTCCGTCTGTTTCGTTGGCAGGCCGCCAGTGTGCCGGGTGGCCAGCTGCACGCCCGCAGGGCCGCTTGGCTTGCACTGTGCGGGGCCGTTCTACGGACCTGGCGGATCTGCCGGTCGTCCGGGCTCATACGGATTCCGTTTGTTTCGCTAACAATCCGGGACTTCACCGGATTGTCAGCTCCACGTCCGGAACCCGCTTGACTCCCACTCGCATCCGCTCGGATTGAAGGGTCTTTGTAGCCCCTTCAATCGGAGTCCGTATCAGGTGTTCGCGGCGAGGACCGCAGGGGGGGAGGCGCGCTGCAAGAAAAGCGTAGGAGTCCGGGTGTCACGATGGGCGGAACACGCCCCCTCCCGGCGTGTGGGGAGGTTTCAGGGTCATGAATTCCATTCGCGTATTCCCCTTACTGCTGCTGTGCGCCTGTCAGAGCGGGCCGGATCCTTACGTGAAGGTCGGCCCGGATCCGCAGCTGTCGGCGGCCGGGCCGGTGGTCCTGACGGTCACGCCCGCGTCCGGGAAGGCCGTGACGTTCACGCGGGCGCAACTGGCGGCGCTGGGACTGGTGAGTTTCACGACGCCCGACCCTTCCCGCAAGAACGAGGTGCACGAGTACACGGGGCCGCTGCTGAGCAGCGTTCTGGACGCGGCGGGCATCGCGCCGGACGCGACGTTGCACCTGACGGCGCACGACCGTTACTCGACCGACCTGAAGCTGGGGCCGCTGCGGGACGTGCCGGTGATCGTGGCGCTCAAATCCGGCGAGGAACTGCTGGAACTGCGGAATTACGGCCCGGTGTACCTGACGTTCCCGTACCACGCGTTCAAACTCGACCCGACCATCTACAACGCCGCGTGGGTCTGGCAGATGATGGGCATCACGGAACGCACGGACTGAGCGGTGCGGGGCCTGCTGAGCCGGAGCGCGGGGCGGGGCGGATGGGCCGCGCCGCTCAGTCTGCTGCTGCTGGGCGCGGTGGTCGTGCTGACCGCCGTGAGTTTCGCGTTCACGTTCATGCACCTGAACCGCGTGGCGCAGCTGTCCGGGGCGTCCATCACCGGTTGGTCGTTCTCGGAGTTCGTGCGGCAGACGGCCGAGGTGCAGGTGATGGTGGGTCGCGGGGCCACGCCCGCGCAGCTGGAGGTGCCGCTGGCCATCCTGCAGTCCAAGGGGCAGGTCGTGGCGGACGAGCAGCTCGTGGATCAGCTGCCGGCCGCGGAGCGCGAGGCCCTGAACCGAGCGGTGCTGGCCGTTCAGGGCTTTACCCCGGCGCAGCTGAGCGGTCCTGGCGGGAACAGGCAGATGGAAACCGTGATGGACGTGGCGCTGCGGACGTACACGGCGGCCCTTCAGGCGCTGGACCGTCAGCGCAACGGTATCGCGGCGAACCTGCGCGCGGCAGAGCAGACCCTGGCGGGCCTGGGGGCGCTGCTGGCGGGCCTGACCGGGTTCAGCGTGTGGCTCCTGATGCGCAATGCCGCGCGGGCGCTGGCGACCGAGGTCAGACGGACCCGCGAGGCCGAGCGGGCGCGGGCGGAACTGGAACGGGGCGCCGAGGCGTTACGGGCCGCGCAGGCCGCCGCGCAGCGTGACCGGGATTTCGCGGTGCAGCTCACGGAAACCATGGGCGAAGGCCTGATCGTGACCGACGCGGACGGGCAGTTCTCGTACGTGAATCCGGCCTTCGCGGCGCTGGTGGACCGCGCCCCGGCGGACCTGCTGGGCGAGCCGGTGGACCGCGCTGTGCCGGACCTGCGTCCCTGGCCAGCCGACGGAACGGAGCGGCGCGCGGCGGAGGTCGTGCTGCGCCGCCCGGACGGGCAGGAGCGGCAGGTGCTCGTGACGGCCGTGCCGCGCGCCACCGGCGGGCAGATCGCCGTCCTGACGGACCTGACGGACCTGAAACGCGCCCAGGCGCGGCTGCGCGCGCTGTACGACGTGGCGGCCACGCCGGATGCCGGTCCGGGCATGGCGGAGCCTGGTGCTCTGGAGCCGGGCGCTGCGGAGCCGGGTGCCGCCGGCCTGGACCGGACGCTGGCGCGGCTGTTGCAGCTGGGCCGCGACGCGTTCGGCGGTGTGGGCGCCTACGCCGTGCCGGACGGCGCGTCGTGGCGGCTGGCGCTGCTGGCTGGCGCGGCCGGTCCGGCGGACCCGGACGTCCGGGCGGGACTGCTCGACTGCGCCGCCCGGTCCGCGCCGGACGGGGGACGCTGCGGCGCCGGTCAGGTGTGCGCCGTGCCGGTCCGGGTGGACGGTGAGACGCGCGGCGTGCTGATCTTCCGGCGGGACCCGCCGGACCCGCCCTTCAGCGCGGCGGACGAGGATTACCTGCGCCTGATCGGGCAGTGGGCAGAGACGCACGCCGAGCGCGAGCAGGCGGGCGCGCTGCTGCGCTCCAGCGAGGCCCGCCTGAAGGCGATCATCGGGGCGTCGCTGGACGCGATCATCACCAGTGACGAGCGGGGTGTCATCACGGAATTCAACCCGGCGGCCGAGCAGATCTTCGCCGTGCCGCGCACCCGTGCGATCGGGCAGTCCATGGCGCAGCTGATCGTGCCGCCCGCCATGCGTGAGGCGCATGCGCGCGGCATGGAACGCGTGCGGCGCGGCGGCCCGGACCACATCCTGGGGCAGCGGCTGGAACTGCTCGCCTGCCGCGCGGACGGGCAGGAATTCCCGGTGGAGCTGACCGTGGTGCGCCTCCCGACCGACCCGCCCGTGTACGCCGGGTTCCTGCGGGACATCACGGACCGGCTCGCGGCGGAAGCGCAGCTGCGGGAACGGACCGTGCAGCTCGACTCGGTGTTCAACGTCAGCCCGGACGGATTCGTGACCTTCGGCCCGGACGACCGCATCACCGAGTCGAACCCCGCCTTCGAGCGGCTGACCGGCCTGAGCGCCGCTGAACTGACGGGCCTGGACGAGGCCGGGCTGGAGGCGCTGCTGCTCTTGCGCAGCGAGGCCGTGCCGCTGGCCGGGCTGGGCGGCGACGCCCTGCAGGTGTCCTGCCCGGCCCGGCGCGTACTGAAACGGGCCACGCGCGTCATGGAAGGCGGAAGCGGCGAGGCGCTGGGCCGCGTCATGTACTTCCGGGACATCACGCCGGAAGCGGAGATCAGCCTGATGAAAAGCGAGTTCCTGTCCACGGCCGCGCACGAACTGCGCACGCCGATGACCAGCATCTACGGCTTCACGGAACTGCTCCTGACCCGCTCGCTGGACGCGGACACCACCCGCGACCTGCTGGACACCATCTACCGGCAGGCGGGACGTCTGATCGTGCTGCTGGGCGAGCTGCTGGACCTCGCGCGGATCGAGGCGCGCGACCGTCAGGACTTCGAATTCCTGGATCAGCCGCTCGCGCCGCTGGTGCGCGGCGCGGCGCGGGCCTTCACGCCGCCCGGCGAGACGGACCGCCTGCACCTGAGCGTCCCGGACGACCTGAACGTCCGGGTGGACGCCGCGAAGTTCCAGCAGGCGCTCGGGAACGTCCTCTCGAACGCCTTCAAGTACTCTCCCTCTGGCGGGGAGGTGCACGTGCAGGTGGTGTCCGCGCCGGGCGGGACCGTGGCGGTCCGCGTGACCGATCAGGGCATCGGCATGACCGCCGACCAGTGCCGCCGCGCCTTCGAACGCTTCTACCGGGCCGACGCGTCCGGCCGCATTCCCGGCACCGGACTGGGGCTCAGTCTGGTGCAGGAGATCATGCGCTGCCACGGGGGCGAGGCGACCCTGGCGAGCGTTCCGGGGCAGGGCACCGCCGTCACCCTCTCGTTTCCTTCTGCCGCGCCGGCCGGGGGCGCGTCAGGTTCCCTCACAGCACAGGCAGGCCACCCATGAACCGAACCATACTGATTGCCGACGACCACGCCGATCTCCGCAAACTGATTCGCATGACCCTGCTGGGCGGGCCGTTCACGGTCCTGGAAGCCGAGGACGGCGTGCAGGCGCTGGCCGACGCGCGCGCCCGCAGGCCCGACCTGATCATCCTGGACGTGATGATGCCCGGCGAACTCGACGGGTATCAGGTGTGCGCGGCCGTGAAGGCCGACCCTGCGCTGCGGGACGTGCCGGTGATTCTGGTCACGGCCCGCGCGCAGCGGGCCGACCTGCACGCCGGGCAGCAGGCCGGCGCGGACGCGTACCTGATCAAGCCGTTCAGTCCGATGGAACTGCTCGAACGGGTCACGGCGATGCTCGGCTCCTGATCCGGCTTCCAGAGCGCGGGTCGGTCAGGAAGCGGTGTCGCCGGACTGGAAGGGAACCGTGAAGTGCACGTCCGTGCCGCCCTGCGCGTTCCCGGTCATCCAGATGGCGCCGCCGCGTGCCTCGACGATCTTGCGGCACAGTGCCAGGCCGATGCCGTTGCCCTGGTAATGCTCGCGGTTGTGCAGCCGCTGGAAGATCACGAACACCCGCTCGAAGTACGCCGGTTCGATGCCGATGCCGTTGTCGCTGACCGTGAACTGCCAGCCGTCCGGGTGCGGCTGCGCGCGCAGGTGCACCTGCGGGGGCGTGCCTTCGCGGCGGAATTTCAGGGCGTTGCCGATCAGGTTCTGGAGCAGCTGCGTGAACTGGGTGGGGTCCACCATCAGGCGGGGCAGCGAGTCCACGCGCACCTGGGCGCCCGTCTGGTCGGTCAGGGCCTGCAGCTGCGCGGTGACGTTCGCGGCGACGGCGCCCAGGTCGGTCAGGGTGGGGACGCTGGGCTGGGTGTTCAGGCGACTGACGGCCAGGACGTCCTCGATCAGGGTGGACATGCGCTGCGCCCCCGCGACGGTGATGTCGATGTACCGCTGCGCCCGTTCGTCGAGCTGCGGGCCGTAGCGGCTCTGCAGCAGCTGCGTGAAGGAGCTGATGGTCCGCAGCGGTTCTTTCAGGTCGTGGCTGGCGACGTACGCGAACTGTTCGAGTTCGCGGTTGCTGCGTTCCAGCGCGGCGGTGCGGGCCTGCACGCGCTCCTCGAGGTGCTCGCGGTGCTGGCGGTCCGCCTCGACCAGTGCCGAGCGGGTCAGGGCGTGCGAGAGCATCTGCCCCAGCGTCAGCAGCAGCGTCTCGGTGTCGGGGTCCGGGGGGCCGTCCGGGCTGGAGAAGGCCAGTACGCCCAGCAGGCTGTCCGGGTCACGTTCGGGGTCCGTGGCTCGCACGAGGGGCAGCGCGGTCCAGGGGCCGTCCCGCAGGGCGCCGGTGACGTCCGGCGTGATCTGTTCCAGCACGCGCCGCAGGTCGTCGGCGGGCGGGCCGGTCAGGCCGCTGAACTGCCACTCGCCCGGCGGGTCGTTCGGGACAGCCAGCGTCACCTGCTGGGTGCCGAGCAGGTCCCGGCTGATCTGCACGGCGGCGTTCAGGACGTCCTGGCGTTCCCGGACGGTGTTCAGGGTGAAGGCCGCGTCGTACAGGTTCTGGAGTTGCCGGGATTGCCGCTGCGCGCGCCGCTCGGCCTGCCTCCGCTCGGTCACGTCGTACAGGTACGCGGTCAGGCCGGCGTCCGAGGGGTACAGCCGGGCGTGCAACCAGCGGTTCGTGACGTCCACCGGCACCTCGGCGGTGGTGAACGCGCCGGTCTCCTGCGCGCGGCGCATGGCCTGCGCGAACGCGCCGCTGCTGTCCCAGGCGAACGGCGGGCCGGGCATGGGCAGCTGCGCGCCGAGCAGCCCGGCGGCCGCGCCGTTCAGTTCGGCGGCCTGTCCGTCCGGCCCGAAACTCAGGAAGCCGTCCGTGATGGACCCCAGGATCGCGGCGGTCCGTTCGCGGGAACGCCGCAACTCGCGTTCCAGGGCGTGGGTGTTCACGGCGCGTTCCAGCGACTGGCGCAGCCGCGCGGCCGTCAGCCGTCCCTTGACGAGGTAATCCTGCGCGCCCAGTTGCATGGCTTCCACGGCCACCTGCTCGTCCCCGACGCCGGTCAGGACGATCACGGCGCAGCCGGGCCGCGCCTCGCGCAGGAATTCCAGTCCGGTCATGTCCGGCAGCCGGTAGTCGAGCAGCAGCGCGTCCGGCGACCAGTCGCGCAGGGCGTCCAGGCCGTCCTCGCCGAGCGGTTCGACGCGGGTGCTGATCTCGAACGCCTCCCAGCCGTTCAGGTGGTGGCGGTAGGTCTCGGCGTCTTCCGGGCTGTCCTCGACGATCAGGACGCGCAGCGACGGGCCGCTCACGGGCGTTCCGGCGGTTCGGGCAGGCGGGCCAGGTCCAGCCAGAAGTCCAGCGTGACACGCAGCTGCTCGGTGAACTGCTCGAAGTTCACGGGCTTGATCAGGTAGGCGTTCACGCCCAGGTCATAGCAGGCGTTCACGTCCTCCTCGCTGGCCGACGTGGACAGCACCACGACCGGCAGTGAGCGCAGCTGCGGGTCCCGGCGGATGAAGGCCAGCACCTCCAGGCCGTCGGTGCCGGGCAGGTTCAGGTCCAGCAGCACCACCCGCGGCCAGGGCCGGTCGCGGTCCCGCAGGCGTTCGGTGGCCTCGTCCCCGTCGCAGCAGCGTTCCAGCGGGTCGTGGCGGCCCAGGCGGCGCATCGCCCAGCGCATCGCCTCGAAGTCCTCGTCGCTGTCCTCGACGATCAGGACGGGCCGTACGTTCACGTCAGGCCTCCAGCGTGAAGTAGAACACGCTGCCCTGACCGTACTCGCTGTCCACCCAGATCTGCCCGCCGTGGCGTTCCACGATCTTGCGGACGATGGTGAGGCCCGCGCCGGTCCCGCCGCCGAACTGGTCGCGGGTGTGCAGACGCTTGAAGATCCGGAAGATGTTCTCGAAATGCTTCTCGCGGATACCGATGCCGTTGTCGCGCACGAACAGCACGGTCGCGTGTTCCGGCACGCCCGGCGGCACGCGCAGGTCCCCGCGCCCGCCGGGACGCAGCGCGCCGATCTGCACGGTCGGCTGCGGACTGTCGTTGTACTTCATGGCGTTCGTGACGAGGTTGCTGAAGACCTCGCCGGTCCGCACGCGGTCCACGGTCAGGGTCGGCAGGTCCGGCGGGACCTGCACTTGCACCCGCAACTGCTCCAGCCGGGGAGACAGGACGTCCAGAACGTCGCGCAGCAGGTCGTTCAGGTCGGTGGGCCGGAAACTCAGGTCCACGCGTCCCACACGGGAGTACAGCAGCAGCGAGTCGATCAGCGCGTCCATGCGCTGCGTGAGACGCACCAGCGTCCGCAGTTTCGCCGCGCCGTCCTCGTCGAGCTGATGTTCGTACGCTTCGAGCAGGAAGACCGAGTAGTTGTGCAGGCCGCGCAGCGGTTCCTTCAGGTCGTGACTGGCGATGTATGCGAAGGCGTCCAGGTCGGCGTTGCTGCGCTCGAGGTCCGCGTTGCTGCGTTCCAGGTGGTCGTTCAGCGCGCCGAGTTCCTCCACGCGGCGCAGCACGACCGACATGATCGCCCGGCGCAGCGCCCGCGCCGCCGCGAGTTCCTCGGCCTGCCAGGGCCGGGAGCGGCCGCGCACGGTTTCCATCCAGGCCTCGAAGGACCGCCGGGGCGTGAGCCGGTCGGAGCCGTCCGGGGCCACCTCGACCGGTTTGGTCGGGTCGCCGCCCCAGGTGACGGTCTGCAACTCCTCGGGCCGGAACCACATCACGTAGTCGTGCCGGGACCGCGAGAGCCGCACGGCGAGCAGGCCGCTCGCCTGCGCGCTGAACGCCGCGGCGGGCGGGTACTCGCGCGCCAGGGTCGTCGTGTGCAGCACGTCCCCGTCCGGCTGGGTGTCCAGCCACGCCAGCAGCGCCTGAACCTGCTCGCGCGGCGGCGTGACGCCCAGCAGGACCGTCTCGCCGTGCAGGGTCACAGCCGCGCCGGGCGCGTCGATCAGTTGCAGCAGGTTCGTGTCGCTCCCGACCAGCGCCTCGAGCAGGTCGCGTTCCTCGGCCATGCGCTCGACCAGCTGCGCCTGCGCGGTTTTCAGGTTCAGACGGTACGACTGGTTCAGCTGCTCCTGCCGCGCGCTGACCTGCACGCTCGCCACCTGCCCCAGCAACTCGCACGCCGAGCGCAGGTCGTACGGCAGGTGCCGGGGCGTCTGGTGATGACAGGCGATCAGGCCCCACAGTTCCTGCCCGCGCACCAGACTGACGCTCATGGACGCCCCGACCCCCATGTTCTTCAGGTACTGCAGGTGAATGGGGGAGACGCTGCGCAGCACGCAGTAACTCATGTCCAGCGGCTCCTGCTCCGGCCCGCGCGCGAACATCGGGGCGGGTTCGTACCCCACGTCCGCGATGATCCGCAGCATGTTCTGCACGTACAGCGCCCGCGCCTGCTGCGGAATGTCCGACGCGGGGTAACGCAGCCCCAGGAACGGCGTCAGGTCGTCGCGGCGCTCCTCGGCGATCACGGTGCCCGTGCCGTCCTCCCCGAACTGGTACACCATCACCCGGTCGAAGCCCGTCAGTTGCCGCACCTCGCGCGCCAGGACCGACGTGAACTCCGAGAGGCTCGCGGCGCTGTTCAGGCGGTTCATGGCGCGCCTGACCTCCGCGTAGGCGTCCACGCGGGGCCGGCCGGACGTCACGGCCTCGAATTCCAGGATGGTCAGCCCGGCGCGGCGGTGCGCGATCAGGTCGAACAGGCCCCGCCCGGCGACGGGCGTACTCAGCAGGAATAGCGGGCTGTCGTCTAGCGCCTCGCTGCGCAGCGAGGCCTGCACCCGCTCCAGCACCTCCGGTTCCAGCAGGACGCCCAGGCCGCCGTCCAGCACCTGCGCGACCTCCAGCCCGAAGTGCCCGGCGGTGTTCCCGCTGACCTGTTCGGGCTGCCCGTCCCGCAGGACCAGCATGACCCCGTGCGGCTGCGCCGCCCCCGGAATGTGGATGGGTTCCCGGTCGCAGTTCGTGAGGTCCACCGGCGCGCCCAGCCGGGCCGTGCGCACCGCGCCGGGCGGCTGATCGCCGCTGCGGCCGGTCACGTCAGGCTCCGCGTGACCGGGCGGCCCGGATCCGGCCGGCGGCCCTCCGGCGCGGCGGCCAGCCGGTCCACGAACAGCCCGAAGGTGCGCCGGGCCGCGTCGGTCGCGCGGGCCGTGAAGGTCGCGGGGTCCGGCCCCTGCGCCACGCGCGCCTCCAGCGCCTCCCCGAAGGCCCGCCAGCGCGGCCCGGTCAGCGGGCCGTAACTGCTGTAGAAGGCCGTTCCCTCATCGCGCAGGCCCAGCCGGGCTTCCAGGTGACGGCGGACCAGCTGGCCGCCCAGCGTGGCGCCCTCCAGCACGTACGCCGCGCCCCAGGCGTCCGCCTCGTCCCGCAGGAACACGTCGACCGTCCCGGCGTCCAGGTCGGCGGCGGGCGCCACGTCCAGGGCGCGCAGGTCACGGTCCAGCAGCGGCACCTTCAGGCGGGCCGGCCAGTCGAGCGCCGCGCGTCCCGCCTCGCCCAGCCGCGCCCCGACGCGCGGTTCCAGCGTGCCGTACAGGCTCCGCATGGTCCGCAGCACGTCCCCGTAACGCCGCCGGTCCAGCGCCGGGTCCATCAGGTTCAGGTGGGCTTCGGCCCGCTCGTGCTGCTCGCGGGTACTGGCCTTCAGGTGCGGCAGGATCACGCCCTCAGTTGTAGCAGAAAACCCGCGCGCCCCCACCCGCGCCCGCCCCCACGCACATGAAGAAAACCCTCTGATGACCCGCCCCGCGCCGTCACGGGGCCGGCGCTATGCTGAACCGGTATGACCGCCCCCACCTCCTCGCTGCTGCGCCGCTGGCAGGAGGTCATCAGCGCCCTGTCCACCGCCGTCACCCTCAGTCAGGTCCGCGACGCCCTGCGCGGCCTGGGAGCCGCCGTGGACCTCGCCCATCCGGACGACCCACCCGAACCCTTCCCGGACAGCCTGCCCGGCACGGTCACGGTCGAACTGCCGGTCAGCGGCGCGACCGGCCCGCTGACCGCCCGCCTGCACTTCGCGCCGGACACGCCCCTGGGCGACGTGGACCACGCCCTGCTCGCGGCCCTGCCGCCCCTGATCGGCGCGGCCCTGACCCGCACCGCCCTGCCGGACGGCGGCCGCACCCGCGACCGGGAAGCGGCCCTGCGCGCCTTCATGCTGCTGACCGAGGAACTCGGGGACGCGTCGGACCCGGACGCCCTGATCCGCAGCGCCGACCGTGGCATCCGTCAGCTGCTGCCGGGCGTCTCGCTGGCGTACATGGACCGCGTCGGCAGCGGCTGGTGCGTGCAGTTCATGTCCGGCAACATCGAACTGGACCTGACCGGCGCGGCCCCCGGCGGCCTCCTGACCGGCATCTCCGCGCTGGACAGCGCCGTGCGATCCGGACAGCCGACCTTCATCGACCACTGGGACGCCGGCGCCCAGGGCCTCCCGCAGACCGCGCGGTACCGCGCCGCCGCCCTGCAGGCCTTCTACCGCGACGGGCAGGTCAGCGGCCTCCTGGCGGTCGGCACCACCGACCACGACACCTGGACCGACCTGGAACGCGGCGTGTTCACCGCCGCCTGCCGCAGCCTGAACCTCGCCCTGAGCCGCGCCTGGCACGTGCAGCAACTCGCGGAGGAACGCGCCGCGCTGGCCGCCTTCGTGAGCTTCGAGGAGCAGGTCCTGCACACCACCGACCTGCTGGACCTCTCCACCCGCGCCGCCGACGTGCTGCGCGCCACCCTCGGCGACGTGGACGTCGCGTACCTCGAGGCGCACCACGGACAGTGGACGCCGGTCACGTCGGCGGCCGACCTGCCCCCGGAACTGACGGACCTGCTGGGCGGCCCCCTGGCCCCCGACACCCACACGGCCCTCACCGCGCAGCAGGCCGGGCAGACGCTGTTCCTGCCGTTCCCGGACGCCCCCGCCGGTCCCCACGTCCCCCGTGCGTTCGCAGTGCATGTCACGCTGCGCGACGGGCATCCGGCAGGCATGCTGGTCATGCTCAACCGCGCCGGGCGTGACTGGACCGAACGGGAACGCAGCGTGTTCCGCTCGGTGGGCCGCTCGCTGGGCATGGCCCTGGACCGCGCCGCGAAAGACGACCTGCTGCGCAACCAGAACGCCTCGCTTCAGGCGCAGACCCGCTCGCTGGAGGCGTTCGCGCAGCTCAGCGCCGACCTGGGCGCGCAGGAGGACCGCTACGCCCTGATCCGCCGCGCCCAGGAAGTCGCCCTGTCGCTGCTGCCCACAGGATTTGCCGTGTACTACGAACCCGACACCGCCCCCGGCGGCCCGCGCCTGTGGCGCCTGAAATCCCAGGTGGGCGACATGGGCAACCCGGAACTCCAGCGGACCGTGGACGCCGGACTGGACTTCGAACGGACCCTGAACCTGATCACGCCCTGGCGGACCCGCGAGCCGCTGTACCAGGACGCCTACGCCCTGGACACCGACGGCCTGACCCACACCGACGGGGTCGGCGCGACCGCCTGCCTGCCACTGCTGGAGAACGGAACGCCGGTCGGGGTGTTCTGCATGGCTCAGGATCATGCCCGCCCCTGGACTCCCGCCGACCGGTCACTGCTCAGCAGCGTCACGCGCAGCCTCGCCCTGGCCCTGGACCGCGCGCGGAGCGTCACGGAACTGCGGCGCTACTCGGCGGAACTCGAACGCAGCAACGCCGCCATGCACGCCGCCAACGAGGAACTCGAGGCCTTCGCGTACTCGGTCAGTCACGACCTGCGCGCCCCGGTGCGGCACATCGCGGGCTTCGCGGACCTGCTGCGCAAGGCGCTCGGTCAGGAACTGGACACCAACCCCAAGGCGGCGCGCGCCCTGAACATCATCACGGAATCCACCGCGCACATGAACGAACTGATCGACGCGATGCTGAACCTCTCCCGCACGGCGCGTCAGGAACTGCGCGTCGGACCCGTCGACCTGAACGACCTGGTGCGCGGCGTGCAGACCGACCTGAAACCCGACCTGAAGGGCCGCTCGGTGCAGTGGCGCGTGTCGGAACTGCCGGC
Source organism: Deinococcus sp. LM3 (assembly GCF_002017875.1). Classification (NCBI taxonomy): domain Bacteria; kingdom Thermotogati; phylum Deinococcota; class Deinococci; order Deinococcales; family Deinococcaceae; genus Deinococcus; species Deinococcus sp. LM3. Next base: position 316,285 of record NZ_MUFV01000002.1, on the reverse strand, counting down.
CGTGCAGGGCGACGCGGCGCTGCTGCGGCAGGTCCTGTCGAACCTGATGGGTAACGCCGTGAAGTACACCACCCGCCGCCCCGAGGCCCTCATCGAGATCTGGGCCGAGGCGCACCCGGAACGCTGGACCGTGCACGTCCGCGACAATGGGGTCGGATTCGACAGCCGCTACGCACACAAACTGTTCGGCGTGTTCCAGCGCCTTCACCGCCCCGAGGAGTTCGGCGGCACCGGCGTGGGCCTCGCGAACGTGCGCCGCATCCTGTCCCGCCACGGGGGCAGCTGGGCCGCGCAGGGCGCGCCGGACCAGGGAGCGACCTTCTCGTTCTCCCTGCCGCGCACCGACTGAACACTGCTGTGAACGCGGGCTACACTGCGGGCCACCACATCGATGCCCGCCCGCTTCACCGGGCGGCCCAGGGAGGCACTGCCCGTGACCGATTCCGTCCACTCCCCGTCCCCTGACCCGACCGCCGCCGGGCGCCCACCGGCCGACTCCCCGGACTGCTCCCCGCCGGACCTCTACCAGCCGGACCTCTATCAGCCGGACCGGGAAGCGATGCCGCTCCCGGCCCTGCGCGCCCTGCAACTGGCGCAGCTTCAGCAGATGCTGGCCCTGCAGGACGCGCGGGTCCCCGCGTACCGGGAACGGTTCGCGCGGGCGGAACTGACGCCCGGCGACCTGCGCTGCCTGGAGGACCTGCGGGCGTTCCCGTTCACCCGCAAGAGCGACCTGCGCGACCACTACCCCCTGGGCCTGTGCGCCGCGCCCCGCGCCGAGTTGCGCCGCATTCACGCCAGCAGCGGCACCAGCGGCAAACCCACCGTCGTGGCGTACGACGCGCACGACCTGAACGTCTTTGCCGAGGTCGTGGCGCGCAGCCTGCACGCGGCGGGTGCGCGGCCCGGCATGACCTTCCATAACGCCTACGGGTACGGGCTCTTCACCGGCGGCCTGGGCACCCATGCCGGGGCCGAGCGGCTGGGCCTGTGCACCGTGCCGGTCTCGGGCGGCGGGACCGAACGGCAACTGGACCTGCTGCTGGACCTGCAACCCGAGGTGATCGCCTGCACGCCCAGTTACGCGCTCGTGCTGGCCGAGGGACTGGAGCGGCGGGGCGTCCTTCCCGGCGACCTCGCGCTGCGTTACGCAGTACTGGGCGCGGAACCCTGGGCGGAAAAGACCCGCCGGGCCGTGCAGGAACGCCTGGGCGTGCGCGCCACGAACATCTACGGCCTATCCGAGATCATCGGCCCCGGCGTCAGCAACGAGGACGTGCGCGAACAGAGCGGCAGCTACGTCTGGGAGGATCACTTCTACCCTGAGATCGTGGACCCCCAGACCGGTGAACCCCTGCCGGACGGCGAGTGGGGCGTGCTGATCCTGACCTCCATGACCCGCACGGCCCTGCCGCTGCTGCGCTACTGGACCGGCGACATCACGCGCCTGCTGCCCGGCCCGAACGGCACCGGACGCACCCTGCGCCGCATGGACGCCGTGCGGGGCCGCAGCGACGATCTGATCATCCTGCGCGGCGTGAACGTGTACCCGGCGCAACTGGAGGACGCGCTGCTGCGCCTGGGGCAGACCAGCCCGCACTACCACGTCGTCCTGACCCGCAGCGGCCTGATGGACGAACTGACCCTGCAACTGGAGGTGGCGGCCCCCGCCGTGTCAGCTGCCGCGCTGGCCGCCGAGGTCGAACGGCAGGTCAAGGCGCAGGTGGGCGTGACCATCCGCTGCCAGCCCTGCGAGCCCGGCAGCCTGCCGCGCAGCGAGGGCGGCAAGCTGCGCCGCGTGACCGACCTGCGCCAGGAGCGCTGACAGCCCGGAGGGAGCGGAATGGACTCCCTCTGAAGGCTGTGCCAGCAGCGTTGACGCGCACAGCCCCGCGTTCAGGCGCGGCTGAGGTCGCGGTCGGTGCGGGCGGGCGTCCCGACGTGATCCAGGGCGCTCAGGACGTCGTCGATCAGGTCGGCGGGGTCCTCGATGCCCACGCTCAGGCGGACCAGTCCGGGCGTCACGCCCTGGCGCAGCAGGGCCTCGTCGCCCAGCAGGTGGTGGGTGGTGCTGCCCGGATGGCATGACAGGCTTTCCACATCGCCCAGGCTGACGGCCTGCGTGAACAGCGTCAGGCTGTTCAGGAACGTGAACGCGGCCGCCTGGCTGCCCAGGTCGAGGCTCAGCAGGCCCCCGAAGGCGCGCATCTGGCGGCGGGCGACCTCGTGGCCCGGGTGGCGGCTCAGGCCGGGGTAGTGCAGGGCGTGCAGGGCCGGGTGGCCGTCCAGGGCGGCGGCCAGTTCGGCGGCCCCGGCGCAGTGGGCGTCCATGCGCAGCGGGAGGGTCTTCAGGCCGCGCAGGAACAGGTACGCCTCGAACGGCCCGAGGGACGCGCCCACGTGGCGCAGGCCCACGCCGCGCACCTCGGCCAGCAGGTCGGCGGGGCCGGCCAGGACGCCGCCGATGGCGTCGCCGTGCCCGCCGAGGTACTTGGTGGCGCTGTGCATGACGAGGTCCACGCCGTGTTCGGCCGGGCGGGTCAGATAGGGACTGCTGAAGGTGTTGTCCGCGACGCTCAGGGCGCCGCAGGCGCGAGCCATGCGCGACACGCGCTCAAGGTCCACGATGTTCAGGGCGGGGTTGGTGGGCGTCTCCACCCAGATCAGGCGGGTGCGGGGGCCGCACAGGGCCTCGGCGGCGGTCTCGTCGGCCGCCTCGTGGACGGTCACGCCGAACTTCGCGGCGACCTCGGTCAGGAAGCCGGTCGTGCCGCCGTACAGCGGCGCGATGAAGATGAGCTCGTCGCCGGGTTTCAGCAGGGTCAGGCACACGGCGGACACGGCGCCCATGCCGCTGGCGAAGGCCACGGCGTCCGGCAGGCCTTCCAGGCTGGCGACCTTCTCCTCGAAGGCGCGGACGGTGGGATTGGTCAGGCGCGAGTAGAAGTACCCCTGTTCCTCACCGGCAAACAGGCGCGCGCCGCGTTCGGCGCTGCCGTAGCCGAAGGTGCTGGTGGCGTAGATGGGCGTGGCGTGCGCGCCGGTGGCCGGGTCGAGGCCGTGTCCGGCGTGGACGGCGCGGGTCCGGAAGCCCCGCTGGCGGGCCGGGTCTGGATTGTGGGTCATGCCCTACTGTAACGGATCGCCCTAACGAACGTTCGTTGAAGTCTGTCTGCGGCGTCCAGGTGTCCGGCAGGGCGGATCACCCGCCCGGCCCCGTTCCCGGCGAAAGCCCCGCCCGCCCGTACACTGGCCGGATGCCGACCGACCCTCCTGCATTCTCACCCGCGCCGGCACCCGACCGCCCCCGCAGCGAGGGCGGCACGCTGCTGCGCCTCGCGGTGCCGGTCATCGTCTCGCAGTTCAGCGTGAACGCCCTGGCCCTGATCAGCACCGCCGTCATCGGCCGCCTCGGCCCGGCCGAACTGGCCGCCGTCGCGTACGGGAACGCCGCGTACTACCTGGGGTTCATCGTGCTGCTGGGCGTCATGCTCTCGGTCGCGCCGCGCGTGGCCGCCGCGCACGGTGCGGGCGACCCGGCCGGCGTGGCCCGCGCCACCCGCGCCGGGCTGCTGCTGGCCGCGCTGCTGTCCGCCGCGTTCCTGCCGCTGGCCTTCCTGGCCGCCCACCTGATGCAGACGCACGCGCCCGACGGCCTGCGCGGCGACCTCGCCGGCCTGTACCTGCGCCTGTACGCGCTGGGCATGCCGGCCACACTGGCCTTCAGCGCCCTGCGCGGCGCCCTTGAGGGCACCGGGCAGCCGCGCGCCGTCACCCTCACCGCGCTGGGCGGCGCGCTGGGCGCCGCCGCGCTGAGTCCCGCCCTGACCTTCGGCTGGGGGCCACTGCCCGCACTGGGCGTGGCCGGCGCGGCCCTGACCACCGTGATCGTGTACTGGGCGAGCGCCCTGATCCTGGCCTTCCTGGCCCGCTCCCGTCTCGCCGTTCCGAAGGCCGCGCCCACACCGCCCGGCACGGTTCGCGCGGAACTGCGCGTCCTGCTGCGCCTGGGCTGGCCCATCGGCCTGACCCTCGGCGCCGAGGGCGGCCTGTTCACCGTCACCTCGCTGCTGATGGCCCGCTTCGGCCCGGACGCGCTGGCCGCGCACAACGTGGCCCTGCAGGTCATCACGGCCGTGTTCATGGTGCCGCTGGGACTGGCGACCGCCACCGGCATCCGCGTCGCACACCACCACGGCGCCGGGAACCTGAGGGCCGCGCGCCGCGTGGGCCTGCTCGGCGCGGGGGCCGCCGCGCTGATCATGCTGCTCGTCAGCGTGTCCTACGTCCTGACGCCCGGCGCGGTCACGGGCGTGTTCGTGAACGTCCGCGACCCCGCCAACGCCGCCCTGGTCGCGCAGGCCGCCTCTTTCCTGCTGATCGCCACGCTGTTCCAGGCCGCCGACGGCGTGCAGGTCACCGCGAACGCCGCGCTGCGCGGACTTCAGGACACCCGCGTGCCCATGCTGATCTCCCTGGTCACGTACTGGATCGTGGGCCTGGGCAGCGGCGTCCTGCTGGCCTTCGGGCTGGGCCTGGGCCCGCGCGGCCTGTGGTTCGGCCTGTGCACCGGCCTGCTGTGCACCGCCGCGCTGCTGCTGGCCCGCTTCCTGCGCCGCACCGACGCCAGCCACATCCGGCAGCCAGTCTGAGCGCGGCGTTCCGTTCCCCCGGAGCGTCCCTTTCCCCGTCCGATGGCCGCCTTCTACGCCCGCTCCGCCTGTTCCGGTCGTGGCGCCGGGCCGGGAGGCGCCGGGACCGGCGCGCTCCGGCTGCGGGCCGGGCCGAGCTGCACGCGGTCCCGCCCGGCGTCCTTGGCCTCGTACAGGCGGCGGTCCGCGATCCGCAGCAGATCACTGACCGAGGTGACCTCGCCGGAACTCGCCACGCCCACGCTGGTGGTCACGGGCGGAAGGCCCGCCACGGCCGCCGTGCGCACCGCGTGCCAGAGCTGCCCGGCCACCGCGCGCACCACCGGCGGGTCACTGGTGTGCAGCAGGATCAGGAATTCCTCGCCGCCCCAGCGGGACACGCTGCCCTGGTCACCGACCTGGCGTTGCAGGACAGTCGCCACGCGCCGCAGCACCTGATCGCCCACGTCATGCCCGAAGGTGTCGTTCACGCGCTTGAAATGGTCGATGTCGGCCAGCAGGACCGTGAACTCCGCACCCTCCTCGTTAAGGCTCCGGGAGAACGCCTGCTGAATGCGTTCGTACATGCCGCGCCGGTTGTCCAGGCCGGTCAGGACGTCGGTGCGCGACAGCCGGTACTGCTCGTCCGAGCGGGCCCGTTCGGCGCTCACCTGCCGCCCGAAGTACGACAGGTGCGCGATCAGCAGGGACGTCAGCGCCAGCTGACCCAGCAGCACCACGTCACTGCCCGTGACAACCGACAGGCCCGCGAAGACGCTCAGCAGCACGGCCGTGTAGGTCAGCGCCGCCCGGACCGGCAGGACACTGAACGCCGCGATCACCAGGAACGCGCCGGGAAAGTAACTGCGGACCGGAATGGACTCCTGAAGGCGCAGCAGTTCCAGCAGCTGCGTGACGACAATGCCCGACGCGCCCACCAGCACGGTGTAATCCACCAGCAGCCAGGGCAGACGTGAGAACTGCAGCAGGCCCGCTACCCCCAGGCACAGCGCCAGCCCGCCCGCCACGCTGGCATCCATCTGACCGCGCCGCAGGTCGGTCAGCAGAATCACCACCAGCGCCGCGGCGGCCAGCAGACACACGGCCACATACACCCGGCGGCGCAGCGGTTCCTGCGCGCGGGAAGTGGGTTGATGCGGCGTGTGCGGAAGCATGAATACCGCAGCATAACCAAGCGCCGGGCCGGGGGTTGCCTCGTCTGCGCGGCCGGTCAATGTCCCGGCGCTGGGGTCGCGCCCGCCACGGCGCAGCGGCGGACCCTGCTGGAATCCGCCGCTGCTTTCGAGTGGTGGTCGGGCGCCGCCGTCAAGTCGACGGTCAGTTCAGGACGTACCCGCCTGCCAGTTCCCTGTACGCCTGCACCTGCGCGGCCTGCCACGCGGCGTCGCGGCCGAGTTCCTCGGCCAGGATGGCGACCACGCGCGGCGCGGCCTCGATACTGGCCCGCGCGTTCAGCAGCAGCGCGCGCAGGCGGCGGGACAGGACGTCCTCGGCGGTGCGGGCCTGCTCGGCGCGGACGGCCCAGCGGACCTCGGCCTCGGTGTACGGCAGTTCCGGGTGCAGCGGGGTATCCGCGCCGGGCATCGCCCGGATGTGCGCGGCGTCCGTGCCGTACACCTGCCAGTGATCCGCGAGGTGCGTGTCGGGCGCGGCGGCCCCGTGCAGTTTCAGGCCCGCCGTGAGGCTCAGGCGCTCGGGCAGTCCGGCCTGCGCGGCGGCGCGGTTGACGGTGTCCTCGCCCATGCGGCGGTAGGTGGTCCACTTGCCGCCGGTCAGGGTGATCAGGCCGCCGTCGCTGATGCGGATCACGTGATCGCGCGACAGGCTCTTGGTGTCGGTGCCCTCGGCGGCCTTCACCAGGGGGCGCAGGCCGGCGTACACGCTGCGCACGTCGGCGCGGGTGGGGGCGGGGTCCAGGTACTGCGCGGCCGTCTTCAGGATGAACTCGACCTCCTCGGGCAGAGCGCGGGGCTCCATGCTGGCCTCGGGCAGCGGCGTGTCGGTCGTGCCGATCACCACGTGGTCGTGCCAGGGCACGGCGAACAGCACGCGGCCGTCGTCGGTGCGGGGCACCATGATGGCGCTGTCGCCCGGCAGGAAGCGGCGGTCCACGACCACGTGCACACCCTGACTGGGCGAGAGCATGGGCTTGACCGACGGGTTCTCCATGCGGCGCACGTCGTCCACGAACACGCCCGTGGCATTCACGACGGCGCGTGCCTTCACGGCATGCTCCTGTCCGGTCTCCTGGTCACGGAAGCGGGCGCCCGTGATCTTCCCGCCTTCCCTGATCAGGCCCACGACCGGCGCGTGGTTCAGGGCGACGCCACCGTGGTTTTCCAGGGTGCGCAGCAGCGTGATCGCCAGCCGCGCGTCGTCGAACTGCCCGTCGAAGTACAGGATGCCGCCCTTGAGCGCCGCCTTCTTCAGGGTGGGCGTGCGTTCCAGCGCCTGGGTCTTGTTGATGTAGCGGCTGGATTTCAGGTTCAGTTTCCCGGCCAGCAGGTCGTACATCTTCAGGCCGATGCCGTAGAACGGCGCGGACCACCACTTGTACGCGGCGATCAGGAAGCCCAGGTCATGCACGAGGTGCGGGGCGTTCTGCTTGAGCAGGCCGCGTTCGTGCAGCGCCTCGCGCACCAGGGACACGTTCCCCTGCGCGAGGTAGCGCACGCCGCCGTGCACCAGTTTGGTCGAGCGGCTGCTCGTGCCCTTGGCGTAGTCGTGCGATTCGAGCAGCAGCACGCGGTAACCCCGCGTGGCCGCCTCGACGGCGGTGCCCAGGCCGGACGCGCCCCCCCGACGACCAAGAGGTCCCAGGTCTGATCGGCGGTGGCGGCGTGCAGGGCGGCCGCGCGGGGGTCGGTGGAGCGGGGGTCAGTGGGTTGGTTCTGGATGGTCATGGATTCAACCTTCTTTCTGGAGCGGGAAGAGCTGTGTCACGGCGTGCCGGAGGATTCGTGGAGAGTGCGGGCCGCTCCAGCGGACCCTCCTGCTCTCTTTTGAACGCATGTTCTCACATGTAGAACATTTGTTCAGTGGGCCTGCCTACATCATTTCTTCGTGCAGCCACGGCAGACCCCGGTGAGGTGGATGGGGAGGCGGCGGTCGGTCGGGCGCGGCTGATACGAACTCCGATTGAATGGCCTGCAAAGCCGCTGGGTCCGGGCGGACGCGACTCGTGGAGCTGCTCTGCAGAGTAGGAGTAGAAGCGGGCTGCCGGGCGTGGAGTTGGCAACCCGGTGCGTGGGCGGGTTGTCAGCGAAACAGACGGAAATGAAACAACAATCCCGGACCGCTGGCGAGTGGCGATCCGGGATTACTCTCAGGGCCGCGTGGCCCGGGACCGGCTCAGCTGTCGGCTTCGGCCCACTCGCGGCTGCGCTCGACGGCCTTGCGCCAGCGGCGCATCAGGCGCGCGCGCTCGTCCTCTTCCATCTGCGGCTCGAAGGTGCGGTCCACCTGCCACTGACGGGTGATGTCGTCCGTGCTCTTCCAGTACCCGACGGCCAGACCTGCCAGGTACGCGGCGCCCAGCGCGGTCGTCTCCGTGACTTTCGGGCGGACCACCGGCACGCCCAGAATGTCGGCCTGGAACTGCATCATCAGGTTGTTGTTGCTGGCCCCGCCGTCCACGCGCAGCTCCTTGAGAGGCGCGCCGCTGTCCTGCTGCATGGCGTCAAGCAGTTCCGCCGACTGGAACGCAATGCTTTCCAGGGCCGCGCGGGCAATGTGCGCGGCGGTCGTGCCGCGCGTCAGGCCCACCATGGTGCCGCGAGCGTAGCTGTCCCAGTACGGCGCGCCCAGGCCCACGAAGGCCGGCACCAGGAACACACCGTCACTGTCCGGCACGCTGGTCGCCAGCGCCTCGACCTCGGTGCTCGAGCGGATGATGCCCAGCCCGTCGCGCAGCCACTGCACCACGGCGCCCGCCACGAACACCGAGCCTTCCAGCGCGTACGTGCGCTGGCCTTCCAGCTGCCACGCGACCGTGGTGAGCAGCTTGTTCTGGCTGGGCACCGCTTCCTGCGCGGTGTTCATCAGCATGAAGCAGCCGGTGCCGTAGGTGTTCTTTGCCATGCCGCGGTCCAGGCAGGCCTGCCCGAAGGTCGCGGCCTGCTGGTCCCCGGCGATCCCGGCGATCTTCACGCGCGCACCCAGCAGGCCCTCGGCGGTCTCGCCGTACACCTCCGAGGAGTTCCGGACTTCGGGCAGCAGGGCGCGCGGCACGTTCAGCAGCGCGAGCAGTTCGTCGTCCCACTCGCCGGTGTGGATGTTGTACAGCAGCGTGCGGCTGGCGTTCGTAGCGTCCGTGATGTGCAGCTCGCCGCCGGTCAGGTTGAAGATCAGCCAGGAATCCACCGTCCCGAAGGCCAGTTCGCCGCGCTCGGCCCGTTCACGGGCGCCGTCCACGTGATCCAGAATCCACTTGACCTTGGTGCCGCTGAAGTACGCGTCGATCAGCAGGCCGGTCTTCTGCTGGATCATCTCGGCGCGGCCGGCGGCACGCAGGGCGTCGCACTCGCTGGCGGTGCGGCGGTCCTGCCACACGATGGCGTTGTGGATGGGTTTACCGGTCGCGCGGTCCCACACGACCACCGTCTCGCGCTGGTTGGTGATGCCGATGGCGGCGATGTCGCTGGCCTTCAGGCCCGCGCCGCTGATGGCTTCCTGCGCCACGCCGATCTGGGTGCTCCAGATCTCATTGGCGTCGTGCTCGACCCAGCCGGGGCGGGGGAAGATCTGCCGGAATTCCTTCTGCGCGGTGCGGATGATGTTGGCGTCCTGATCGAACACGATGGCGCGGCTGCTGGTGGTGCCCTGGTCGAGGGCGAGGATGAATTTGCTCATGCTGGACTCCTGTGTAGCTCTGCTGAGAGCCTGAGAGGGGCGGGGGCCTCATGCCGGTCGGTAAAGCCGTGCCGGTCGGTGAGCAGTGGTCAGCGGCGGGAATCCGCGTTGTAGGCGGGGTCGGCCCCCTGGATGCCCTGGTGGGCCTCTCCGGCACGCAGGAGTGGTTTGCCGATGAACGTATCGTAGATCAGCGCGCCGATGACCGCCCCGACGACCGGTCCGATCACGGGGACCAGCCACACGCCGTTCTCGAAGCCGGTGTTGCGGAACCCGGCGACCAGGGCGAACAGGCGCGGCCCCAGGTCACGGGCCGGGTTGATGGCGTAGCCGTGCATGCCGCCGAAGCTCATGCCGATCGCCATGACCACGAACGCCACGGCCAGCGCGCCCCAGGCGGCCCCGGCGGGGTTGTTCAGCTTGTCGCCGATGGCGAGGATCAGCGCCATGAGCAGCGCGGTGCCGACCACCTGGTCGGTGAAGCCGGGCCAGAAGCCGGGCACGGCCGGGAAGGTGCTGAAGATGCCGGCCGTGTTGTCGAGCTGCGGATCGAAGCCCAACCACTTGGCGTGGTACACGGCGAAGACGATGGCGGCCCCCAGGAAGGCGCCGAGGAACTGCCCGGCGAAGTAGTGCGGCGCCTTGGCCCAGGGGAAGCGGCCGGTGACGGCCAGCGCGATCGTGACCGCCGGGTTCAGGTGCGCGCCGCTGATGGTCCCGGAGATGAAGATGCCCATCAGGACCGCGAAGCCCCAGCCGAGCGTGATGTTGGTGTACCCGCCGTTGACGATCTGGCCGGGGATGGCCGGGTCGGTGGACTGGAACAGCACCACCATGGCGACGACCCCGCATCCGAAGAGGATGAGGACCATCGTGCCGAGCAACTCGGCCATGAACTCCTGTGACGCCTTGAATGTCATACGTGTACCTCCGGGTGTCGGGGGCAGTCCACCGGCCCGGAGCGTGGCCTGCGCCGGCAGGATGCCGGGACGTGCAGGACACGTTCGGGGAGGCGGACTGTGACCGCGACTGGATTGTTGATGCAGCCATCTTCACCGAGCATTGAACATATGTCAAGGCGGGATGAACATACGTTCAAGACGGTTCGACGGTTCGCCTCCGCAACCAGGTCGAATCAGGCGGGGCCCGGACGCGTATGCTGCCGGGCGTGAACGACGTCACCACGGACACCCAGGCCGCGCAGGTCGCCCGCCTGTACTACGTCCAGGGCCTGACCACCGACGCCATCGCCCGCGAACTCGGTCTGTCCCGCCCGAAAGTCTCCCGCCTGCTCTCGCACGCCCGCCGCACCGGACTGGTCGAGATCCGCATCCACGACCCGCAGGCCCAGCCGCAGAGCCTCGAGGCGCAGCTGCGCGCCGCGTATCCCTTCCTGACCCCGCACGTGATCCGCGTGCCACCCGGCAGCAGCGAGTCCGTCTGGCTCGAGCGCGTCTCGGTCGCGGCCGCCACGCTGCTGGGCCAGACGCTGCGGGCCGGGCAGACGGTCGGGCTGGCCTGGGGCACCACGCTGGACGCCGTGTCCCGGCACCTCACGCCCCGCCACATTCCGGACCTGCAGTTCGTGCAGCTCAACGGCAGCGCCAGCGCGCGGGACTTCATGAGCGGCTTCGTGACCGACACCGTCACCCGCTTCGCCGGCAATTACGGCGCGCGCGCGCACCTGTTCCCGGTCCCGACCTTCTTCGACGATCCCCTGACCAAGCAGGCCATGTGGCGTGAACGCAGCGTCCGGCACGTCCTGGAGTTGCAGGAACGGGCGGACGTGCTGCTGTACTCGGTCGGCGCGGCCAGCGCGAAACTGCCCAGTCACGTGTACGTCGCCGGGTACCTCGACCCGGCCGACCAGCAGACCCTGGCGGCGCAGGGCGTGGCAGGGGACATCGCCACCGTCTTCTACCGCGCCGACGGCACCTTCGGCGGCATTCCCATGAACGCTCGCAGCAGCGGCCCGGACCTGAGCCTGATCACCCGCGCGGCGCAGTCCATCTGCATCGTCAGCGGCCTGGGCAAGGTCGGGGCGCTGCGCGGCGCGCTGGCCGGCGGCCTGATGCGCACCCTGATCGTGGATGAACCCACCGCGCACGCCCTGCTGCACGGCCTGCCCGGCTGAACCCTCCGGCCGGATTGTTCACAGGTCCGGCCCGCCCCCGCCGGTTAAGCTGCAGCATGGACACTTCTCTGACCCTGCTCAGCGTCGGAACTGAGATTCCTGCCGACCGGGACGCGGCGGCGCGGGATCTTCTGGGGCTCACGGCGGCGGCGCTGGCCTCACCGGACCTGGCCGGGGGCGTGACCCCCACCCTGGAGAAACTGGTGCGCGACACGGCCGCCGTCGGGTCGGCGTACTTCCAGACCGACACGCGCGCCCTGACCTACCGCGTGCGGGCCGCGACCGGCGAGATGCCCCAGACGGACGGCATGCAGGCCGTCGCCGCGCACGGCCTGCCGGCCGACACGCCCCTGATGCGCGCCCTGGAACGCGCGCAGGCGCCGCTGTTCTTCGACGATACGCGCCGCAGCCCGGAAACGCAGGGCTTCCCGGAACTGGGGGTCGCCAGTGTCGCCGCCGCTCCCGTCCGGGACGCGGATGGCCGGCTGTTGGGCGCGTTCCTGATGCACACCTTCGAGCCGCACGTCTGGCAGACGCAGGAGGCGACGCTGTTCAGCATGGTGTGCGGCACCGTCGCGGCGCTCGCCGGTCGGCTGGCGGCCGAGGAGGAAGCCCGCGCCGCCCGCGAGGCCGCCCTGCGCGCCCTGGGACTGGCGCTCGAGGCGCGGGACCGGGAAACGCAGGGCCACACCGACCGCGTGACTGGACTCGCCACGCGCTTCGCCCGTCGTCTCGGCTGGACCGACGCCGCCTGCGAGACGCTGCGCTGGGGCGCGTACCTGCACGACATCGGCAAGATCGCCGTTCCGGACGCGGTGCTGCTGAAACCCGGCCGCCTGGACCCGGAGGAATGGACCGTCATGCGTTCGCACGTCCATGCCGGCGTGAGATTCGCGCAGGCCCTGAACTTCCTGCCGCCGGGCGCGCTGGCCGTCATCCAGGATCACCATGAACGCTGGGACGGCAGCGGCTACCCCCGCAGTCTGGCGGGCGAGCAGATCAGCCTCCAGGGCCGCCTGTTCGCCCTGTGCGACGTGTACGACGCCCTGACCAGCGACCGGCCGTACCGGGCCGCCTGGACGCACGAACAGACGACCCGCGAGCTGCGCAGTCTGTCCGGCATTCACTTCGATCCGGGACTGGTCGAGGCGTTCATCGCGCTGACCGAGACGCGGCCCGACAGCGGCCCGCGCGACCCGCAGGACTGATACGGACTCCGGTTGAATGGCTTGTACAAGCCATTCGATCCGAGCGGATGCGAGTGGGAGCCAAGCGGCCGGAGCCCGGATGACCGGGGGGGCTGCCGGCGATCAGCCGCCGAACTGCGCGCCGGCGTACCGCGCGGCGGCCTCGGCGTGATCCCGCTGCTGCACGTTGACGCCCGGCAGCGCCCGCCCGAGCGCGGCGGCCAGCAGCGGCGAGCGCAGCGCCCCCCCGGTCGCCGTGACCGGCAGCGGCCCCACCTGCTCCTGCACGCGCCGCGCGAGTTCCGCCAGGGCCTGCGCGGCCTCCTCGATCAGGTGGGCGGCCTCCGCGTCGCCCGCCTCGGCCGCGCGGGACACGGCCGGCGCGAGCCGCGCCACCGCCGACGCGCCCGGATCCCCGTACGTGAAGCTCCGCAGGGTGTCCCAGTCGGTGCCGCCCGTGACGGCCCTCACCTCGCGGGCTAGCGGCGAGTCGGGCTCCTGACCCCGGTCGATCGCGGCCGTCAGGACCCGCAGCGCCGCGCGGCCCAGACTGAAGCCCGCCCCGTCGTCCCCGATGCGGTACCCGCGCCCACCGGCCCGCACGACCTCGCTGGCGCGGCCCACGTGGTACGCGACGCTGCCGGTGCCGGCGTACAGCAGCACGCCCGCGCCGGGCGACAGGTGCGCGCGGTACGCGAGATCCAGGTCACCCTCGAGACTCAGGTGCGCGGGGTTCATCTTCAGCGTGCCGGCCAGCGCCGCCGCCACCTGCGCCGCGTGGTCACTGCCGGCGCTCAGGCCCGGCACGCCCGCGTGCGCCGCGTCCGGCCGGCCCGGCAGCGCCGCGCCCAGTTCCGCCAGGGCCGCGTCGCCGGCCGGCGTGCCCAGCAGCGCCGCCGTGAACGGCGCGGTCCGCCCGGACGCGACCGACTGACCGGCGCGCACCAGCGTCCACTTGGTGCCGCTGCCACCGGCATCCAGGCCCAGCAGCAGGGGAGAGCGCGTCAAGAATTCACCACGAAACAGCGTTGCATCGCAGGCATTGTGACACCTCGGCCTGCGTGGTGGGGCCAGCCGTCCGCTGGACCGGGTGCAGTCCACGCGTGCTACGGTCGGGGACGTGCCCCCAGACCGCGCCCACCACGAGGTCCGCGCCCCGGACGACCGGCCCGGAACCCCGCCTGACGCCCGGCGCTGGCAGGCGCTGACGCTGCTGGCCGTGTCGGTCGTGCTGAGCATGTCCCCGTGGTTTTCGGCGGCCGCCGTGATCGGGCAGCTGCGCGCCGAGTGGGCCGTCAGCGAGGGCGCCTCAGCGTGGCTGACGCTGGCCGTGCAGCTGGGTTTCGTGGCAGGCGCCGTCCTGAGCGCTGGTCTGAACCTCCCGGACCGCGCGCCCCCCCGCACGCTGATCGCGCTGGGCTCCCTGCTGGCCGCCGCCGCGAACGCCGCGCTGCTGATCGCCCCCGGCGCGCTGGCCGGAACGGGCCTGCGCGCCCTGACCGGCGCGGCCCTGGCGCTGGTGTACCCGGTCACGCTGAAACTCATGAGCGCGCACTTCACGCGCGGGCGCGGGCTGGCGCTGGGCGTCATGGTGGGCGCCCTGACGCTCGGCGGGTCGCTGCCGCACCTCGTGAACGGCCTGGGCGGCGCGGACTGGCGCAGCGTGATCGCCGTGACCAGCCTGCTGGCCGCGCTGGGCGGCGCACTGGCCCTGACCGTCCCGCCCGGCCCGCGCGCCGCGCCGCCCGCCGCCTTCCGGCCCGCGCAGGCGTGGCAGTCCGTCACGCGCGGCGGCGTGGGCCTCGCGACCCTCGGGTACCTGGGTCACATGTGGGAACTGTACGCCCTGTGGACCTGGTTCGGCGTGTACTTCGCGGGCGTCCTGAGCGGCCCGCGCGCCGCCACGGACGCCCCGCTCGCCACGGCGCTCGTCGTCGGGGTCGGCGCGCTCGGCTGCGTGCTGGGCGGCGTCCTCGGGGACCGCTGGGGCCGGGTGCGCCTCACGGTCCTGGCGATGGTCCTGTCGGGCGGCGCGGCGCTGCTGCTCGCCGCGCTCAGCTGGGCCGGCGCCGGCCCGGCCGCCCTGCTGACCGTCAGCGTGTTCTGGGGATTCTGGATCATCGCGGACAGCGCGCAGTTCAGCACGGTCGTCAGCGAGATCGCCGACCCCGCCTACACCGGCACGGCCCTCACCGCGCAACTCGCACTGGGCTTCACGCTGACCGCCCTGAGCATCGCGCTGGTCCCGGTCCTGGCGGCCGCGGCCGGCTGGCCCGCCGTGTTCGCCGTGCTGGCCGCCGGGCCGCTGCTGGGCGCGTGGGCCATGACCCGCCTGGGCCGCCACCCGGACGCCGCGCGCATCGGCGGCGGGCGCGGATAGGGTGACTCAGCGGCCCGGTGTCAGGACGTCCGCCGCCCGCACCGTCACGTACGGGACCAGCCCGGCGGCGCGGGCGCGGGCGTACAGCGGCCCGATCAGCGCCTCCCGGTCGGCGTACTCGACGGTGAACACCGGTTTGCCGTGCGCCTTCCAGCGGGCGAATTCGGCCAGCAGCCGCGCCTGCCGCCCGGGTTCGGTGGGCGTGTTCATCGCGTACATGAACGTTTCCTCGTGCCCCAGGGCGTCCACGCACGGCACGTACCGCGCCTCCCGGATCAGGTCCGGGGCGTTCTGCGGCACGATCAGGAACTGCGGGTCGCGTGCGCGGGCGTGCGCGGCGACGCGGCACACCCAGTCGATCATCTCGTCGCGCGCCCCGGCCCGCTGCGGGTGGCGTTCGAAGGCGTCCACGAGATCCAGGTACGCCCCGTCGAACCCGGACTCCATCAGGCGGTCCAGGCTGCCCAGCGCGGTTGCCTGCCACTGGGGATGCCAGTACGCCACGTCGAAATTCCCGGGCCAGTCCGGGTCCTCTGCCAGCAGCCACGCGGGCGGGCGCTGCGCCCAGCCGGCCTGCCAGTACGCGCGGTAGCTCTCGGCCGCGCCGATGCTCAGGTACCCCAGCAGCAGCCGCTCCGGCTGACCCGTCCGGGTCCGCGCCGCGCCCAGCTCGGCCGGCGGCCACGGCATGCCGTCGTCATCCCCGGCGTCTATGACCACCAGATCGAACCCGGACGCCGCGACCGGCCCCAGCCGCGCCGGCCCGTACCCGGTGAGCTGGTACCCCCAGGTGCGTGCGCCGAGCAGACGCCGGGCCCGGTCCTGCGCCGCCGGGCTGTCCGCGCAGGCGCCTGCCAGCACGGCGAGCAGAGCGGCGACCAGCGAGCGGCGGGCACAGGACCGGCCGGACCGGCGAGCGGAATACACCATGACACCCCCTCCCCGGCCAGCTCCCTGGAGACACCTCTCCGGTCGACCCGGCGCGACTACTGGCCCCAGGGTACTCCCGTCAGGGGCGCGCGGCGCCGTGTTCCGGTACGGGGGCGCTGGGACTGACCGGTGTGGGGACACTGGGGCTGGC
>NZ_MUFV01000001.1:1675000-1757500 GCF_002017875.1 Deinococcus sp. LM3 | reverse complement strand
CGCCGGTACGCAGCACTGAACGTGCAGCCCACCTTTGCCACGCAGTCCGGCCCTCTGCTGCTGCAGGACGGCAAGGTGCATCCGGCGTTCAACCGTTCCGGGGCGTCTTTCAAACTGCGCAGCGGGGTGGGTGTCTGCCGGGACGGCCGGGTCCGGTTCGCGGTCAGTGCCGGGCCGGTGAACTTCTACTCGTTCGCCGTGTTCTTCCGGGACACGCTGGGCTGCCCAGACGCCCTGTACTTGGACGGGAGCATCAGCGCCTATGCCACCGCAGATCGCAGCACACAGCTGGCGGAGTTCGCGGGTATCTGGAGTGTCAGCCGCTGACCGCGGTCCATCACGGACAGCCGCCTGCCCCCAGAGTGGGAAGCAGGCGACCGTTGCCCGGCAGGGAGGGGGTCAGTTACCGACGGTCAGGGTCACGCGGCTGAGGGGTTCGGCGGCCGCGTCACCGATCGGGCGGACCTCGTAGGAGATGGTGCCCGCGCCGGGCTTGCTCTGGTAGCTCCAGCCGCAGGTGGCGTCCAGGGGGATGTCCTTGGTGCCGATGGTGCGCTCGCCGCGCTTGACGGTCACGCTGTAGCCCTCACCCTGGCCGACTCCGCCGAAGCGGAAGGGTTCGCTGACGGTCTGCCCGTCCGTGATGCTGAGGGTGTAGTCCTCGGTGCAGTTCGCGGCGCTGGCGTCGGCGCTGGCCGCCGCGACGGTCGTGCTGACCGTCCCGAGTTCCGTGCCGTCCGGGCCGTTGACCGAGTAGGTGTGCGCGCCGGCGGCGGGACTGGGGACGTCGAAGGTCCAGGTGCCGTCCTCGCCGACGGTGATCTTGCCGAGGCTGGTGCCGTCCTCGAACAGTTCCAGTTCCTCGCCGGGCGTGCCGGTGCCGTTCATGGTGAAGCCGCCGGCCGGGAGTTCCGTGTCCGCGGCGGGAGCCGCGATGGCGAAGCCGGTGGCCACGGCGCCAGTGGTGTCGGTACCAGCGGTGTCGGTGGTGGTGTCGGTGCCTGTGGCGTCGGTGCCCGTGGCATCCGTGCCGGTGGCGTCCGTACCTGCATCAGCGACCGTCACCTTGAACTCGCTGCGGGCCGAACCGCCCTCCACGGTGTACGTGTGCTCGCCCACGGTCGGGGCGGGCAGGTCGGCCGTCCAGCTGCCGTCCTCGCCGACGGTGGCGGCCGCGACCTCCTGACCCTCGTCCTGGATGGTCAGGGCCACTCCGGCGGGGCCGGTGCCGCTCATGGTGAACGGCTCGGGCGGCAGGTTCGCGTCGGAGGCGGGGTTGGTGACCAGGATGCTGGCCGCCGGATCGGTCACCGTGGTGGCCGTGCCGTCCGTTCCTGCCGGCTGACGGTTGACCAGCCAGCAGCCGCCCAGCAGCAGGAGTGCCAGCAGCGGAATGATCCACCAGGGGAATCCGCCGCGCCGCTCGCGTTCCGGGGGGGCCGGAGGCACGGGCGTGGTCGTGACCGGCGTGACCGGCGGCACGTTGGCCCGCGCCGCCGTGGCAGCCGCTGCGGCACCGGCCGCACCCAGACCGGCCGCGCCCACACCGGCCGCCGCGACGCCAGCCGCGCCCCCCGCACCGAGCAGGGCGCCCAGGCTGCTCAGGCCCGTGGGCAGCAGACCGGCCAGACTGCCGCCCATCCCGCCCAGCAGGCCGCTGAGACCGGCCGCGCCCAGATTCCCGGCGCTGGCGCGGCGGCCCAGGACCGCCAGGACCAGCGGGGTCATCAGGGCCAGCAGGCGGCCGGCGCTGGCACCGCTGCCGCCCAGCGCCGTTCCCAGCCGGCCCGACAGACCCTCGACATTCCCGAAGAGGCCGCCCAGCAGCCCGCGACCCTGGCCCTCGATGCGGGCCGTCTCGGCCGCGTCGTTCAGCGTGTTGGTGTTCAGCTGGCCGTGACTGTCAGCCAGGGACTCGAAGGGTCGCGCGAGGTTCAGCAGGTCGGTCGCTCCGGACTCGGTCCGGCCCTTCTGGACCAGGGCATTCAGGACGAGCGGCAGGGCCGCCTGCGTGGCGCGGCGGCCCGCGCTGCCACCGAATCCGGCGGCCGTCCCGATCCGCTCGGCCGCCTCACCACTGAACTGCCCCTTGAGGAAGTCGAGCATTCCCTCGGCACTCAGGGCGCCGGCCGCGCCGACCGCCGCCACGGACGGCGTGGTCATGGAAGGCACGCCGACGACCGGAGCCTGGAGGTCCGGCACATGGGCCCGGTCGGCCGGGGTGACCGCAGGGTCCGGCTTGCCCAGCCCCACGGCGCCACCCAGTCCCGCCACGCCACCCAGCGCCGCACCGCCCAGCGCGGTTCCGGCGCCCAGCAGGCCACCCAGGCCGCCCAGCATGGAGCCGATGTTCCCGGCGTTCGCGCCCCGCTGGCCCAGCAGGCTCAGCAGCAGCGGGAGCGCCATGCCCATCAGGTGCTGCGCCCCGCCGGCCGGCACGCCCGCCTGCTCGGCGACCGTCTGCGCGACCGTGCCCGAGCGGCTGCCCAGCAGCACCGGCCCGAGCAGTTCGCCGGCCTGCCGCAGGTTCTGCGCGCCGTCCGCTCCCTCCATGGCTTCCTGAACACTGCCAAAGCGCGGGAGGTTCTCGATGGCTTCCGCGATCTGGGCCGGGCCGCCGGGGGTGGCGGCGTGGTCGGCCAGGGCGTCGAGTTGCAGGGGCAGTCCGACCCCCAGGGCCCGCTGGGCGCTGCCGAGGTCCAGACCTGCGGCCTGACCGAGTCGCGCGGCTCCGTCGCCTCCGAAGAACGATTGAATCAAATCCGTGATGTTCATGACGCCTCCTGGGTGTGTGACGCTGCTGGATCTGTACCGTTACGGCTCTGGTACCGGCGCCTCTGCCAGCCCGGTTCACGCCGCGTCGGGTCGCATTCGGGTGGGCAGGACTTCCGGCGCAAGTGTAAGTTATTTCACTCGGGCGCGGCGATCGGATCAGAACGGCCCTTACCGTAACATTCATGTCCGGCGCGCGCTGCAACGGCTTCTTCATGCATTCCGGCGCGGCCCTTCCCCCGGTGGGGGCAGTCGCCTGTCGGGGCGTTCCCCGGCTTCACCTGCCGCGCCGGTTCAGGGTGCGCGGCGGTAGGTGCTCTGGACCAGACCGCTCGGGAAGGCCCGCGTCCCCAGATGCTTCCAGTGCAGGTCCGCCTCCAGCGGTCCGAACAGCGGCCGGCCCTGACCCAGCAGCACCGGCACGCGCGTCACGGTCAGTTCGTCGATCAGACCGGCCCGCAGGAACGCCTGCACGGTCTGCCCGCCGTCCACGTACACGCCGCCCGCCCGGCCGCTGTCCCGGAATCGCGCCCGCAGATCGGCAGCCAGCGCCCCGACCGGGCCGGGATGCACGCTCAGGCCAGGGCGGCCCGCCGGCAGATCGTCGGCCTGCAGCGTGCGGCTGAGCACCACGACCTCGTGGCCGGCGTACGGCCAGGGCTCGAAGTCACGCACCGTCTCGAAGGTCGCGCGGCCCATCACGATCACCTGCACGCCGTCCATGAACGCCCCGAAGCCGTGATCCTCGTCCGCCGGGGCGGGCACACCCTCCGGGGACGCGCCGGGCAGCCAGTCGAGTTCGCCACCGGGCCTCGCGATGAACCCGTCGAGACTGACCGCCACGAACACCCGGAACGACACGCCACTCATGCGGACACCCGCCCACGCGGCCCGCGCCCAGGGGACTCCATAACCCAGTCAATCGGAGGCTGGATCATATCTGCCCCAGGTACCGGTCGCGGTACACCACGTACGCCAGTCCCAGCGTGCTGAGCGTGCTGACCAGACTGCTCAGGCCGTAGCTGATCAGCGGCAACGTGATTCCAGTCAGCGGCAGCACGCTCAGGGCCGCGCCGATGTTCTCGAGAACCTGAAACCCGATCTGCCCCAGGATGCCCGCGAACAGCACCTGATCCTGCAGGCGTGGCGATTCGGCGGCCATGCCCGCCAGCCCCCAGAACAGCGCGCCGTACAGGACCAGCACGACCACGCC
Organism: Deinococcus sp. LM3; assembly: GCF_002017875.1. Classification (NCBI taxonomy): domain Bacteria; kingdom Thermotogati; phylum Deinococcota; class Deinococci; order Deinococcales; family Deinococcaceae; genus Deinococcus; species Deinococcus sp. LM3. The sequence continues at coordinate 1,753,515 of NZ_MUFV01000001.1, read as the reverse complement.
CCCCACGAAGCCCTGTTCCTCCAGCCACGTGGACACCGCGAAGTCCGTGTGCGCCTCGGGCAGGAACCCGTTGTGCGACTGACTGCCCTGCTTGTACCCCTTGCCCTGCAACCCGCCGCTGCCGACCGCGATGGTGCTCTGGATGACCTGATACCCGGCCCCGCGCGGGTCCTGGTACGGGTCGAGGAAGATCGTCAGCCGCTTCTGCTGGTACGGCTCCAGGTTCGGGTACAGCACGGTCGGCACCGTGACCCCGACGGCCAGGACAGCCAGCAGCGCGTGCCAGACCGGCATGCGGGCGGCCAGCATCATCACGGCGAACATCACGCACAGCACCATCGCCCCGCCGAAGTCCTGAATGACCACCAGTCCCAGCGCCGGCAGGAACACCGCCAGCGCCCGCACGTACGTCCTGGCGCCCTTGAAGCCCTCGCGGAGCGTGACGGCCAGCATCAGGATCAGCGCGAACTTCAGGATCTCCAGCGGCTGGAACTGCAGCGGCCCCACCACGATCCAGTTGCGCTGCCCGTTGACTTCCTTGCCGATCACGAAGGTACTGACCTGCATCAGCAGCGCCAGTCCGTACAGGTACGGCGCGGCGCGGTAGATGCGGTCCCGGCCCGCCCACCACAGCAGCGCGATGGGCGCGGCGGCCAGGGCGACGCCCATCAGCTGCTTGTTGAAGATCCCGCTCGACGCGCGGGGCGACAGGGCAGCGGTACTGACGGTCATCAGGCCCACGACCAGCAGGGCCGCGATCACCACGGGAAAACGCAGGTCGTACTTCAAAGGCAGCTCCGGCGGGCAGGGAAACACGTCACCCCCACAGGCTACGACCTGCCGGGGTGACGTGGATGGGAAAGCGGGGAGTGGGGGGTGCGCGGCGGTCCTTATACGGATTCCGTCTGTTCCGTTGACAACCCGGAAAACCACCGGGTTGCCCACTCCACGACCGGAACCCGTTCGCCTTCTACTCGCGTCCGCTCGGATTGAACGGTTTGGACAAACCATTCAATCGAAGTTCGTGTTACAGGCGGCTCTTGGGGTCGAAGGCGTCGCGCAGGCCGTCACCCAGAAAGTTGAAGGACAGCACGGTGATCAGGATCGCCAGTCCGGGCCAGAACGCCAGGTAGGGATGCTCCAGCACGACCTCGTTGGCGTTCGAGAGCATGTTGCCCCAGGTGCTGACGGGCGGCTGGATGCCGAAGCCCAGGAACGACAGGGCCGCCTCGCCCAGGATCGCGCCGCCGACTGCCAGGGTGCCGTTCACGATGATCACGGCGACCACGTTCGGCACGAGGTGACGGAACATGATGCGGGCGTTGCGGGCGCCCAGCGCGCGGGCGGCGTCCACGTACTCCAGGTTCTTGAGTTTCAGGACCTCGCCGCGCACGAGGCGGGCGGTGCCCATCCAGCCGAAGAACGTGAAGATCCCGATGATGATGAACACACTGGCGTTCGGCGTCTGTCGCAGCGCCACGATGGCCGGGGCGTCACTGGCGAGCAGCAGGGCGCTGAGGGTCAGCAGCAGCGGCAGTTCCGGGATGGACAGCATCAGCTCGATGAAACGGCTGATGACGGTATCGACCAGTCCGCCCAGAAAGCCGGACAGCAGGCCCATGATGGTGCCCAGGCCGACGCTGAAGATGGCGACCGTGAAGCCCACGATCAGGCTGACGCGGCTGCCGTAGATGATGCGCGACAGCAGGTCGCGGCCCAGGCTGTCCTGCCCCAGCAGGTGCTGCGAACTGGGCGGCGAGTAGATGCCTTCCAGGTCCTGGGCGTTCGGGTCGTAGGGCGCGATCAGCGGCGCGAAGATCGCCATCAGGATCAGCGCGGCGATCACCATCAGGCTGACCATGGCGGCCTTGTGGCGGCGCAGGCGGCGCAGGGCGATCTGCAGGGTCGAGCGGCTCTTGGCGGGCGGGGCGGCCGGGGTGGCAACAGCGGTGGTCATGGCAGCCGTCCTTTAGGAGTACCGGATCCGGGGATCGACGAGGGCGTAGGCGAGGTCGGTGAGCAGCTGGAACACGACGGTCAGCAGGGCCAGCATCATCAGGCAGACCATCACCACGTTGAAGTCCTTGGTGACCAGCGCGTCCAGGATGGCCTTACCCATGCCGGGCCAGGAGAACACGGTCTCGGTGATGACAGCGCCGCCGAACAGGCCGGGAATGCTCAGGCCCATGATGGTCACGATGGGGGTCACGGCGTTGCGCAGCGCGTGCTTGTACAGCACCCGGCGGTCCGCCAGTCCCTTGGCGCGGGCAGTGCGGACGTAGTCCTGCGTGAGCGTTTCGAGCATGTTGGCGCGCATGAAGCGCATGGTCACGGCGATCTCGCGCAGCATCAGGATCATCAGCGGCAGCAGCAGGTACTTCAGTTTGTCCAGCGTCACCGCCCACCACCCGGCTTCCGGGGGCACGTCGCCGCCCAGACCGCCCGGCGGCAGGGACAGCACCCCGCCCGTCAGCTGCGGCAGATAGATCGCGAAGAAGTACAGGGCCAGCGCACCCACCCAGAACACCGGGGCGCTGACCGCCACGAACGCGAAGAAGGTCAGGACGTAATCCAGCACCGAGTACTGCCGCACGGCGCTGAAGATCCCCAGCGGCACGGCGATCAGGGTGCTGATCACCAGCGCCGGCACGGTCAGCAGCAGCGTGTTCGGCAGGCGGTTCTGGAAGATGTACTCCAGCGCGGGAATCCCGAAGTCCTGCGAGTACCCGAAGTTCCCGGTGACGGCCTGCTGCAACCAGAAGAAGTAGCGGGTGATCCAGGGCTGGTCCAGGCCGTACGCGGCGCGCAGGCGGGCGATGTCCTCGGGGGTGATGTTGCTGTTGCCGAACACCAGCTGATCGACCGGGTCGCCGGGTTGCAGGGCGGTCAGGCCGAAGATCACGAGGCTGATCACCAGCAGCAGCGGAATCATCTGAATCACTCGTCGTAGTGCGTAGGTTCCCATGTTCGAACTCCTGAAAAAACGGCGCGGGAGGGAAAGCGTGTGTGCCTTCCCTCCCGCGCCCGGTGCTGGGCGGGCCACGCCCGGTGGCCCCGCCCGCAGGCGTTACTTCTGCTTGTACTCCTCTGCGACGCCCTTGCTGGTCCAGCCGATCTTGGCGGCGTTCCAGCTGGGGTACAGGGTGTAGGCGCTGAAGGTGTAGTTCGCCAGTCCGGGAACCTTGGTGTACACGTTCACGCGGTAGTACAGCGGCAGGGCGGGCAGTTCGCTGTTCCAGATGCCCTGCATGCGGTCAAACAGCTTGATGCGGTCGGCGAGGTTGAATTCGACCTGCGCCTGCTTCTGGAGCCTGTTGAATTCGGCGTTGTTCCAGCCGGGGTTGTTCTGGCCGGCGTAGCCGTTGGCAGCGGTGGGGATGCTTTCACCCTTGAACAGGTTGCCTTCCTCGAAGATGGGGTTGCCGGTCCAGGCGTACATGGCGAGGTCCCACTTGCCGCTCTCGCCCTTGCTCAGGAAGTCCGGCCCGAAGATGACGCTGGCGGGGTAGTTCTGGATGTTGACCTGCACGCCCACGGCCTTCCACTGGGCCTGCAGGATCTGCTGCACGCGCTCGCGGATGGTGTTGCCGGCGGTGGTGGAGAAGTTCAGCGTGAGTTTCTTGCCGCCCTTCTGCAGGATGCCGTCGCTGCCGGGCGTCCAGCCGAGCGCCGCGAACAGCTGCTTGGCACGGGCGACGTTCAGGTTGTAGTCGTTGACGTCTTTCTTGTACAGCTTGCTGATGGGGTTGACCCAGCTGTTCGACACGGCCTGACGGCCCTGGAACAGCGCCTTGGTCAGGGCGTCACGGTCGATGGCATACAGCAGCGCCTGACGCATGCGGGGATCGTCGAGGTCCAGGTCCTTGGAACGCTGGCCGCGGGTGTTCACGTCGATGTGCTCCCAGACGGCGCCGGGCACGAAGTAGGTCTTGTACTTGCCACGCTCGGTCTTGGCCAGGTCCACGCCCTGGTCGAAGGTCAGGCCGACGGCGCTGACCGCGTCGAGCTGCCCGGACAGGATGTTGACTTTCAGGGTGTTGGTGTTCGGGATGAATCGGTACGTGATGGTCTGCACGTACTTGTCCTGATCCTTGGGGTGCCCCCAGTAGTTGGGGTTGCGGGTCATGGTCAGGCTGTTGCCGCTGCGCCAGGCGGTGGGTTTGAAGGGTCCGGCCACGACCTTGGGCAGGTTGCGGGCGGTGGTGTACGCGGAGATGAACTTCTTCCACTCCTCGTTGGTGACCTTGGCGTCCTTCTCGTTCTTGGTCTTGGCGTCGAAGGCGTTCCAGGCGGCGCTCATGACGTGACTGGGGGCCAGGTCGGGGCTGGTCTGGTCGGCGAACAGGTAGGGCGGCTCGTAGGTGATGGTGAAGGTGTCGCTGTCGGCGGTGGTGATCTTGGCGCGGTTCCATGGGGAGCGGTCAGGGACCGGCACGCGGTCGTCGTTGATCAACTTCAGCCAGAACTGGAAGTCGGCGATCTTGATGGGCGTACCGTCGCTCCACTTGGCGTCCTTGCGGATGGTGTACGTGACGCTGTTGCGGATCACGTCGCCCTTGGCGTCCTTGACGATCTTGTAGTCGCCGTTGGCGATGCTGGGCACGCGGGTGGCGATGTCGGCGTAGGGTTCGCCGTCGTCATCCAGGCCGATCAGGTCGGCGCCCATGTACCCGTTGACTTCGCTGGTGATGGCGAGGTTGTTGGTGTTCCAGGGGTCGTAGATGTTCGGCGGTTCCTGCGACGTGCCCACGACGAGGCTGTTGTTAGCAGGTCCTGCGAGTGCGGCGCCGAGGAGGAATGCAGTAAGGGCAAAGGTCTTTTTCATGATGGCCTCCCTGAACACTGGGCTGATGGTGCCGCCCTTTTCCTTGAATGATGAGCGTCAGTATAAGGCCCATTAACCTGCCGTCAAGGGTGGTCGGAACCATTCCCGCTGCACGGAGCGGGCCTCATCTTCATCTTTCGGGTGGGCCGGGGGACACAGACACAGAAAAACGCCCCGGTCGGCAGGGACCAGGGCGTGCAGGGAGGGCGTCAGGGACGGATCAGTGGCTGGAGCAGCCGCCCGAGCCTTCGCCGTCCGGCGACTGCGAGCCGTCGGTGCGGAACGAGGAGCCGCAACCGCAGGCGGACGTGGCGTTGGGGTTGTTCACGGTGAAGCCGCCGCCCATCATGTTCTCGACGAAGTCCACCTCGCTGCCGCGCAGCAGCGGCAGGCTCATGCGGTCCACGAGCAGCTTCACGCCGCGGTCCACCACGATCAGGTCGCCTTCCAGTTCGCGGTCGTCGATGGCCATGCCGTACTGGTAGCCACTACACCCGCCGCTCTTGATGAACACGCGCACGCCCGCGTTCTCCTTGCCACTGCCCGCAAGAATGCTCTGAGCCTTCTGCGCGCCGAATTCGCTGATGCTGATTTCACGGGCGGGCACGCCGCCGCTGGTTTCCTGGGTGGTCGTCGCGGTCATGCGTGAAGCGTAACACCATTCGAATAATAAAAAGGTGCCTGGAAGGCAAAGTGCTGCCCCCGGCGCCAGCTGCCACAGGCTTCTCCCGCCACCATCCGGCTTACATTCCTTGAGCGTGCCAGTGTTAAGATGAAGGACATGACGAACCCGTATGCCGAGTGGTTCGAGCAGCTTCGCAGCGAATACGGCGAGCAGCTCCGGGCCATGCCCCTTCCTGACGGCCTGCCGGAACACCTGCGGACCCTGATCAACGCCAAGGACGAGGACGCCATCCAGTTCATGGTCAAACTGGCGTGGCAGTTCGGCGCGCAGGTCGGGTACGCCGCCGGCACCCGCCAGGGCGACACGCCCGCCGCGAACATCCCCAGCACCCCGCGCGTCCAGGCCTGATACCAGCAGAGCATCAGCACACTCACGCTTCACGCCGCCCCGCTCAGGAGGCGGCGTTCTTCGTGCCGTCCTCTCGCTCCTGCTCACCGCGGTTTTCAGGTGTGTTGAAGGGTTCCCTCAGCACACCTGAAACGAGCAGAGCGAGAAGCCGTAAACACCAAGCGGTTGGAAGTGGAGTTGAAGGGCGTGCCGTTCGCCCTTCAACGGAACTGGAAACCGCTGTCATACGGACTTCGATTGAATGGGCTGCAAAGACCGTTCAATCCGAGCGGATGCGAGAAGGAGAGAAACGGGTTCCGGACGTGGAGCTGGCAATCCGGTGAAGTTCCGGATTGTCAGCGAAACAAACGGAATCCGTATCAGTGAAGCTCTGACCGGGGCGCACTCCAGCATCCGACCGCCGGGTCCGGGTCGGGCAGCAGGCCAAGCGCGATCAGCTCCTGCAGGGTCTCGCGGGCCAGTTCCGCCAGGGTGTCGGCCGGGGCCTGGGTGGGTGGCAGGTCCGCCAGCCCCAGTTGCCGGGCGCGCAGACTCAGGTGTCGGGCCAGTTCGTCCATGCGTGACAGTCAAGCATGTCCGGCCCTCCGGCCGCAAAAGGCCGCCGCCCTGACAGGTATCAGGGCGGCGGAGACAGTCAACCGTACTTCAGTGGGATGGGTTCAGTCGTCGGCGTGGGCGTGGGCGAGGCTTTCGCGCTCGTCGGCTTCACGCAGGGCGCGGATCATGCGCACGATGCCCAGCACCGCGAAGTAACTCACGACCGGCAGGCCGATGGTCAGGATCCACAGGATGGTGTTGGCGTTCGCGGTGGTCAGCAGGCCACCCTGGATCAGTTCGATCTTGTAGCCCGCGACCGACAGGACGACCATCATGACCATGAAGGCCACGCCCGCCGCCAGTCGCACCGGGTGGTTGGTGGGGTTCTCGGCGTAGTACATGTTCTCGTCGCTGCGGTCCAGCATGGGCACGGCGAACATGGCGGCCATGATGATGCCGGGGAAGACCATCGCGCCCACGAACTCGGCGCTGATCACGCCACCCAGAACCTCCCACTCGAAGCCGGGAATGATGGCCAGGGCGCCGAAGACCCACAGCAGGTACCAGTCGGGCTTGATGGAGCTGATCGCCTGGGTGCTGGGCGGGCCGTAGTACTCGACCGAGTGCACGGGAATGAAGGCGCTGAACAGCACGACCAGACCGGTGAACAGCAGCACCAGCAGCAGCATGATGGGGGTCTGCTGGGTCATGAGCGGCACGCCCACGATCTTCTTGTAAGCAAGGCGCTTGGCGTACTGCGGCTGGGTGTGCTTCTGCTTGATCATGATCAGCATGTGCGCGCCGGTCAGGGCCAGGAGGATGCCGGGCAGCAGCATGATGTGGTAGCCGTAGATGCGCGGGATGATGCCGTCGCCGGGGAATCGGCCCGCGAAGGCGGCCTGCGCGGCCCAGTCGCCGACCCAGGGCACCGACTTGGTGATCGCGTAGATCACGCTGACGGTGTTGTAGGCGTAGTTGTCGTAGGGCAGGATGTAGCCGGTCACGGCGGTCAGGGACGCGAAGATCAGCAGCAGCATGCCGATCCACCAGTTGATCTCGCGGGGTTTCTTGAACGCACCCGTGAAGTAGATGCGCATCATGTGAATGACGGCGGCCGCCACCATGATGTTCGCCATCCAATGGTGGATGCGGCGCAGCATGTCCCCGAAGGGCATGGCGTTGATCTTGAGCGCCGAGTGAAACGCGGCCGGCACGAGGTTCGGGTTGGCCTTGGTGCCGGGGTCGAAGGAGTTCACGACCAGCGAGTTGCTGGGCTCGTACGACAGCGCCAGCAGAATGCCGGTCAGGATCAGGACGATCAGGCTGAACAGCGTGATCTCGCCCAGGAAGAACGAGTGATGCACGGGGAAGGCCTTGCGCAGGAACTTGTCGTTCAGGCGCGAGATGTGCAGACGGTCATCCAGCCACTGGTTCATCCGAGGATCTCCTTGACCTGCTCACGGTACTGTTCCCAGTCAGCCTCGTTCAGGAAGCCGTAGGGTGCCGACACGAACGTTTCGGTCACGACCAGCTGGTCGTTCTCGAGCTTGATCGGCAGCTGCGGCATGGCGCGCAGGGGCGGCCCGCCGATGACCTTGCATCCCTGCAGCACGTCGTACTGTCCGGAGTGGCAGGGGCAGAACAGCTTGGTGGCGTCGTTGGGGTCGTTCGGGACGGCGCACCCGGCGTGCGTGCACTTGTTCGAATAGGCGACGATCTGACCGTCGATGATGCCGTCCAGCTTCAACTCGGCGTGATCGTCCTTGCCGGGTTCCTTGAAACCGCCCTGCTCGAAACGGAACACGGCCAGCTGGTTGTTCGGCTCGGTCTTACGGATGACGTTATTGCCCTCGGCATCCTTGCCCATCGGCCACGCGGCGACACCCTGCTCGCTCAGTTCCGAGATCTTGATCGGCTGACCTTCCTTGCTGGCGTCGGCGTGCACCAGGATGTCGCCTTTCTGCGGGGGGGCCTTGTCGGGCGTGAGGCGGAAGGCGGGTTTGGCGGCGCCCAGCGTGGTGACCAGGCTGACCGTTCCGACGGCCGCGCCGGCGCCGAGGGCCGCGTTGATGAATTTACGGCGGGTGATTTCAGGATCCTGCTTCTTGTAACGCGTCATATCAGTCTCTCCGTTACCAGGGGAATTCGCCGCTGGCGTCCTCGACGAGAACCTCGCCGTCCATGAAGTACTTCTTGTACAGCGCCAGGCTGGCGGCCAGGGACAGCAGGATCATGGCGGCGTAGAAGCCTTCGGCGGTCACGTTGGGCATGACCGGTTCGGCCGCAGCCCATCCGGCGAAGTCTGTGATCATCTGCCGCACGAACAGCACGCTGAACAGCACGGTCATAGCGATGCTGGTGATCATGGCAAGGGTCGCCAGGGGCGTGGAGCGCACCTTGTGAATGCCGGGGTGCAGTTCCTGACCTTCAGCCCACACGCTGTACAGGCCGATCAGGCCGTAGGTGAGCAGGACCATCACGAAGGTGCCCAGGAAGATCTCGGGCAGTTTGATGTGGTCCGGCACGAAGCGGCTGCGGTTCTTGAGCACTTCGGGGTCGATCTTGCTCTGGCCGGCCGCGACGGTCGCGGGGGTCAGGGGTTCCTCGATCTTGTTCCCGAAGGAGTTCAGGACGTAGTTCGCGACGGCGTACACTTCGTTCTCCGCGAGCTGTCCGAAGGCCGGCATGGCCCCCTTGCCCTTGGTGACGATGGTGTGCACGTACACGGGATCCTGGACGATCTTCTCGTTGCCGGCCAGCGCGGGACCGGCCCCACCCTGACCTTCGGCACCGTGACAGCCGGCGCAGTTGCCTTCGTAGACCGTTTTACCCACGGTGGGGTATTCCTTGCTGATGTTCGCCACGACCGCCGGGTCTACCACCACAGGTTCAGGTGCCGTTTCCTTGTTGAACAGGAACAGCAGAATGATCCACATGATGGCCGCACTTACGATGGCGACCCAGGGCATGACAGCGTCGTTTCTTTCCACGTTCCCTCTCCCTAAGCGTGAACTGGCCTGTTATTTCCCGCCGTGCGACGAATGGAAATCCTGCTTCGAGGTGGCCTAATGCGGGTCAGCATAGCACGCACCGAACACGCTCCCAGCCGCGCTTTGAGGTGCTGACCGCGAGACTTCGGCAGCCTTTATGGTGCTCCTTACCGAGCGGTTAAATGTCCCCCGGCCCGGTCGGCGACCGGCACCTTCCCCAGGTCGGCCAGCAGCGGCCACAACGCCGACGCCAGGGCCGTCACGTCCCGGTTTTCCGGGTGCTCGCGCGGGTCCTGGCCTCCCTCGCTCAGCAGGGCGACCACCAGCGGGCGCGGCGTGAAGATCACACCCACGTCATGGTGCACGCCGGTCAATTCGCCGCTCTTGCTGGCCACGCGGTACAGGGGCGTGCCGTCCGGGTAGGCCGGAACGCCACGGCCGATCAGGTCGCGGTACTGCTGGCGGCCCAGAATGCTCAGGGCCAGGGCCGTGTGCGGCGGGTCGAGCAGGTCGCCGCCCAGCAGGAGGCGTAACAGCCGCGCCTGATCCGCTGCGGTCGTGGCGTTGCGTTCCCCGCGCCGCTGCGCCTCGTTGCGTTGATCGGGCGGCAGTTGCAGCTTCCCGACCAGCCGCGTGCCGTTCAGGCCGTGCGCGCCCAGCCAGCCGTTCACGGCGCCCACGCCCAGCCACCCGATGGTCAGGTTGGTGGCGGTGTTGTCACTGACGATGATCATCAGGGTCAGCACGTCCTGCCAGGACAGCGCCAGCCCGGCCCCCAGTTCGTGCAGCACACCCGCGCCCGGCACGCGGTCCTGTGCGCTCAGGGTCACGCGGCCGTCCAGGCTCAGGTCGCCGCGCTGGGCGGCCTGCAACGCCATGACCAGCAACGGCACCTTGATCGTGCTGGCGGCCGGGAACACCCGGTCCACGTTCAGGGTGGCCAGCGCCTCGCCCTGCGGCGTGCCCACCCACAGGCCCACCGTGCCGGCAAACCCGGCCCCACGCAGCGCCGCCTGGAAGGCATCCAGCGCCCCGGCCACGTGATCCTCTCCCCTGCCCCGCGTCATGTCAGTCCGGGAGGATCAGTCCGGCCAGCCCTGCGAACGGGTGCGCGGTGCCCACCGGACGCAGGGTGCAGAAGGGCGGCCCGCCGTCCGGTTCGACGCGGTGCGGGCAGGTCGGGCACTCCGGGAACGCCTGATCGGTGTAAGCGAGGTCGGCCTCGGCACTCTCGATCACCCACTCCCTCGCGCAGCCGGCGCGGAAGGTCACGGGCGCGGCCACCTTCTGGCGGCGGCTCATTCGAGATTCGCGATTCCCTCGCGGATGGCGTACAGCGCCGCCTGCGTGCGGTTGTTCAGTTGCAGTTTCGTGAAGATCTCGCTGAGGCGGTTCCGGACCGTCTTCTCGCTGATGTCCAGGCGTAGCGCGATGTCCTGGTTCGAGAATCCCTGAGCCAGCAGCTTCAGGATCATGGTCTCGCGTTCGTTCAGGTCGGCGTGCTTCTCGCTGGGCAGTTCCTCACGCTTGTCCCGGAAGTCGTCCAGGACGTTCTGGGCCATGTCGGCGTCCAGCAGCGCCTCGCCCGCCGCGACCCGCCGGATCACGTCGAGCAGCGTGGTCGCGTCGGCGTCCTTGAGGACGTACCCGCGCGCTCCGGCCTTGACCGCCTCGAACACGTAGCGGTCCTGCCGGTACATGGTGATCATGATCACCCGCGCCGCCGGGTCGATCTCCAGGATGCTCTGCGTGGCCTTGACCCCGTCGAGTTCCGGCATCTGAATGTCCATCAGGATCACGTCCGGGTGGGTGTCGGCGGCGTACCGGATCGCCTCACGGCCGTTGGCGGCCTCCCCGATGACGCGCATCCCCTCGGATTCCAGCAGGCTGCGCAGTCCCTGACGGAACAGCGCGTGATCGTCCACGAGCAACACGCGAATCATGCCCGCAGTGTAGGCCAAGCCCGCCCGCACAACAGGGCGAACGCCCCCAGGTCCGGAATGCAGCAAAACTGTAAGCCCCGACCCGCTAGACTGACCGGCGTGATCACCTGGTTCGATGCCCTGCTCGTCACCCTCTGGGCCGTCCTGACCGCGCTGGGCGCCCGGCGCGGACTGGCCGGCCTCGCCTGGGGCGCAGCCGGCGTCGCCGTGTGCTTCCTGGCGAACTCCCTGGGCGCCGGCGCGCCCGCCTCGCTGATCCTCGCGGCGCTGCTGGGCCTCGGCACGGCGCTCGCCATCAGCCGCCTGATCCCCTCACCCCTCGAACAGCCCTGGCACCTGGGGGCCGGCGCGCTGGGCGGCTTCCTGCTGGGCGGCCTGCTGATCTCCACGGTGTCCCTGGGCTTCCCGATGGACGTGAAGGTCGACGCGCGCGGCGCACGCGCCAGCTACCCGTCGGCCAGCCTGCCGCCCGCGCTGTACGACGCCGTGCGGAACTCGGCGCTGCAGGGCAGCCTGCGCGGCGTCTGGAGCAGCGGGCCCGCCCTGAAAACCCTGATGATTCCCGACCAGACCCGCTGAACCCTGCCCCCACGCGCCCCGAGCGACACGGACTCCGCTCCGGTGGGCCACCCCTCCACCCGAGTCCGGATCAGCTGGCCTGCACGGCTGGCGTTTCCGGGTGCGGCTCGTCCGAGCGCTGGCTCAGCACGGTCGCCACGACGACCAGCAGCCCGCCCAGCGCGCCGCGCAGGCCCACCCGCTCACCGATCAGCAGGAAACTGAACAGGGTGGCCGTGACCGGCTCCAGCGCGTAGATCAGGCTGGCGTTCGCGGCGCTGACCGTCCGCTGCCCGACCGTCTGCATGAGCGTCGTGGCGGCCGTGGCAGCCACGCCCAGGTACAGCAGCGGCGCCCACGCGCCGGCCGGTGGCCACAGCTGCCCCGGCGCCGACAGGGCCGCCCACACCCACGCCAGGACCGTGACCGTCAGCACCTGCACGAGCGTGAACGGCAGCGCCGCGTGCCGGTGCGCCATGCGTTCGAGCGTCACGATGAACCCCGCGTACGTGACCGCGCACGCCAGCGCCCAGGCGTCCCCGACCACCAGCGCGCCGCCCTCCCAGGACAGCAGGGCCAGTCCCGCCACGGCCAGCGGCAGCGCCGTCCACAGCAGCGCGGGCATCCGGCGGCGCTGCGCGAACACCAGCCACACCGGCACCAGCACCACGCTGAGGGCCGTGAAGAACGCCGCGCGGTTGGCGCTGGTCGTCTGCAGGGCAATCGTCTGCGTGCCGTACCCGGCGATCAGCCACGCGCCCAGGACCGCCCCGTCCCGCCACAGCCCCGACTCCCGCCACCCTCCCGGCGCCCCCGCAGCGCGCGGCGCGGCGCTGGGCGCCCGGCCCGGCCGCCACAGCAGCAGCGGCAGCAACGCCACCGCCGCGATCAGGAACCGCCACGCGATCAGCACTGCCGGGGGCAACGTCTCGCCGAGCGTCTTGACGACCGCGAAGGTACTTCCCCACAGGCACGTCACCAGAACCAGTAGAACCACACCACGCGCCTGAACCGACATGCCCGCGATTGTAGAGCCCGGCAGCAGAAACAGGCCCCCCGCGCGGGAGGGCCTGTCCAGTCGAGCCGACTGTGAAGCGGGTTACGGAGCGGTCAGCGGATGGTGGTCTGGAAGCAGGCGCGGCCCGACTCGCCGACCGCCAGGGTGCCCAGCGTGACCGTCATGGTGCCGCGCGCGAAGGTGCCGCCCGTGGTGGTCAGGCGGCCACCGTCGGCATCGGCGGCGCTGCTGCTGAGGTACGAGGTGACCGCGCCACGCGTGAGCTTCACGCCGAAGCCGGTCGCCGCGCTGGGCTCGTCCGCGTCGTAGGCGGTGATCAGGGCGTTCGTGTTGCCGGGAACGTGATCGACCAACACGAAGTTCGGGAGGGCCGCGCCGCCCAGGTTCTGGAAGGCGATGCAGTACTCCAGCACTTCCAGTGGCAGGCCGCCGCCGGACGTGCCGAACGCGGTGTTCTTCGTGACGTTCCGGACCTCCTTGGTCAGCTTGCCGTACACCATGTTCGTCACGGCGCTCGCCGAGTTGTTCGCAGGCGTGGGGTCGGTGTTCGGGCCACTGACGGAAGCCGTGTTCGTGATCGTCCGGGCGGCCGGGGTGCTTTCCAGCGTGGCGGCGGACGGGGCGGTGGCGGTCACGGTGACGGTCACGAAGGCCGTGTCGGCCGTGGTTGCCACGCCGGTATCGACCGGCAGGGTCGCCCCGACACTGATGGCGTTGCCGCTGCCGCTCGCCGCGCCGCAGGTGGCGCCGCCCGTGCCGGCGCAGGTCCAGGACACACCGGTCAGGTCGGCGGGGACGGTATCGGTCACGGTGGCGCTGCTGACGGTGGGGCCGTTGTTCCAGGCGCGGATGGTGTACGTGATGGTCCCGCCGGGCTGCGCGAAGGCCGGGCCGGTCTTGCTGACCGCCAGATCACTGGTGACGGCAGCGTCTACCGTGACCTGCACGGTCGCCGTGTCGCAGGCGGTCGTGACGGTCGCGTCGCAGATCTGGTACGTGACGCTGTACGTTCCGGCAGGCGTTCCGGCGGGCACGACCAGCTGTCCACTGCCGTTCACGGTCAGGCCCGTGATCCCGCCGTTGTTCTGGACGGTGACGGTCGCGTTGGTGGTGGTGGCGGCCGCGCCGCCCACCGTGTCGTTGCCCAGCACAGTGACGGTGCCGCCCACGCCGAAGCCGAAGTTGACGGCCGGGTCGTTCACGGCGTCGATCACGCGCGTGACCACGGCGGCGCTGGTGTTGTTGGCGGGTGTCAGGTCGGTCGTCCCGGCAGGCGTGGTCACGCTGGCGGTGTTGCTGAGGTTCCCGGTCGCGGTCGCGGTGCCGGTCAGGGTGTACGTCAGGAAGTTGCCGTCCGGCGTGGCGTTGGCCGTGTTTGTGTCCAGGCTCAGCGTGCCCGTGACGATGCTCACGCTGCTGGCCGTGAAGCTCTGCGTACCGCAGGTGGCCGTGCCGGTCGCCGCGCAGCTCAGGCCCGTCACCGTGAACCCGGCGGGCAGCGCGTCCGTCACGCTCGCCCCAGTCACGCTCCGGGATCCGTTGTTCCACACGCGGATGGTGTACGTCACGCTGCCGCCACTGCCCACGGCAGCCGGGCCGCTCTTGTCGATCGCCAGATCAGCGATGTCGGGCAGCGTGACGGGCGTGGCCGACTGCGTGTCCCCGTTCGCCGTGGCGGGCGGGGTGTTGCCGTTCGTCGAGATGTCGGTTGCCAGCAGGTCCACCGGGGGAATCGCCGTGCCGCCCACGAAGGTGTAGCCCGGGTTGGCGCTGCCGGTCGTGCTGGCGTACACGGTGTTGTTCAGGACGCTGCCGCTGGCGGGCAGGCTGGCCGCGTCAGGGTAGGACACACGCACCGTGAAGGTCACGGTCGCGCTGGCCCCGGCCGCCATGGTGTTCGTGCCGGTCAGCAGCGCGGTGTTCGTGGTGCCGTTGAAGCCGCTGTTCGCCGTGACCGCGCCGCTCGTGACGGTCGGGCCGGCCACGATGCTCAGGGTGCCGGTCGTGAAGGTGCGGGTCAGGTTCTCGGTGAGTTGCACGTTCGGGTTGCTGACCGGCCCGGTGTTCTTGACGGTCACGGTGTAAGGCACGTCGAACACCAGCCCGCTGACGGCAGTGACGGTTCCCACGGATTTCACGGTGTCGATCCGGTTTTCCGGGAACACGCAGGACGCCCCGTCGGACTGCGCCGCGACAGATCCGGTCGCCAGGGTGGTGAAGGCCCCGGTGGACAGGTTGATAGTGCCGTACGTGCCGCCGTTCTGGTACGCGTACAGGGTGCCGCTGACGTCGAAGAACGCGCTGCCGATGGCGTTGGCGGTCGTGAAGCCGGGGAAGGTGCCGCGCAGCACGGAAGCGCCGGTCGTGGGGTTGATCTCCATCACGCCGCCCGGCGTGAACACGCCGTACAGCAGGTTGTTCACCGGGTTGAACGCCAGGTCGAAGATCGGCAGGGCCTGCGACAGGGTCAGGGTGCTCAGCATGCTGATGGCGCCGCCGCTCGTGGTGGGCAGCTGAATGCGGTACAGCGGCGTCTCCTGCGCCAGCCTGTGAACGTACATCACGCCGGTGGAATCCACGGCGGCCGCCGCGATGCTACTACCGGCGGGAATGGTGGTGTTGAACACCTCGACCGCACCGCTCTGCCCCAGACGGTACAGGCGGAACGGCGCTCCGGTCGTGAACGGCGTGATGTTCAGCGCGTAGAAGTACCCGTCACCCTTGTTGAACGCCAGGGCATTCAGGCCAGGACCGAATCCGCCGGCCCACTGGGCCGCGCCGCCCGTGCTGAGGTTATTGCGGTCCAGCAGGTACAGGTTCGACAGCAGCGTGCTGGTATCCTGACGGATCTGGTAGAAGCGCGCGTCGCAGGTGTAGGGGGCGCCCGCCGTGCTGGCGGTCGTGGTCAGGGTGGCCGTGGCGGGCGCGGCGCCCGTGGCGGCCTGGGCGTTCACGGTGCCGGTCACGTTCGCGGCGGGAATGGTGTTCGTGCGGGTGGCGGCGCCCGCGTTCACGACCGTGACGTCCACGGTCACGCTGCACGTTCCGTTCGCGGCGATGCTGCCGCCCGTGAGGCGGATGGCCCCGTCATTGCTTTCGATGGCTGCGCCACCGTTCGTCAGGACCGTGTTGCCGGTCCCCGTGACAATGGTGCTACCCGCGCAGGAGTTTGCCGTGACCCGCAGCGGCAGCGGCAGGCTCAGGCCCATGGTGGCCGCGATGTTGTCCGTGATGGCCAGGGCGCTCGTGGCGAACGCGTACGGGTTGGTGACCGTGATGTTCAGGGCCGTCACGCCGCCCGCAGAAACGGTCGTGGGTGAGAACGACTTGCTGACGTTCAGGCGTGGTGGCGAGACGGTGAGGGGAACGCTGGCGTAATCGTCTTCGGTGGTGATGCCGTTGTTCGTTCTCGAGTCGCTGTCCGGCTGGGGGGACGAGATGATCTCTGCGACGTTCGTGATCGTGCCGGTTCCCGTGACGGTCGCGGTGATCGTCAGGGTGGTCGTGTCGCCCGTCACGGGGCTCGGAACGCTCCAGATGCCCGTGGCCGAATCATAGGTGCCGGTGGCGGCCGAGGAACTGACGAAACTCAGTCCGGCAGGCAGGATATCCCGCACCTGCACGTTCTCCGTGGGAACGGCCGGGCCGGAGGCGGGGTCCGGGCCGTCGTTGCGCAGCGTGACGGTGTACGTGACGTTGCCCCCCTGAATGGGCGCGGCGCTGCTGACGGTCTTGGTGAGTGACAGGTCAGCGACGCCACTGGTGATCAGCAGGGGCACGCTGCTGATGTAGAACAGGTCCTGGCTGCCCTGGATGTTCAGGGTGGCCGAGGACGCCCCGCTGGTGACCTTGCTGGTCACGTCGAAGGTGTCGAAGTCCACGCCATAGGCGTCGTCCCGTCCGGTCGCGGTGGCCGTGATCCCGGAGCTGAGGCCGCTGCTGATGGTGCTGTTGAAGATGCCCTGCCGGGGACCACTGAGGGCACCACCCACGTTGAAGATGTTGTTGATGGCCGAGGGCGCCTGTCCAGCCCCAAAGCTGAGCGCCTCAGCAACGTTGGTCGTGGTATTGACGTTCAGGGTTTCGTCGCCTTCCCAGGCCAGGACAGACGTTCTGGCTTCAAAGACGCTGGGGACGACCAGTCCATTGACGGTGCGGGTGGTCAGTTCGTTCTGGCTGCGGTCGAAACCCTCGTAGATCACCATATTTTTGTAGGTATCAGTAGGGGTTTCGTAGATGATATACATACCCCATCCACCCAGCACAGTAGAGTCGAAGCAATGCAATGAGTTCAGTCCCGCTTCAGTGGCCAAAAACTGTCCACCATTACCAAAATTACTGGACATTATGGTGAGATTCGACATTGTGTACTGCTTATTCGGATCTGCAAGACCCGATATGTACGTCGTTATATCTGCAACATTCGCAAAATACCCATTGTAAGCAAAAGTTGTCCCACCAGAAATCACCGGAAGAATATCATCGTATTGCGTCTGTGCGTTAACAGCAATCCCATCGAACGTCACAGCGGTGTCATTACGAACAGTGCCTGGATTCGTTGCCGTCTTACCGTTCCGGTCAGCAGAGGCCGCCCAGTACAGCAATGCCTTGACAATGGTGGCGCCCGCTGGCACGCCAGTCACAGCCTGTGACGTGGCCGTGGTGCCCACCTGGCAGGCGTCGGTAGCCGTCGTCGCAGAGTTTCTGAGGGTACGGAAGCTGGCGCCGGTGGTCACATAGTCGATGCGGCCCTGGAACTTGTAGGTGGGCGTGGTCGGCAGGGGGCGATCTGCCAGGGCCGTGCCGGTCACGGCCAGTCCCAGCAGGGCCGCAGCCGTCTGCCGGAGCCGGGAGGAGAATCGGGAGCTTCTGCTGGGGGGTGCGGTCATATGTGGTCCTCGCTTTCCGGGTGGGGTGGGGGGCGGGTCATTTCGTGAAATTTTCCTGCGTGACTTCTTGCGACGGCCTTACAAAGGTCGGGGAAAACTGCGTCCTCATGAAGGAAAATGGGGAGAGTACGGCCGGGCCGCCTCTCCCCCACCGGGTGGGTGCGGGTTACCTGTTCTGTCCGAGGGTTTCGTCGAGGGTCAGGTCCAGGCGCAGGTAGGCGCCCTGTTTGGTGTAGGTGCTGCCGATGCCGGTGAAGCCGGCGGGGTTGTACCCGGCGGTGATCCAGGTGCCGGGCAGGGCGCGGACGGACGCTTCGAGGCCGTAGCCGTACTGGGTGGTGCCGCTGGCGGGCTGGGTGATGGCGCGGCCCCAGACGCCCACGCCGAAGCGGTCGTTGACGTAGTAGGTGCTGCTGGCGCCGAACTGCGCGGTGAAGCTGTCGGGGTCGTTCAGGAGGGTGCGGGTGTCCAGTCCGGCGCGGACGGCCCAGGTGGGCTGGCGGTACTCGGCGGCGAAGTTGCTGCTCAGTTCGGGCTGGTTGCCGGCCAGGGTGCCGTTGATGTAGCGGACGGTGCCCAGGGAGTTGAAGGTGCGGTTGCGGTAGGCGTAGCCGATGGCGGCGCGCTGGCCGTTCTTGCCGGCGCCGAATTCCATCAGGCCGTCGGCGGTGAGGCTCAGGTGGTCGCTGAGGCTGCCGGTGACGCCGGTGCGCAGGACCACGCCGAAGCCTCTGGCGGTGTACGTGAGGTCCGTGCCGGCAGTGGCGGTGACTCGGTCGGTGCCGTAGCGCAGGTCGGCGCCGGCGCCGAGTTCAGTCTGGGCGGTGGCGAGGTTGTAGGTGGCGCTGCCGCGCAGGCCGGCGGTGACGCGGTCAGTGAGGGGCAGGGTGGTGGTGACGCCGAAACGGGCGCGGTTGCCCTGGCCGCCGGCGTTGGGAAGGTCGTAGGCGACCTGGTAGTTGGTGTTGCCCAGGCGGCTGTCGAGGGTCAGGGCGGCGGTGTGGCCCTTGTTCCAGTTGATCTGGTCGCTCAGGCCGACGCTGACGGCGTCGGTGATGGCGTAGCGGGTGGTGATGGTGGTGGTGGGGTCGAGGTTCCCGGTCAGCGGCTGGGTGTGGGTGATGTCCACGTCCAGGGGTTTCTGGTGGTAGCCGGCGCTAAGGACAGCTCCGACGCCGTACTGGTCCCCGAAGGCGTACTTGAGGCCCGCGCCGACGCTGAACGGCGCGAGGCGGTAGTCGGCGCGGCCGGTGACGCTGCCGCCGCTGGTGTCGGTGGCGGCGGTGCCCAGGGTGTTGTGGTATTCGGCCTGGACGCTGCTGCTGAGGTTGCCCGTCAGGCGGCTGTCGATGCTGGCGCTGGTGGTCAGGCCGGGCGTGAAGGGCGCGAGGCCGCTGTACGTGCCGTCCTGGTAGCGCACGCGCGCCTGGATGGTGTTCTGGCCGAGGGTGGTGCTGAGGTCGGCGCTGGCCTGGAATCCGCCGGAGTAGGCGAGCAGGCCGTCGGTGCGGGTGGTGCCGTTGTCGTAGGTGGCGCGGGCGCCGGTCGTGACGGTCTGGTCGAGGCTGATGGCGGCCGCGCCGACCGTGTAGTTCTGGCCGGTGTACTTGACCTGCGCGCCGAACGCTGCCTTGCGCTGGCGCAGCGGGTCGCTGAGGCGGTAGCTGGCCAGGACGATCTGGTCGTTCAGTTGCGCGTCCGTGCGGTCCAGGGCGCGGGCGAGCGTGATGATGCCGGTGCGGTGGTCGAGGATGTAGTCGACGTTGCGGGTCAGGGTGACGCGGCGCAGTTCCTTGCCGGTGTCGCGTTCCAGGGTGAGCAGTTCGAGGGTTTCGCTGCCTTCGGTGACGGGGCTGGCGTTGTTCAGGCGCAGCAGGCGGGTGCCTTCGGGGGTCAGGCGCTGCTCGCTGACGCGGGCGTCCGGGACGAGCGCGGCGAAGGCGGACACCTGGGGGTTGCTCTTGCTGGTGACGGTCAGGGCAGTCAGTTGCTCGCCGACCGGCAGGACGTCGATGGGCAGGCTGGTCTGGCGGTACTCGGCGCGCAGGGTGGGGTGGTCGTAGCTGAGCGCGACCGGGTCGATGCCCTGCAGGGGCACGCTCTCGGTGCTGCTGTCGCCGTACACGCTGAAACGCTTGAGGGTGTCGCGGTCGGTGGGCAGGCCGTCCTTGTCGGCAGAGACGTACAGTTTCCCGCCGGCCAGCGGCCCTTCGTAGGAGGCGCGGGCGGTCCAGGTCAGGTCGTCGGCGAGGTTCAGGTTGCCGTCCAGGCCGAGGGTGGCGCTGACCACGCCGACGCCGACGCGGCTGCTGTCGGGCCGGACCTCGAAGGTGTAGGGTCGCACTTCCTGGCCGACCAGCACGCCGAGTTTCAGGGTGGTGGGCGACGACTGGGGGTTCAGGACGAGTTCGCCCTCGCCGCCCACCAGGGTGATCTGGTAGTCGGCCTCGGTGGGGTTCTGGTCGGGGGTGCGCGGCTCGAGGTTGGAGCGTAGCGTCAGTGTGGACTGGGTGGTCAGGTTACCGCTGGCGTCCAGGGCGCGCAGGCGCAGGCGCAGCGGGGTGCTGCCGTCGGCGATCAGGTCGCCGGGCAGGACTTCCACGCGGGCGGTCGCGCCGACCAGTTGCACCTGGACGCTGTCCTGGCCGTACTGCAGGGTGTTCGCGCCGGTCCTGAGGGGCACGCCGACGTAGGTGACGCGGCGGGTGCCGCGTTCGGCGTCGGTGGTGACCTCGCCGATCTGGTCGTCCGGGACGGGCATGCCGTTCACGTTCAGGCGGGCGGTCTGGTCGGCCGGCACCTCGACCACGACGCTGATGCGGTCGCGGATTCGGACCTGCGAGCCGTTCAGCGGGAACTTGATGGCGCCGGCGTTCTCGGTGACGGTCGCGGTGGGCGCGGTGACGCTCTGTGCAGCGTTCAGGTCGTTCAGGTCGACGCGGCCCTCGAGGTTCTCGCTGCGTTCCCCCTTGAAGCGGGCCAGCAGCGCCGGGGCGTCCAGGGTGGGCAGCGGTCCCTCGTGCGACAGGTCGTACGTGACGGCGCCGCGCAGCGCGGCCCCACTGGCAGTGGCGGGGCTGCTGGCCGGTTCGGGCAGCACCCAGTACAGCGTGCCGCTGGGACCGCGGACGGGATCGGCGATCGGCTGTCCGTCCAGGCGGCTGCTGCCGGGCACCAGGGCCGCGCCGGTAGGGGCGCGGTGCGCGACGATCAGTTCGGTCGCCTGACGGGGCGCGTCGAAGGGCAGGGTGACGCTGCTCGCGCGGCGCTGCGCGGGCGCCTCGGCAGCCGGGACCGGCTGGGCGCTCAGCTGCCCGGCGGCCGTCTGCGTGACGGCGCAGTCCGGGGTGCGCAGGCTGGCGTTCAGGTCGAGGGTGCCGGTGGCGGTCACGCGGGCGCGGTAGCTCAGGGCGCGGGTCTCGCCGGCAGCCAGGGTGCCGGTGAAGCTGGTGGTACCCAGGGCTTCCAGGCCGCTGCCGGGCGTGTCGAGCAGCAGGTACGGCACGGGCCGCGCCGAGGTGTTCGTGACGCGCAGCGTGACGGTGACCTCGTCGCCCTGGGTGGCGTCCGGCAGGGCGTCGCGGCCCAGTTGCAGGACGGTGCTGTCGGCCAGGACGTTCAGCGTGACGCGCTGCTCCTGGGCCCACGGGGCGAGGCGGGCGGTGACGGTCAGCGGGCCGCTCTGGGTGGCGGTGCCGGTGACGCGCAGTTCGCCGGGGCGCGCGGCGCTCAGGGTGCCCTGCACGCTGTTCAGGCCCTCCACGTTCAGGCCCGGCGTGTCGAGGGTCAGGTCCAGCGGCAGCTCGCCGGCGTAGGCGGTGGCGGCGCGGGCGGTCAGGGTGACGGTGTCGCCCACGCAGACGTCGAGTTTGTCGCTGCTCAGGGTCAGGCTGGCGGTCGGGCGCACCTGGATGCGCGCCTCGCCCTGCCCGTTGCGGGGCACGTTGACGCTGCGGGTGTCCACGGTGACGTCCGCGCCGGGAACGGGGCCCGGCACGACGGCGTACGTGCCGGGCGCGACGCGCTGCGTGAAGGTGCCGCCCACCGTGACGGTGGACTTGCCGACCAGGGCGTCGACCGTGGTGGGCGTCACGCTGCCGGGCAGGATCAGTTCGGCGGTGACGCGCAGCAGGCCGGTCTGGTCGACGCGGCTGATGGTGATGGGCTCGGGCGTGCCGGCGCGGGTCAGGCTGAACCCGACCGTGTTGCTGAACTGGCGGGCGGTGGCGGGCTGCCGCAGCTCGACGGTGTAGTTCCCGGCGCGGGCGGGCAGCGCGATGTCCGTGAAGCCCAGGTCGGCGCTGACGGTCAGGGGGGTGACGTTGCCCTGCTCGTCGCGCAGGCGGGCCTGCAGTTCCTGGGGACCGTCGCCGTCGTACATGCGCAGCACGTGGTTCTGGCCGTCGCTGCTGACGTTCACGGCCGGCACCCAGTCCTGGGAGTGGACGTTCACGTTCAGGCGGTCGGCGCTGACGGACGCGCTGATCCCCGCGAGGCGGATGGCGAAGGTGTTCTTGCCGTTGCCCTGCGTCACGGCCTTCAGGCGGTAACGGCCGGCGGGGAGCGTCTGGTCGAACAGGGTCTCCCAGTCGTGCGCGCCGGGCGTGAAGGTGCGGGTCAGGACGGCGCGGCCGTCACTGTCGATCAGGGTGAACGTGGTGGTGACGTCGCTGCGGTTGGCGTCGTACTGCTCGTCGCCGTAGTAGGTGTCGCTGCGGTAGTCGCTCTGGTCGACGCGGGGGCTGTACAGTTCCAGGCGCACGGCGCCGTCGATGGGAACGTCCAGGGCGAGGTCCTGATCGCCGACCGACCAGGTGAGCTGGTCCCCGACGGTGGTCAGTGGCAGGCTGGTGCTGATTTCCTGTGCGCCGGCACCGGCACTGACGGCCAGGAGGGCCGTGAGGGCAGTGGCGAGTCGCTTGAAGTCGGGTTGCACGTTCAGTACCTCCAGCTCAGGACCGGGTCGGTCGTGGCGGCGCGGGGCTCGCCCTTCCAGTCAAAGCGGTAGGTGAAAGTCCTTTCACCTGCTCCGAGGCTACCCGAGTAAGTATTTCCGCCTTCTTTCAGAACGGCGCCCTCGGGGAGCGGGTCGAGCAGGGTCACGCCTTCCAGCGCGCGGGGGGTCTTCAGGGTCAGGACGACCACGTAGCCGCCCTCCGTGGCGTACACGGCCTTGTCCAGGGTCACGGCGCCCACCGTGAGGGTGGTGCGGCGCAGCGCGGCAATATCGCCTCCCAGCGGCGCGAGCGGGAAGTCCACGCTGGTCAGGCCGCGCACATGCACGGTCTGCGTGCCGCTGAGCGCGCCGTCCTGCGGCAGCTTCAGCGGGGGGTACGGGGTGGTGTTCGGGTCCAGGCGCAGCGCGTGGGTGCCCATGGGCACGTTCGGGAACGAGTACCGACCTTTCGGATCTGTCACAACCTGACGGCCCCCGGCCAGCAGCACGCGCGCCCGCTCGACCGGGGTGTCCAGCAGCGGGTCGAACAGACCGTTGCGGTTGCGGTCCACGAACACCGTGCCCACGATGTCCGCGATGGGTGCGAACTTCAGCGGGTTGAGTTTCGTGGTGGCGGTCGCGCGGTTGCTGGCGATGGCGCGGGCCACGCCGCCGGCGCCGGTCCCGCTGACCTGCACTGTGTTCACCAGTTCTCCGGTCGCCTCGGGCGTCACGCGGGTCTGGTACGTGATGGTGATGCTGCCGCGCGCCGGGATGGTCCCCGCGTTCCAGGTCAGGACGCCCCCGCTGATGGCCGGGTCCGCGAGCGGCTGCCCGGCCAGGGTGCTCGTGCCGGGAATGTACTCCAGGCCGCGGGCGGGCGTGTCGGTCACGACGGCCTCGGTGATGGCGGTCGTGGCGGACTCGTTGGTGATCTTCAGTGTGTACGTCAGGCGGTCGCCGTACGTGGCCTCCTGGGCGCTGACGGTCTTCAGGATGACCAGCTTGGCCGTCCAGACCGGCGTGCGGACCTCGTTGCTGGGCATGGGGGTGCTCAGTTCGGTCGTGACGAGGTTGAAGACGTTGTTCAGGGACTCGCCGTCCTGGGCGCGGGTGCTGACCTGCGTGATGATGGTCAGGGTGCGCGTCTCGCCGGGCGCCAGCGTGCCCAGGTTCCAGGTGACGGTCTGCGCGCCGGGCTGCCCGCCCAGGACCCCGCCGGCACTGGCGCTGACGAAGTCCACGTGCGCCGGGATGGGATCGGTCACGACCGCGTTCGTCAGGGGGCGGGTGTAGGGGTTACGGACGGTCAGGGTGTACGTGATGGTGTCGCCGGCCGCGACGGTCCCGCCGGCCGGGATGGTCACGGTCTGCCCGGCGTCGCCCTGGGTGGTGGCCGTGAAGGACTTGGCCAGTTCCGGGAAGGTCGCCTCGACGTTCCCCACGAGGTCGCGGGTGGTGTTGCTGGTGCCCCGGTCGCCGTTCACGGTGATCAGGGATTCGAGCGGCCCGGCCTGCGGCGCGTCGTAGCAGATGCGCACGAACGCCGTCTGGCCGGGGTCCAGCGCCAGCGGCTGCGCGAGCGGCTGGCCGTTCTCGCCGTACAGGACGCTGGTCGCGCCGCCCACCGGGTACGTGACCGTGATGCGGAAGTTGTCGCGCACGTCCCCGGTGTTCTTCACGGTGTGGTCGAAGCACACCTGCTGCCCCACCACCGCGAACGGGCGGCTCTGCGTGTCGGCGGGCGTGCCTTCGGGCGCTTCGGGCACGCCGACCGGGCCGATCGCCACGGCCGGCAGGTAGCGCACGTCGGCGCTGGCGCTGCCGCTCACGGTGCGCCCGCCCGTCTGCGCGGTCGCGGTGTTCGGAATGACGCGGTTCTCGGCCTCCGCACCGGCCAGCATGCGGAAGGTCAGGGTGATGGTCGCGCCGGGCGCGAGGCTCGCGGCGCGCACCCGCACGCCCCGGACCGGGCTGATCTCGGCGGCCGTCCAGTTCACGCCGTCCTGGGTGTACTCCAGCGTGCCGGTGTTCGTGCGGGCGCTGCCGGGCACGAAGCTCAGGCCCTGCGAGATCTGGTCGCTCAGCAGGTCGGTCAGGATCACCTCGCGGCTCTCACCCTGACCGGTGTTGCTGGTGGTGACCGTCACGGTCGTCTCGGTGCCGGGCCGGACCAGGGCGGGCGTGAAGGACTTCTGCACGCCCAGCACCGGGGGCGGCCCGACACGCACGCGGCTGACGTTGTTGCTGTCCGGGTTCTGCCCGCCGGCGCAGCTGGCGATCAGGTTCACGTAGGCGTCACCCTGCGCGTCGCTGGTATTCACGACCAGCAACAGGTCCACGCGGGCGTCGGGGGCCAGGGTGAGTTCCGTGACCTCGGGTTCGTTCGTGTCGGGCTGACCGTTGCCGTTCAGGTCCCGCACGACCCGCAGGGCCGGGCTGACGGTGCTTTCGGTTTCGCTGCGCGCCAGGACCGGGAAGTTCCCGGTGGTGTTCCCGGTGTTCACGACCGAGTAAGCGAACACGGCGCGCTCGCCGGGCAGCAGCGTGGCGCTCTGGCCGGGCTGGGGCACCGTGCCGTCCGGGGTGACGCTGACCGAACACACGGCCTGCACGACCGTCACGACGGTATTCGACACGGCCCGCACCGGGTCGGTCGCGGCGGGCGGCACGAACTCGGCCTGCGCCTGGTTGGTGATCTCGGTCCCAGCCGGCGTGCGGGCCGCGCCGGCCTGAGCGGCCATGACGAGCAGGGCGGTCAGCATCGTGGTGGTGTGGGGGAAGCGGGTCACGGGAGTCTCCTTTGGGGCGCCGGCAGGGCGCGGGAAGGTGGGGCGGCGCACTCAAATGTGCGGGGGGTGCAATATCAGGTCTGCTGTTGGCTGAAACGGAAAGGGTGGCGCGGTTGCCGGTGTGACAGACGCGCCCCGCGTCAGTGCAGGGCGCGTCCGGGTCAGATCAGTTGACGGTGACGATGAAGTCGGCGCTGAGGGTGGCGCCGGGGGCCAGGGCGTCGGGCAGGTCGTTGTTGTCGGCGTCCACGGCCACGTCGACCTTGGTGCCGGCGAGCAGTCCGGTGGGGGCCGTGGTGGTCCAGGCGCCGCCGTTGACGCGGTAGATGGTCTTGCTGGGCGCGGGGGTCAGCGCGACGCTGAACAGCGTGGTGTTGGCGGGCACGGTGTCGCTCAGGAAGAAGCCGTTGACGCTGGTGTTGTAGGTGTTCTTCCCGATGATGCGGTAGCTGATGTTGTCGCCGGGCTTGGCGCCGTTCGCGCCGGTCGCGGTGTAGTCAGCGGGGTTGGGAATGGTGTTGATGGGGTTGCTGCCGGCCGTCACGCCCGCCTTGGCGACGAACTTGGCCACCGCCACGGACCCGGCGGGCGCCACACGGATGATGTTGTTCGTGTCGGTCATGGGGATGGTGCTGTAGTTCCCCACGGCGTTCTGCGTGACGGCGTAATCGCCGGTGCGCGTGCCGGCCGGCACCTGGATGACCGCCACGGGCTTGTACTCGGTGCCGGGCGCCACGACGGGCGTGATGAACTTGTTGTAATCGGGGCTGGTCGGATCGTTGCTGACGCGGGGCAGCAGCGAGCCGTCCGGCGCGTAATACAGGACCGGATAGAGCGTTTTGATGCCTGTCACGGCGTCCGTCAGTTCCACCGTGCCGCTCAGGGTGTAACTGTCGTTGTACTGGCCGTTGTTCACGACGTCCATCGGGAAGGTGGCAGTCGCGTCGGTGAAGTCCGGGCTGGTCGCGCCGCTGGTCGGTCCGTTGGGGTTCACGGTCTGGATCGGGGCGGGGGTCTCGACGGCACCCTGGGTGCCGGTGGCGTCACCGAACTGCGCGGCGGGCGGCAGGATGGTGTTCCTGGTGTTGCTGTTCGACACCAGATCGGCGTCCTTCAGCGAGTCCGCGCCGATCAGCACGGTGACCGGGGCGATCGGGGCCGAGTCGTTCGCGTCGGGGTAGGTGACTTCCGTGCGGTACACGACGGTGCTGCCGTTGGGGACGGTCACGGTGGGGTACTGCGCGACGGTCGGGTTGGTGGGATCGACGGACACCTTGATGGGTTCGCCAGTCACGGGGTCCAGGAAGCGGATGGTCACGCCGGTCGTGGTGTTCGTGAACACGCCGGTGGCCGGGTCGAAGGTGTAGGCGGGATCGGGCGTACCGTCGGCCAGGGCCGGGAACAGCTGGACCTTGTCGGTCGCCCCGCCGGTGTTGGTCAGGGTGTTCGTGAACAGGACCCGGTCGGGGGTGGCGTTCGTGTCGGCGATCGGGTAGGCGATCTGCTCGTCACCGGCGACGTTCGTGGCGATGGGCGTACCGCCGGGGGTGGGGTCGGTCGCGCCGCCGGGCACGGGGCTGGGCGTGGCGGGGGGCGTGGTGGGGGCGGGCGTGACGTAACCGGGCGCGCTGACGACCGGGGTGTTGTCGCCCGGCTTGCCGACCACTTCGGTGGGCACGTTCACGCTGGTGACGGGCGGCACGCTGGCCGGGGGCAGGGGGTTGCCGGCGCTGTCGACGGGCGTGCCAGGGTTGGTGTTGGGGTTGTTGTCCAGCGCGGGGGCGTACACCGTGATGCGCGTGAACTGCAGGTCGGCGTCGACGGCCTTGCCCTCTTCCTGGACGGTGGTGCCGCTGGCGTAGCCGTTGCCGGGGGTAACCAGGGGGTCGGCGCCGGCGGTGCCGGCCACGGTGCCCTCGGGGGACGCACCGAAGACGCTGGTGGGGGTGATCAGGGCCGGATCGGTGGGCAGGGTGATGACCTGCACGATCTTCACGATGCCCTCGTCGACGCCGGTCGTGGCGGGGTTGTCGGCGGTGACGGGAACGGCCGACCCGGCCGGGATCTCGGCGCCGCGGCTGCCGTCAGGGTTCACGAGGTAGTACTTGACGGTGGCGCCCGCCGCGCTGCCGGTGGTGTCGGCGTTCAGCACGATGCTCAGGGGCGTGTTGCCCTTGTTGACCAGCGAGTAGGGCGTCTCGATGACCTGACCGGGGACCGCGCCGGTGGTGAGGACCGGGGTGCTGGTCAGGGTGTTGCCGTCGGCGATGCCGCTGGTGGTGTACACGATGTCGAAGTCGGGCTTGGGCAGCACGACGGTCTGCACGGTGTTCGAGGTGCTGTTCAGGGTGGTGCCGGCGTTGGCCGGGTCTTCGAAGCTGGCGGTCGCGGTGTTCTCGATGGTGGTGCCGGCCAGGGTGCCGGCGGCGCTGGCGGAACCGGCGGCCAGGGCGGCCATCAGGGCGATCAGTTGGGTGCTACGTTTCATGGTGTTCCTCCGGGGAAAGGGGTGGGCGCGGTGTTCGGGGGCGGAGCGGTTCATTACCGGACCTGAACCCGGTAGCCGAGTTTCAGGGTCTGGTTCGCGCTGATTTCACTGATCGTCCAGCGGACGGCGGTGTACTCGTTGGGTTTGACTTCGACTTCACGGGTGACCGTCTTACCGTTCTCGGTCACGGTGACCTTCTTCTTCAGGGGTGCCGCCGCGAAGGTCTTGCCACCGTCGATGGAGTACTCGGTGCGGGCCACGCTCATGTCCTTCTCGGGGGCCATGTAGACGGTGTTTTTGGGGACGGGCAGCGTGACGGGCACGTTCTTCAGGACCTTACCGCCGGTGTTGCGCACGTTGACCACCTGACTGATCAGGTCGCCGGGCTGGACGTTTTTGGGGCTGGGCGAGAACTGCTCGGTCACCTTGCCGTCCACCTTGACGCTGCGCACCAGCGACATGCTGAGGTCCAGCTTGAGCGGCGCGGCGCCCTGCGCGAGGGCTGTGCCGACCAGCAGGGCGGTGAGCAGGATGGGGGTGCGGGTGTTCATGAGATCTCCTTGACTGGGACGGAAGGACTGCGTGGGGCAGGCCAGGGCTGGGACTGCCCGCAGCGTAGGAAGACGGGTCTTACGCCCGGCTTACAGGTCGGCGGCCCTCACCGTCGTAGCGGAACACCGCGTGACCGCGCGTCGGCCGGACTGACCACGGGAACAACGTGAAAAACCGCTCAAAATCAGAAAAAATCGCCTGCCAGTCGACAGCCCCCGCGTCAAGCGCACCTCTGCGCTCCCCCGGCGGGGGTGTCGGACGCGGGCGTGGCGCTCCCCCGGTCAGGGGCCGCGACTCTGCTTCATGAAGAGCCGGGGCTCAGGAACCCGACACAGGGGCGGGGCCAGGAACTCGTCGCTCCTGGCCCCGCCGCACATCCTGGCCCGCGTCAGCGGCCGAAGCGGCGGTCGCGTCCCTGGAAGTCCCGCAGGGCGCGCAGAAAATCCACGCGGCGGAAGCCCGGCCAGTACACGTCGCAGAAGTAGTACTCGGAATAGACGCTCTGCCACAGCATGAACCCGGACAGGCGGATCTCGCCGCTGGTGCGGATGATGAAATCCGGGTCCGGGATGTCGGCGGCGTACAGGTGCGCGCTGATGTGGTCGGGGCCCAGGTCGGCGGCCACCTGCGCCAGGGTCTGCCCGGCCTGCGCCTGGGCGGTCAGGTGGCGTTTGACGGCGTCCACGATCTCCTCGCGGCCTCCGTACCCGACGGCGATGTTCAGGCGCATGCCGTCGTAGTGCGCGGTTTTTTCTTCCAGGTCCTTCAGGGCGGCCAGCACCTGCGGCGGAAAGCCGTCGTGCTGCCCGATGGCGCGCACGCGCACGCGGTTGGCGTGAATGCGGGGGTCGGTGGCGAGACTGCGGGCTTCCTTTTCCAGCAGGCCCAGGATGTGCGCCAGTTCCGCCGGGTCGCGGCTCTTGTTGTCGGTGGACAGCACCCAGATGGTCGCGGCGGGAATCCCGAGTTCCAGGCACCACTGCAGCACCTCGTGGGCCTTGTCGGCCCCGATGGAGTGTCCCATCTCGCGTTGCAGGCCGCTGGCCCGCGCGAAGCGGCGGTTCCCGTCGAGAATCAGGCCCAGGTGGCGGGGCAGGTGCCCGTGGGCGCGCACCTCGCGTAACAGACGCTGTTCATAGCCCCACAGCAGGGCGCCACGGGTCGCATTCCGTGTTTTCTGAATGGTCTGGACTGCGACTTTGAGCGGCTCGGACGACATGCGCCCAGTCTAACGCGCCCGCCAGCCCTCACGTCCCCCGAACAGACGAGGCGGCCCTGCGCGCCCGTGCGGTCACAGCCCCACCTTCACAGCCCCACCTTCACAGCAGCGCGGGCTGCGCGGCCAGGAGCAGTGCCTTCTGATCCAGCCGCGACAGGGCCTCCTCGGCCACCACGCGCCGGGGCAGGTCGGCCTGCGCGGCGTGCAGGTGCAGCGTGACGCGGCGGTGTGTCATGACGTGCGTCAGGGTGCCCAGGAACGCGCCGGGGCGGGCAGGCAGCCGCGCGCACAGCCGCTCCAGGGCCGACTGCGGGTTCTCCCCGGCGGCGAGCGGCTCGGTGGGCAGGCCCATCAGGCCGCCCAGCAGCGCGCCGCTGCGGCGTTCCAGCACCGCCTGCTGCGGCGTGCCGATCAGCACCGCCACGACCGACACGTCCTGCACGGCGGCCCGGACCTTCGGGGCGGGGTAGGCGGCGGGCGTGCCGGACGCGAACGCCGCGCACCAGGGCCGCAGCGGGCAGACCTCGCAGCGCGGCGCGGCGGGCGTGCAGACGGTCGCACCCAGATCCATGACCGCCTCGTTCCACGCGCCGGGCCGGGCCGGGTCCAGCAGCGCGTCGGCGCGGGCCTGCACCCAGGCGGGCGTGGGGTGCGCCTCGGCGTGCAGGCGGGCCAGGACGCGGCGGACGTTTCCGTCGTTCACGGCGCGCGCCTCGTTCAGCGCGAGGCTGCTGACCGCCGCCGCCGTGTACGGCCCGACGCCCGGCAGGGCCAGCCACCCGTCGTACGAGCGGGGAAAGCCCTCGTGCGCGACCCGCTGCGCGGCGCGGTGCAGGTTGCGGGCGCGGGCATAGTACCCGCAGCCCTCCCAGGCTTTCAGGACGGCGTCCTGCGGGGCGGCGGCCAGCGCCTGCACGGTCGGGAAGGCTGTCAGAAAGCGGTCATAGTAGATCTGCCCACGTGCCACCTGCGTCTGCTGAAGAAGGATTTCCGCCACCCACACGCGGTAGGGGTCCCGCGCGCCCTCGGTGCCGGCCCGCCAGGGCAGGGAACGGCCCGTGCGGTCGAACCACGCCAGTAGCGCCGCGCGCAGGTCCGGAAGCGGGAACGGGAAGGCCGGGACGGACGGAGACACGGGGGCAGTGTAGGGTGCCCGTCCGGCCGCGACGGGCGCGGCGAACACCATCCCCCTTTGAAGAACGCGCCCCCCGGCCTGTCAGGGTCCGGGGGGCGCGTCGGGGGCAGAGACGCTCAGGCGGGCACAGCCTCCCGCGCGGCGGGACGCACGCGGCGGCGCACGCCGTCGGCGTACTCGGCCAGTTCGTTCAGCAGGTCCGGCACACCCACGCGCAGCAGGTACTGTCCGCCGGGTAGCGGCGTGAGCGCCAGGAACGGCGGGCGGGTCAGGGTGTCGAGGATGCTGCCCAGCTCGGCGTAGTTCACGCCGCTGCCCAGCCGCTCGGCGAGGCGCGGCACGCTGACCACCGAATGCGCCGGCTGCTGCGACAGCGTGAGCAGCACGAAACTGAACGCGCCGCGCTGCGCGAGGTGGGAACTCACGAGTTCCGCCACGCTGGCCGCCGACTCCAGGTCGATGCTGCCGGCCTTCCAGTACCCGCGCAGGTCCACCGGAGACAGCGGCGCGAGGTGCGCGTGCTCGATCAGCGCGCCCAGCGCCTCGCGGGTCAGGCAGGGCGTGTTCGCGGGGCGGCCTTCCTCGGTGGTCAGCAGCACGCAGTAGTCGGCGTTCTCCTTCCAGGCGGGCGTCTGCAGGGCCGCCTCGCTGGTCGCCACGAGCACCGAGTACCCGTGCGTGCCGAGTTCGGCGTTCAGGCGCAGCACGCCGCCGCCCAGGTGTTCCAGGCGGTACCCGGTGAGGCGCGCGAGCTCCGCGAGTTGCGGCTCGGCCTCCAGGGACGCGGCAGACAGGACCGGGCCGCTGGCGACCGGCGCGCGTTCCGGCGTCTCGAAGCTCACGTCCAGGGTCCGCAGCGGCGCGGCGGAACGTCCGGACGCCACGGGACGCACGGCGCTGCTGTTCCCGCCGGCCGGGACGACCGTGCCGCCACTCCCGCCCGCCGGGCTGGCCGGCAGGTCCGGGGTGAGGGCGACCGGCGCGGGCCGCAGCGGGGTGACCTCGGCGGCACGTGTCTCGGCAGCACGGGTCTCGGCGGCGCGGACCTCGGTCACGCGCGGCTCGGGCGGGCGCGCGGCCCGGCCCTCGACCGGACGGGACTCGACCGGACGCGAATCGATTGGGCGCGACTCGACTGGACGCGGTTCGGGCTGGCGCTGTTCGGCGGGCCGGGTGGCCGGCGCTTCGGGGCGGACCTCCTGCAGGCGGACCTCCCGCACGTGCGGGGTGGAGGACACCACCACGCGCCGCGTCTCCGGGACGCGCGGCACCTCCCGGCGGGGCGGCGGTTGCGGCGCGTGCGGCTTGACGACCGTCTCGACCTGATAGCGGCCCGGAGCGAGCAGCGTGAGAATCAGCACGTCGTTCACGCCCAGGTGCTGCGCGTGGTACAGCCCGCCCAGACCCCACACCCGCAGGCGGTCCAGGTCCACCTGCACCGCGTGCTCCTCGCCTTTCTCGTCGACCAGCACGGCCGGTCCCGCGTTCGGGAAGGTGCTTTCCAGGTACTTGAGGAGGCGCAGGCTGCCTTCCTGCAGGCAGGGGCGGGTAACGATGTACCGGATTGATTTCACGCGTTGACTCCTCCGTTGAAAGCGGTCCTGGGCGTTCTGGGCGCGGCAGGTGTGGGTAAATTGTTCCTAAAGTAGCAGAAATACTCGCGCGTGACCGCACATTTCCCCGCAGGGCAGCATGGCCGCGCCTCATGAGGGGAGGCTGGGCGTTCCATGACCCGCGCACGAACGGCCCGGCCGGGCCCCTGCCGTATCCTGACGGGCATGACCGACGCCACCCAGACAGCCGTTCAGCTCGTGCAGGCCTACTACGACGCCTTCAACCGCGGCGACGCGGCCGGCATGCTGGCCCTGCTGACCGACGACGTGCGCCACGACATCAACGAGGGCGACACCCAGACCGGCCTGGACGCGTTCCGGGCCTTCCTGGCGAAGATGGACGCCCACTACCGCGAGCGCGCCGAGGACCTGACCGTCATGGCCACCCCGGACGGCGCGCGTGCCAGCGCCGAGTTCGTCATTCACGGCGAGTACCTGCGCACCGACCCCGGCCTGCCCGAAGCACAGGGGCAGCGCTACGTGCTGCCGGTCGGCGCGTTCTTCGACGTGCGCGGCGGGAAGATCGCGCGCGTGACCAACTACTACAACCTCGCGGACTGGACCCGGCAGGTCGAGCAGGGCAGCGCTTGAGCCTGAGCGTCACCACCGTCGGCGGGCCGGACCTCGCCCCGTTCATTCCCGCGCTGGCCCGCCTGCGAACCCTGGTATTCCGCGCGTACCCGTACCTGTACGACGGCGACCCCGCCTACGAGGAACGCTACCTGCAGACCTACCTGGACGCCCCGGACGCCATCATCGTGCTGGCCCGCGACGGCGACACCATCGTCGGGGCCAGCAGCGCCCTGCCGCTCACGCAGGAGACCGACGACATCCGCGCGCCGCTGCACGCCCCGGAATTCGACCCGACTGACGTGCTGTACCTGGGCGAGAGTGTTCTGACCGCCGAATACCGCGGGCGCGGCCTGGGTCACGCTTTCTTCGACCACCGCGAGGCGCACGCCGCCCGCCTCGGCCTGAACACCACCGCCTTCTGCGCCGTGCAGCGCCCGGACGACCACCCCGCCCGGCCCACCCCGTACCGCACACACCACGCCTTCTGGGCCGCGCGCGGCTACACCGAACGCCCGGACCTGACCACCACCCTGAGCTGGAAGGACCTGGGCAACGACCACGAAACGCCCAAACCCATGCGCTACTGGATCAGGAAAACCCAGACCGGGGGATAGTCACGGACGGGTGAAAGGACCGGGCCGACCGGTCAGCGGTCATTGTCTCAGCGGTGACCGTTCTGGGCGGCCTTCTCGGCATCCTGACGTTTCTTCGCCTGCGTCCACGAGAACGACCGGAAGGCGTCCACGGCGAACCACACGGCCAACACGGCCGCCACCGCCGCCCACACCCAGCTCTGGGACTGCGCGGCCAGGAACGCCAGGACCGCGCAGAGCACGGCCAGCGCAACGCTAGAAGCGAACACGATATGGGGGGGCACGCGACGACCGAACATGCGTCACAGCGTACCCCCCTCACTCTTACTCACCTCTGTCGCGCAGGGTCAGTGGCCCAGGTCAGTGATCGAGTGTCCGGCTGAGGATCACGCCCTGCAACTCGTCGGTGTCGTACCCGCAGGCGCGGTAGAAGGCCTGCGCCTCCTCGCTGTCGGCCGCCACCCACACGTTGCAAATGCCCTGTTCGCGCATGTGGGCGTGCAGGGCTGCGACCAGGGCGCGGCCCACGCCACGCCCCCGCCAGGACTGGCGGACGCCGATCTCCTCGAACATCACGTCCAGCGGGTCGCCGCTGCGGCGGCGGTGCCGGTACGCCATCAGGAACCCCACCGGGTGGCCGCTGTCGTCCTCGGCGTGCCAGTGCCACACGCCGGGGTCGCTCAGGTACGCGCGGGCGGCGTCCGGGGTGAGGGGCGGGCTGGGCGGTTCGTCCGTGAAGTCCGTCTCGTCGTGCGCGAGGCGTTCCAGGGCGGCCTCGTCGCCGGGTCCCAGGCGGCGGATGCGGAAGGGAGTCATGGGTCATCATGCACCGGCCGGGGCGGGGGGAGTGGGCGGGCGCTTCTGCGTGCGGGCTGACGCTCTGCCGGGGCGCGGGCGTGGCAGACTGCGCGGGATGCCGGATTTCGACGTGATCGTGATGGGGGCGGGCCACAACGCGCTGGTGACCGCCGCGTACGCCGCGAAGGCGGGCCTGAAGGTGGGCGTGTTCGAGCGGCGGCACATCGTGGGGGGCGCCGTCAGTACCGAGGAACTGGTGCCGGGGTACCGCTTCGATTACGGCGGCAGCGCGCACATCCTGATCCGCATGACGCCCGTGGTGCGGGAACTGGAACTGACGCGGCACGGCCTGCACTACCTGGACGTGGACCCGATGTTCCACGCGTCGGACGGCGAGACGCCGTGGTTCATCCACCGCGACGCCGGGCGCACGGCGCGGGAGCTCGACGCCCTGTTCCCCGGTCAGGGCGAGGCGTACACGAAATTCCTGGACGACTGGACGCCGTTTGCGCGCTCCGTGGCGGACCTGTTCAACTCGGCGCCGGGGCCGCTGGACATGGGCAAGATGGTGGTCAGCAGCGGCAAGGGCAAGGACTGGATGGAGCAACTGCCCCGGATTCTGCGCCCGTACGGGGACGTGGCGAAGGAGTACTTCACGGACGAGCGGGTGCGCGCCCCGCTGGTGTGGATGGCCGCGCAGAGCGGACCGCCGCCCAGCGACCCGCTGAGTGCGCCGTTCCTGCTGTGGCACCCGCTGTACCACGAGGGCGGCGTCGCACGGCCCAAGGGCGGCAGCGGCGGTCTGACGCAGGCCCTGAAACGCGCCATCGAGGCGGACGGCGGGCAGGTGTTCGTGAACGCGCCCGTCAAGGACATCCTCGTCAAGGATGGGAAGGCGCAGGGCATCCGGCTGGAGAACGGCGAGACGTACACCGCCCGCGCCGTCGTGTCCGGCGCGCACATCCTGACCACCGCCGGCGCCCTGCCGGACGAGCATGTACCCGCCGCCGCCCGGCAGGTCCGCGTGGGCAACGGCTTCGGCATGGTCCTGCGCCTCGCCCTGAGCGAGAAAGTCAAGTACCGCCACCACAAGGAACCCGACAGCCGCGTCGGCCTGGGCCTGCTGATCAAGAACGAACAGCAACTCATGAAAGGCTACGGCGAGTACCTCGCAGGCGAACCCACCAAGGACCCGCCCCTGATCGCCATGAGCTTCAGCGCCGTGGACGACTCGCTCGCCCCGCCCGGCGGCGAGGCCCTGTGGCTCTGGGCGCAGTACTACCCCTACGAACTCAGCAGCGGCTCCTGGGAAACCCGCACCGCCGAAGCCCGCGAGAACATCCTGAACGCCTTCGAACACTACGCGCCCGGCACCCGCGACACCATCGTCGGCGAACTCGTGCAGACGCCACAGTGGTTAGAAACGAACCTCGGCCTGCACCGCGGCAACGTCATGCACCTCGAAATGAGCTTCGACCAGATGTTCTCCTTCCGCCCCTGGATGAAAGCCAGCCAGTACCGCTGGCCCGGCGTGCAGGGCCTCTACCTGACCGGCGCCAGCACCCACCCCGGCGGCGGCATCATGGGCGCCTCCGGCCGCAACGCCGCGCAGGTCCTCGTAAAAGACCTGACGAGACGCCGGTGGCGGTGAGCGGAGTGCGCGGGTCACACGCCCCCTCACCCTTCCGCCCCTCCGGGGCTCCCTCCCTCTCCCGCAAGGGGCGAGGGAATGAACGGCCTTCGTGCCCCGTCAGAGTGGTAGAGCTGCACAGCAGAAAAGACCGGGGGGAGGGGTCTTGACGCGCCTTTCCCTCTCCCCTGCCCTGCTCAGGTTCGGGCTGGCGTTCGCGGCGCTGGGCGTGGCGTTCCTGGGGGCGCTGCTGATCATGGGCGGGAATCCCGTGGGCTGGGCGTTGATTGCGCTGGGGTTGCCGCTGTCGGGCGTGCTGGCGCTGGCGGGGGACGCGCTGGGTCCGGCGTTCCCGGAGGTGCTGGGCGAGCGGCTGGCCGGGCTGCTGGCGGCGACGCGGCCGTGGATGGCGCTGGTGGCGCTGTACGTGGCGCTGAAGATTCCGGTGCCGCTCTGGCCGGAGGGGTTCCCGGTGCTGGGGCTGGCGAGTACGGCGGCGTTGTGCGCGGCGGCGCTGGCGTTCGTGTGGGAGCGGGTGGGGTGGCTGCGGGCGGCGCTGATGCTGGTCGTGTCGTTCGGGGTGGGGCTGGGCGTGGAGTTGCTGGGGAGCCGGACGGGCATTCCGTTCGGGGAGTACTCGTACGCGGGGGCGCCCGCGCCGACGCTGCTGACCGTGCCGTTGATCGTGCCGCTGGGGTGGTTCGCGTTGACCCTGACGGCCACGAGCCTGTCGCGCGGGCGGCCGTGGCTGGCGGGCGCGCTGATGATGCTGTGGGACGTGGGCCTGGAACCCCTGATGACCGCGCAGGGGTACTGGACGTGGACGGACCCGCTGCCGCTGTGGGCGGGCGCGCCGGTGCAGAACTTCCTGGGGTGGTGGGCGGTCGGGTGGGGCCTGTCGTGGGTGTTCACGGGGCTGGCGCCGGGGCTGTTCGGGCGGGCCGGGGTGGGCTGGGCGCTGCCC
Organism: Deinococcus sp. LM3; assembly: GCF_002017875.1. Taxonomy (NCBI): domain Bacteria; kingdom Thermotogati; phylum Deinococcota; class Deinococci; order Deinococcales; family Deinococcaceae; genus Deinococcus; species Deinococcus sp. LM3. The sequence continues at coordinate 1,716,429 of NZ_MUFV01000001.1, read as the reverse complement.
GGCTGGCTGGAGCGGGTGGACGGGAATGTGCAGGCGAGCCGTGTGCCGTCCCTGAGTCTGCTGCCCGGTGCGCGCCGGGCCGGTGAGGGCCTGGATTTCCGGGTGGTGTACGCGACCGAGGCGTTCTTCCTGCCGGGCGGGCTGGTGCTGGTGGGCCGTTACGCCGAGGCGGCGGTGACGCTGGCAGCCATGGGGCTGGGTTTGGGGCTGGCGCGGGCGCTGCGTCCGGGTCGGCGTGCGGTGGCCCGTGCCCGGTAAGCCCAGGTCCGGGCAGGCTGGGGGGGACCGTCACACCTGGGCGACGTGGCTGCTGTCGCGCAGCGTGAGCCGCAGCGTGCGCGCTGGCCTGGGCGGCGTGTGGGTGCGCGGGCCGGTCCCGGCGGGCGGGGCGGTCCTGGCGCCGAACCATCACAGCTGGTGGGACGGGTACGTGCTGCGCGAGGCGGCCCTGTGGGCGGGTAATGAGTTCGCGGTGCTGATGGGCGCGCGGCAGCTGTCGCGCTTTCCGTTCCTGCGGCGCGTGGGCGCGGTGCGCGTAGACGAGGTCCGGGCGGGCGTGCGGCGGGCGCGGGTGGGGTGGCTGGTGGTATTCCCGGAGGGCGCGGTGCAACCGGCCGGGCCGCTGCGGGCCATGCAGCCGGGCGCGGCGTGGATCGCGGGCGCGGCGGGCGTGCCGCTGGTGCCGGTGGCGCTGCGGGTCGTGATGCGCGGCGCGCAGGCGCCCGAGGCCTTCGTGCGCTTCGGGTGGCCGGTGGCGGGACCAGACCTGGAGGGCGCCCTGCAACGCGAACTGGCCGCGCTGAACGCCGAGCTGCTGGACAGCGACCCGGAAGCGCCGCCCGCCGGGTACCTGCGGGCCGTGCCGGGCCGCGCGAGCCGTTCGGAGCGGGTGGATCTGCCCTCCAGGCTGCTGACCTGGATCACCGGGGACAGAGGATGAGGATTCATTGGACTGCCGCTTGGGGGCGGGTGCAGCGGCCCGTGCAGGCGCTGCTGCTGGGCTGGCTGGCGACCAAGGCGGCGGTGCTGGCCGTGAACGCCGTGACCTTCCCCCGCCTGCGGCCCGCGCCCACCCCGCGTGGGGGGCCGCGCGTCTCCATCCTGATTCCAGCGCGGGACGAGGCGGACAACCTGCCCCGCACCCTGCCCGGCGTGCTCGCCCAGGGCGCGTTCGAGGTGCTGGTGCTGGACGACGGCAGCCGCGACGGGACCGCCGACGTGGCCCGCCGCCTGGGCGCGCGGGTCCTGACGGGCGAGCCCAGACCGGACGGCTGGAACGGGAAACCCTGGGCCTGCCAGCAACTGCTGCGCGCGGCGCGCGGCGAGGTGCTGATCTTCACGGACGCGGACGTGGACTGGCACGCGGGTGCGCTGGGCGGCCTGCTGAGCGAACTGACCCGTTCCGGCGCGGACCTGCTGAGCATCCAGCCCCGGCAGGCGAACGCGGGCCTGGGCGCCCGCCTGCTGACGCCCCTGGTGGACGCGGCGGTACTGTCGTACTTTCCGTTTCCGCTGACGCGCCTGCGCCACCCCATGACTTCCATCGCCAACGGGCAGGTCATGGCGTTCCGCCGCGCCGCGCTGCGCTCCGTGGGCGGGTACGCGCCCGTCCGGGCCGAGGTGCTGGAAGACACCCGCCTCGCGCAGCACCTGGGCGCACAGGGCTTCCTGGTGGCCACGGCGCTGGGACGCGCGTGCATCGGCGTGCGCATGTACCGCACGTACCCGGAGTCGGTGGCGGGTTTCAGCAAGAACGTCCTGCCGCTGCACTTTCACTCACGGCCGCTGCTGCTGCTGGCCGCCGCCGGGCACCTGGGCGCGTACACCCTGCCGTGGCTGCTGCGCCCCTGGCTGCGCGGCCCCGGCTGGACGGCCCTGCGCGTGGCCGGGCTGCTGGAACGCACCCTGATCAGCGTGGTCGCCGGTCGCCGCGCCCCCGCCGACCTGGCCGAGGGCCTGCTGGGACCCCTCACGCCGCTGCTGGCCCTGCCCGTGTACCGCCGCGCCCTGCGCCGCACCGTCACCTGGAAGGGCCGCGAGTACCGGCAATGACGGAGACCCCTCACCCCCATCAGTAGGCTTCTCTCCCCTCTCCGTTCGGGAGAGGGCCTTGCCGCAGGCAAGGGGTGAGGGGTCTCCCCTGCCTCCACCCCCGCCCGTTCATGTGCAGCTCAGGTGTGGGGTGGAGGCTCGGGGCATGGTCGGTTCACGGGCGGTCCTGATGGCGTGTGCGGTTCTGGCGCTGGCTCCGGCGGCGCTGGCGGCGGGATTCCGGGAGGAGTCGTTCGCGCAGGTGAACGGGGGCGCGTGGCAGTCCGCTCGGTTCTGGTGCGACACGCCGGGGCGGGTGCTGGCGCTGTCCGGGGGTGGGATCGGGCCGGGCACGCTGACGCAGTGGGTGAGCGGCGCGGGTCGACTGACGGCGCGGTCGCGGACGCCCGTGACGGTCGGTGCGGACGATGCGGGGGCGGGTCAGGTGTACACGCCGCTGACCTTCGCGGGAAGCAGCGCCCCGGCGCCGGGCTTCTTCGTGCACAGCAGCAACGTGGAGAACGTACAGGACCCCGCCTACCGCCTGACACACGTGAACGAGTTCCGGGTGCCCGCCGGGTCGTTCGACTGCCGCTACGTGCCGCAGGCGGCGGTCATGGCGGCCACGGCGCGGCACAGCGTGACCGTGTGGGAATCAGGCGGGCGGGTCACATACGCCAGCCGCAACCGCGACGGCACGCCGGGCGTGCAACTGACCGGCGGCACGCACGTCACGGGCCGCGAGCGGGACGAGTACCGCTGGAACCGGGGCGGGTACGGGTACGTGCTGGTCGTGGGCACCGCGCGGTCTCCGGGCGGCGAGTTGCGGGTCGAGCGGGCCGGGCGGGTCCTGAGCCGCGAGCCGCTGCTGGCGTACACCGTCAGCCGCGCCCGCTGAGGGGCGGGGGGCGCCCGTACCTTCCGGGCCGGGTCCGCTGCTCTATGCTCGGCAGCGTGAGCACAGGTCGGGAGGTGGGGGCGTGAGGCGGCAGCCGGGGCATGTCGCGGTCATCGGGGCGGGCTTCGCGGGGCTGGCGGCGGCGCTGCGGCTGGCGCGGGCGGGCGCGCGGGTGACGGTGCTGGACGCGCTGGACGGGCCGGGCGGCAAGGCGGCGCTGGGCTTCCCGGAGTTCTCGAGCGGCCCGACGGTCGTGACCATGCCGCAGGTGTTCCGGGCGCTGCACGCGCGGCTGGACCTGCCGACGCCCACGCTGACGGCCGCGCGGCCCACGACCACCTATCACGGCGCGGGCGGCCGGATCTTCGCGCCCGAGGCGCTGCACGTGGCGGGCAGTCTGGACTCCACGCTGGCGCAACTGTTGCCCGCCGAGGGACGGCGCTACGCGGCGCTGCTGGCCTCGTCGCGGCGCATGTACCTGGACGCGCAGGACACGTTCCTGTTCGCGCCGCCGCCCGGCCCGGCCCGGCTGGCCCGGTACGCCCTGACGCGGGGCCGGCGGGCCGCGCCGCTCGTGCCGCTGCACCGCTTCGTGCGCTCGGGGTCGTTCATGACGCCGTTCTGGCTGCGCTTCGCCACGTACCTGGGCGCCGACCCGTACCGGGCGCCGGCCGTGCTGCACAACATCGCGTGGGTGGAACTCGGGTACGGCGTGTGGCACCTGCGCGGCGGCCTGCTGGACCTCGCGCGCACCCTGCACGCGCAGGCGGCGGCGCTCGGCGTGCGCTTCGAGTTCGGCACGCGCGTCACCAGCCTCAGCACGCACGGCGGGCAGGTGCTGGGCGCGCACACCAGTCAGGGGGCCTTCGCAGCGGACGCCTGGGTCAGCGCCGCCGACCGCGCCCTCACGCTCTCCTGGCTGGGTGAGAGCGAGAAACCCACGCCGCGCGGCGTGAGCGGCTTCGCGCTGCAACTGCGCCTCTCGGAGGACCGGGGGCAGGCGCACCACATCTACTGGCCGGTCGAGTACGCCCGCGAGTGGCGGGACATCCGCGCCGGACGGCTCCCGCGCGACCCGACGCTGTACCTGCACCTGGACGGCACGCGCGCCTTCCTGCTCGTGAACGCCCCGCCGGACCCCGCCGTGGCGGGCGACCCGCGCGAGTACGGCGCGTGGCTGCTGGCACGCCTTCAGGACCGCCTGCGGACCAGTGAAGGTGGGCCGCTGCCCGTGCAGGAATGGCAGGCGCTGTCGCCCGCCGAGTACGCCCGCACCGCCCGCGCCGGCGCACTGTACGGCCGCGCCCCACACGGCCTGAGCGGCAGCCTCCGCCCCGGCTGGACGCTCCCGCACGCCCGGAACCTCGCGCAGGTGGGCGGCACCGTCCACCCCGGCGGCGGCGTGCCCCTGAGCATCCTCAGCGGCTGGAACGGCGCCGGGCAACTGCTGGGCCTCCCCTTCGACGACCTGGACGGACGGCAGGTGCCGGGCATGACGGGGGCCACCGCCGACACCTGGGATGGCCTCCTGCCTCCTGATCGCCTGGATTGACGGAGCCCTGAGAGTGAGAAAAGGAGCCCTGCGACCCGCGCCGGACTGAAGCGGAGGCCAGACCACCCTGCCCTCACACGGGGCATAAGATGACCTCATGACGGCCCCGCCCGAACTGCTGACCCTCGGTTCCCTGCGGGCAGCGCAGGTGCCGTTCCGGCGGGAGAAACCACTGCTGCTGCTGGCGTACCTGAGTCTGCGCGGCCCGCAGGAGCGCCGGGCGGTCGCGCGCCTGTTCTGGCCGGACGCGACCGATCCCATGAACAGCCTGTCCGTGGCGCTGGGGCAACTGCGCCGCGCGTCCGGCACGCTGGTGCTGGTCCACACGACCGACACGCAGGTGAGTACCACCCTGACCTGCGACGTGCCCGCCCTGCTGCGCGCCTGCGCCGCCACTGACCTGAGCGGCGCGCAGACCCTGTACCAGGGGGCTTTCGCGGCGGGCCTGCCGGACGCGGACCTGTCCGATGAGCTGGCCGGGTGGGTCACCGTGACCCGCGAACACTGCGCGTCCACGTACCGCGACCTGCTGCTCAGTCAGGCCCGTCAGGCGGCGGAGACTGATGCCCTGCGGGCCGGGGAGTGGGCCGCCCAGGCCTACGCCGTGGCCGGGGCCGCCCCGCCCGCCCCGCCGCTGTTCCGGGAACTGCACGCCCTGCTGCGCGCCGCCGGACACCCGGACGCCCCACTGCTGGAACGCGACGCGGCCAGCCTGAACGTCACGCTCAGCGCGCCGGCTCCGCCGCTGCCGGGCCGGCAGGCCGAACTTCAGCAGTTGACGCTGCTCCCGGCGGGCGAGACGCTGTGGGTGCGCGGACCAGCCGGGATCGGCAAGAGCGCCCTGTTGCGCGCCGTTCCGGCCGGAACGCTGCTGCGCGCCCGGACGGGGCAGCCGTACGCCACGCTGCTGGGCCTGCCGGACCTGCCTCACCCCCCGCCGGCGGACGGGCCGGGCTGGGCGCGGCACCTCGGCGCGCGGCCCGGCCCGCTGCTGATCGACGACTGGGAGACCTGCGACCCGGAGTCCCGCCGCGCCCTGCTGGGCCTGAGCGCCACCCGTTCGGGACCGCCGCTGATTCTGGCCAGCCGCGAAGGGCCACCCACGCTGCTACCCCAGCTGATCCTGCGGCCACTGCCGGCCGGTAGCCCGGAGGAGCGCGCGGAAACCGGTGGCCTTCCGGCGTTGCGGCCCGCCGGGCGCGGCGGCCTGTCCCTGGCGGACGCCTACGCTGCCCTGCTGGCCCCGCACGCACCCCGCGCGCGGCAGCTGCTGGCGTGCCTGGGCGTGCAGGACGACCCGGACCTGCGCGCCACGCAGGCGGCGCTGGAATTCAGCGGTGACGATATGGCCGCCACGCTGGAGCGCCTGCGTCAGGTGTACCTGCTGGACGGCACCCGCCCGACTGCGCCCGCCGCCTTGCGCGCGTGGCTGGATACGCAACCCAGCCTGGAAACCGAGGTCCTGACCCTGCTGGCGGCGCAACTGCCGCCCGCCGACGCCCTGGATCACTACCTGCGCGCGCACGCCCTGACCGGCTCCAGCGACTTTCCCGGTTTTCAGGCGGCGCTGGCCGGACGCGCCCGCGCGCTGCTGGCCGCGGACCGGCACGTGGAGGCGTACGAGCTGCTGCGCCCCCACGCCCGGTCGCCCGGCACCCGCCTGCTGCTGGCGCGCGCCCTGGACGCCATGGGTCACCACCGCGAGGCGCTGGGCATCCTGGGTGACCTGCCGGACACGCCGCTGGTGCAGGTGTACCGTGGGCGCGCCGTGTGGCGGCTGGGCGACCGGGAGCAGGCGACCCTGCTGGCGAACGCCGGCCTGAACGGCGACATGGAGGCGCGCGCGCAGGCGTTTAACCTGCTGTCCTCTCTGGCGCTGGCCGCACAGGAGTACGCGCAGGCGCATGACGGAGCGCAGCGGTCCGCCGGACTCTTCCTGCTACTAGGCGACGACCTGATGCGCCTGAAAATGACCTGCGTTCAGGCAGTGGCCGCGCAGCACCTCGGTCTGGACGTCAGGGCCCTGGTGCGCGAGATGCTGGAGGCGCCGCTGGATCACCTGCCGCCCCAGATGCTGCTGAATATCGGGTGGGTGCTCGAAGAACAGGGGCAGCTGGAGGAGGCCCTCGGGTACGCCCGGCAGGCCGCTGCGAGCGCCGAACGCACCCACGACCTCTCGGTGGCGGCCACCGCGTGGAACAACGTGGGGGTCCTGAACCACAAGCAGGGGCACCCGGAACCCGCCGCGGCCGCGTACCGGCAGGCCATCGGTATCGCCCGGCAGAGCGGGGAGGTCCGCGTACTGGCCATGGCACTGGGCAACCTGGCCGAGCTGCAAGAAAGCCTGCCCCTGATCGACGAGGCCCTGAATATTCTGGAAGGAGCCGGGCACGACGATCTGGCCGCCTACTTCCGTCAGCAGCAGGCGGCATTCAGGGGTCGTTCAGGGGAGACCTGACAGGCTGCGGGCATGCCAAGGAGCGCCTACCTCATCGACGGAACGCCTGGGCCGGAGGACACCCATGAACAAGCACACGCTGATTTCCCTGCTGGCACTGACCCTGGGGCTGGCCAGTGCCACCGGCCTGTCCCCGGTGCCCGGTTCGGGCCGGCCGGACGCCTTCGCGCGCGCAGGCGACCGCCTGCCCCTCAGGTCGCTGGGCCTGGACACGGTGACCGGGGCGCAGATTCAGATTCCGGGCGTCCCGCCCAGGACGCTGAAGGTGACGGTGAACGCGGCGGGCAGGACGGAGCTGACGGTACCTGACCTGCCGCCGGGGCGGGTGACCGTGACCCTCACCCGCGCCGGGCAACGAATCACCCGTGAACTTGATGTCCTGCCGCCCACCACCGGCCACCCGGCCTTCCGGAGTCTCACCAATCCCGGCCTGAGCTTCGAGCGGGAACAGGTGCTGCCCGACCAGGTGCAGGTGCTGCTGAATCCGGCCCTGACCGGCGCGGCACTGAACCGCCGCCTTGAAACCCTGCGTCGGTACGGGACGGTCACGGCCGAGACGCTGCGTCTGCCCACCACGAACGCCCGGCTGGCCCCGCCGACCGGATCGCCGTGCGGCGGCACGCTGGCTGTCATTCAGCTCGGGAGCGGGCAGACGCTGGAAGAGGTTCTCAACGCGCTGCTGGCCGACAACAGCGGTGACATCTGGTATCCCGATCCGATCAGCAGCACCAAGACGCCCGCCGCCCTCGCGCAGGTCCGGCCGGGCCCCTTCCAGTCCGCGCCGCCTCAGCAGGCCGTTCCTGGCGTGCGGGGTAACCTCCCCGCACCGCAGACCGGCAGTTTCTACTACCAGCCCAACCGGTCACCGCTCAGGCCGGGACGGGTGCTGGGCGCGGCCCGCCGGGACCTGGGCGGGGCGGGCAGCACCATTGCCGTGCTGGACACCGGTTTTTCTGCAGCGCTCGACCTGCACGGCGAACTGCCGTCCAGCCGGGTCATGACGCCCCTGAACGCCCTGCAACCGGCCGGGGCAGGCACCTTCAGCGGCACCGGCGATTTCTGGGAGGGGCACGGCACGCAGGTCGCCATCCTGGCGGCCGGGGGCCAGAGCGGCGTGGCCCCGCAGGCCACGGCGTTACCCATCAAGGTCTGCGCGCCTGACCTGGACGGCCGGGCCGTCTGCACGACCCGCAGCGTTCTGCGAGGCGTCTGCCTGGCGCTGGACAGCGTGCCTGCCAACCGGCTGGTCCTGAACCTGAGCCTGGGCGGGTCCGTTCCCACGAACGCCATTCACGCCGCCCTGAACTGGGCCGAGCAGCAGGGTGCGGTGGTCGTCGCGGCCGGCGGGAACCAGGGCCTGAACGGCCACCCGCCCGAGTACCCGGCGGCCTTCGCGCGGCCGGGCGTGGGTTCACAGAGGCAGCTGAACCTGCTGGCCGTCGCGTCGGTCAGGCCCGGCGGTCCGGCAGGCTGGACGTACTCGGGTTTCAGTACCAGGGGCAACTACCTGAACGTCAGCGCGCCCGGTGAGGCGCTGAACATCGGTCACCCGTACCTGTACAGCGGCACCTCGTTCGCCGCCCCGCTGGTCGCCGGGGCCGCCGCGCTGGTGCAGGGCGCCGGACTGAACCTCACGCCCGCCACGCCGCAGAACGCCCTGAGAACGGCGGTCTCTGCACAGGCCGCCAGCGCCTTGCAGGCGGTGAGCGTCAAGGCGTTCATGCTGAGTCCCGCACGCGTCCGGTCCATGCCGGGCATCGAGCCCACCCCGGACCTCTCGAAGTACTGAACCGGACCCGGTCGAAGTGGGGCTGCGCTGCGCCGCCCTGCTCCTTCCAGGTCTGACAGAACACCACCCGCGCCCTCCACCGCGCACGACCCCCGCCCCGAGCGGGGGATTTTCTTTTGCCGGTACCGGACGCCTGTCCTGCTCTGGCCAGTCCTGCGGACTCCGGCTGATGCGGGTGCCGCGTTCCCGGTGGGGGCCGGCCACGGAGGCCGCGCCCGTGTTCAGCAGCGTTCAGGGGCCGTTCAGGGGGGGGCGCGCACACTGCGCTCATCACAGGAGGTTCAGACATCAGCAGAGCAGCCGAGAACCCGGTGACCGTCCGCCCCACACCGTCCGTATGACCCCCGGAGCCAGCCCGGTTCCACAGGAGAAAGCCATGCCCAGAACCACTCTGTCCGCCCCGCGTTCCTTCGCCCGCCTTTCCCTGGTCGCCGTGGCCATCAGCGCGTCCCTGGGTCTGAATCCAGTCTCGGCGCAGCGCACGCCGGCCGGTTCGCTGTCTGCCGCACCCGGCGCTGCGCTGGCGGCGGCGCTGCCTGACCTGCCCGAGAGTCCCGTGGCCGACGAGGCGGCCGGGAACCTGAGGGCCGCCGCGCCGAACACCGCCGAGGCGCAACTGGCGCGCGGCTGCCGGGACAACCTGCTTCAGAACGGCGACGTCAGCACCTTCACGATGGGCGGCAGCACCAACTTCCCGCCGTCGGTGGTGCCCGGCTGGAGCCCGTCGGTGCACTCCCCGCAGGTCGGCCCCACGCCGGGCTTCGGCGGTGCCAGGGGGTGGCTGCTGGCCTGGGGCTACGGTCAGGGCGGTGAGTCCTTCCAGCAGAACGTGAACCTGCCCGCCGGCACCTACAGGTTGACGCTGGCGACCCGGCAGCACAACGCCTCCACGAATCCCACGCCTGCCCGGTACCGCGTCGCGTTCCGGAACGGCGCGACCCCCAACCCCTGGGGCACGCCGGGCGCCGCCACGCTCGATTCGGCCCCCATGACGAACGCGAACTGGGCCACCCAGACGTATACCTTCACGACGACGACCGCCACGAACGCCATGCAGGTGAACACCTTCAACGCCAACTCCACCAGCGCCGTGAGGGGCCGCCCGGACCGGGTGTCGTGGATGGCCTACGACTCCTTCTGCCTTCAGGCGGTCAAGCCCGAGGCCCGTCGGCGCGGCATGACCTGGGTGGTGCGCGAGGTCCGGAACGGCGCTGTGAACGTCGGGAACCACGCGGGCACCAACCCGTACGTGGGCGACACGCCCGAGACGGCGATCCTGCCCATGCTGTGCATCCGGCAGACCGGGCTGCCGGTCCCGGCAGGCATTGTCCCGGACTTCTACCACGGCTGGTCGGGCGGTGAGGTGCGCCTGACGACGCCTGTGACCGGCTCGGTGCTGACCTCGCCTGCCATTGCCAACGGCATCTGCGCCGCGCAGTTCGGGACGGGCTGGCGCATGGGCGAATTCCACGACGGGAACGGGGGTCACACGTACTGGGCGCAGCTGGGGCACCCGGCGCTGCTGGAGGCGTTCAGGGCGAAAACGAAGTTCTGGGCGGCCATCAACGATCAGCCGGCCAACGTCTGGAATTCCGTGCCCTGAACGTACCAGCGCCCCCGCCCGGCCTGACGCTGCCGGGCGGGGGCGCGGCTTGTGCCGGGGCGCGGTTCCTGACAGCATGCCCGGGCATGCGAGACTTCCGTTTTCTGCCCGAACCGCCGACCCGTCCGGGGAACGGGCACCTTCAGGACTGGGCGCTGTCGCCTCTGCCGCTGATCGGGGAGGGTGCGGCGCGGGCGCGCTCGGCGGGCGTGGATGTGTTCCGGTTGCGGCTGGGGCTTCCGGCGGTGGTGGGTGTGGGGGCGGCGTGGAACCGGGCGGTGCTGACGGACCTGGGGACGTTCCGCAGTGCGGGGAGCCTGTCGCGGATCGTGCCGTACCTGTCGGGCGGGGTGATCCTGTCGGATGCGCCGGGGCACGGGGGGCGGCGCTCGCTGATGAATCCGGGGTTCGGGCGGGCGCACCTGCTGGCGTTGCAGGCGCGGACGCGGGCGGCGCTGCCGGGCGTGCCGGACGGGGAGTTCGATGCGCTGGCCTGGGCGGACGGCGCGGTGCTGCGGCTGCTGAACGCGGCGTACTTCGGTGGGGAGTTCGATGCCGGGCTGCTGCACGCGTTCCTGGCGCCGCTGCGCCGCCCGTTCCCGGTGCCGGCGATTCCGCGTCCGCTGCTGTTCGCGCGGGTGGACGCCGAGCTGCGCCGCCTCGCGCACGCGCGCCTGACCGGGCGGGGGCATGACGACCTGCTGGCGGTGCTGGCCCCGCTGCCGGGCGGGCTGGAGGAGGCGCGGGTGTCGCTGGCGGCGGCGCACGACACGACCACGCACGCGCTGGCGTATGCGATCTGGTTCCTGGCGCAGCATCCGCAGTGGCACGCGCCCGAGCATCACGCGACGGTGCTGAAGGAGGTGCTGCGTCTGTTCCCGCCGGGCTGGATGGGTAGCCGCCGCCTGAGCCGCGACCTGGACTGGAACGGGGTGAGGTTGCCGCGTGGGGCGCTGGCGCTGTACTCGCCGTACCTGTCGGGCCGTGACCCGGCCGTGTGGGACCGCCCCGCCGGGTTTGATCCGGGCCGATGGGCCGCCCGGCCCCCGGCGTGGGCGTACCTGCCGTTCGGCGGCGGCGAGCGGCTGTGCCTGGGGATGCATCTGGCGCAGATGCTCATTCACGACACGCTGGGGGCGCTGCCGCCCCTGCGGGCGGTGCGGGGCGACCCCACGCCGCTGCCGGGCCTGACCCTCGGGCCGCGCGGGCCGCTGGTCGTGCAGGCGGGGCCTGCATAGCCTTGATCCCGGCTGCATACCGCGCTATAGTGTTCGACATCACCGCCCTCCGGGGCGGTTTTTCATGGCCGTGCAGGCTCGCCGGACGCGGGCCGGGCTGCCTGCTAGCCTGCGGGCATGACCGATCCTGCGCCGTCTGCCGATCCCTCTGCCGCGCCGCTGCCGCCCGACGCCGCTCTGCCGCAGCCCGCGCCACAGGAGGCGCGGCGCGGGGGGCCGGTGCAGGACCGCTCGGTGCTGCCGGACGTGCTGCGCGGCGTGAGCCTGCTGGGCATCCTGATCGTGAACATGCAGGACTTCGCGGGCTTTCTGGAGTGGCGGCAGGCGGGCCTGGACCGCGCGGCGCAGGTGGTCACGGACGTGCTGGCGAACGGGCGGTTCATCTCGATCTTCGCGATGCTGTTCGGGTGGGGCGCGGCGGGTCTGCTGGCGCGGCGGGGGGCGGGCGTGTTCCTGCGGCGGCACGCGGCGCTGCTGCTGATCGGCGCGGCGCATTACGTGCTGGTGTGGCACGGGGACATCATCAGTAATTATGCGGTGCTGGCGCTGGCGTTGCTGCTCGTGGCGCACATGACGGCGCGGGGCCTGCTGCGGCTGGCGGGCGTGCTGGGCGCGTGGTGGTTGGGGCTGGGGCTGCTGGCGGCGCTGGGCAGCGCCTCGCAGACCGCGCCGCGCTTCACGTCGCTGCCCGAGTTGCTGCCCACCTACGCCGCGAACGTGCAGGCGCGCGCCGCCGAGTTCGGGCCGCTGCTGCTGGAAGGCAGTCTGTTCAACGGGCCGTGGCTGCTGGCGCTGTTCTTCCTGGGCGCGGCGGCCGCGAAGACCAGCCTGCTGACCCGCCCGGACGAGCACCGCCCGCTGCTGCGGCGGCTGGCGCTGGGGGCCTGGGCATGGGCCTGCCGCTGGGGTTGGGGCTGGCGTACCTGAACACCCGCACGGACGTGGCGGCGGGCATGCTGGCCCTGCCGGTCCGCATGGCGGGCGGGCTGGCGGGCGCGCTGGGGTACGTGGGCGTGCTGGGCCTGCTGGCCGCGTCCGGGCGGCTGGGCGCGTGGCGGCTGTTCGCGGCGAGCGGGCGGATGGCCCTGACGAACTACCTGACGCAGAGCGTGGTCATGACGCTGATCTTCTACCCGTACGCGCTGCACCAGGGGTTCGGGTGGGTGTCGGGCACCCCGGCGGCCGGGGGGGCGAGGCGTTCCCGTACAGCGGCGAGTTCGCGGTCTGGGGCGCGGCGCAGACGCTGGCGCTGGCGCTGCTGTTCGGGCTGGCGCAGGTGCCGCTGAGCGCATGGTGGCTGGCCCGTTTCGGGCAGGGGCCGGTGGAGGGACTGGTCCGGCGGGTGGTGTACGGCCCGCGCGTCCGGCAGAATCGGGCGCATGACTGATACCGGAAAGCCGCTGCGGGTGCTGGCGCTGTGCCTGGGGAACATCTGCCGCAGTCCGGTGGCCGAGGCGCTGCTGCGCCGCGAACTGGAGGCGGCGGGCGTGGCGGCCGTGGTGAGCAGCGCCGGAACCGGTGACTGGCACGTGGGCCGGCCGGCCGACCCGCGCAGCCTGGAGGTGGCGGCCCGGCACGGCCTGCGCCTGGAGGGCCGGGCGCGGCAGCTGTCGGCGGCAGATTTCTACGAGCAGGATGTGATCCTGGCGATGGACGCCTCGAATCTCACGGACGCGCGCCGCCTGAGCCCGCCGAACGCGGAGGCGCGTGTGCAGCTGATGCGGGACTTCGATCCGCTCGCGCCGGGCGCGGACGTGCCGGACCCCTACTACGGCGGTCAGGACGGCTTCGAGGAGATGTACCGCCTGCTGGAACGCAGCGCCCGCCATTTCGCGGCCAGCGTGGCCGGGCAGTCCGTGGGAAATTCGTGAGGGGGCCGCGCTAGACTGCGGGGCATGGATAACCGCACGAACCTCGACGACTACCTCGCGGGGCTGGGTATCAGCGACGCCGACGAGAGCGAGCTGCCACCGCCCGCTCCGGACGCCCTGACCGGCACCCCCACGCTGGAAGCCGCAGCCGAGGACCCGCGGTCCACCCTCGAAGCGTTCCTGCGGGGCCTGCTGGGCCGCATCGACCCGGAGCTCCAGGTGAATGTCACGCAGGCGGACGACGCGCTGGAAGCCGAGATCACCGGCGAGAACGCCGCCCGTTTCGCCGGGCGGGACGGCCGCACCCTGGGCGCCATCGAGGTGCTGGCCTACACGGTCCTCGCCAAGCAGGAAGGACGCGGGAACCTGCGCGTGCGGGTGGATATCGGCGGGTACCGCAAGCGGCAGGCCGAGGCACTCAGCAAACTGGCCGAGCGGCTGGCCGTGCAGGTCGCCAAGAGCGGCGAGCCGCACGAGTTACAGCCCATGCCCGCCTCCGAACGGCGCGTGATTCACATCGCCCTGAAAGAGCACCCGGACGTGATGAGCGAGTCCATCGGGGAGGGCAACGCCCGGCGACTGATTATCAAACCCCGGCACGGGTAAGGGCGTGCAGCTGCGTGACCTGTTGAGGCAGGGCGCGGCGCGGCTGGGCAGCGCGGGCGTTCCCTCCCCGGAGGTGGACGCCCGCGAGCTGCTGCTGAGCGCCCTGCACCTGACGCCCACGGCGCTACTGACCCGCGCGCACGAACCGGTCGGCGCGGACGGTCAGGCGCGTTACGCGACGCTGCTGGACCGCCGGGCGGCGCGCGAGCCGCTGCAACACATTCTGGGCGAGGTCGAGTGGGGCGGCGTGCGGCTGCGCTGCGACCCGCGCGCCCTGGTGCCCCGCCCGGAAACCGAGTGGCTGCTGCACCTGCTGCTGCCGGGCCTGCAGTCCAGGGCTCAGCCGCGCGTGCTGGACGTGGGCACCGGCACGGGCGCGCTGGCGCTGGGCGTGAAGGCTGCCTGCCCCGGCGCGGCCGTGACCGCCACGGACCTCAGCCCAGGCGCGCTGGCCCTGGCGCGCGAGAACGCCGCCCTGAACGGCCTGGAAGTCACGTGGCTGCAGGCGGACCTGCTGGCGGGCGTGCCCGGCCCGTTCGACCTGATCGTCAGCAACCCCCCGTACCTGCCGGAAGGGGACCGCGCGCACGCCGACCCGGAAGTGCAGCGCGACCCGGATCTGGCGCTGTACTCCGGCCCGGACGGCCTGACCCTGGCCCGGAGGCTGGCCGCACAGGCCTCGCCCGCACTGGCAGCGGGCGGGGCGCTGTGGCTGGAACTCGACCCGCGCAACGCTGCCACACTGGCCGCCGAGCTGCGCGCAGGCGGCTGGGACGCGCAGCTGCACGCCGACCTGACCGGCCGGGAACGCTTCGTGCAGGCGCGGCGGGCCGGGCAGTCGGGTTAACCTCCGCCCGCCGTGGCCCGTTCCAGTCGTTTCCGTGCCAGGGCGGCGCGCACGGCGTTCAGTCGTTCGCCGTGCAGCGGGTACAGGGCCAGCAGCGCCACGGCCAGCAGCGCGCCCGCGATGGGCGGGCCGGTCATGAAGAAGCGGAAGGCCCCGGCGACCGCGTCGGGTTGCGTGGTCAGGGTAGGGTCGTAGCCGCTGGCGCGCGTGACCGCCCCGAAGGCCTGCGCGGTCAGTGCGGCGCTCAGGGTGGTGATGAAGCCGGACATGCCGTAGTACAGGCCCTCACGGCGCTCGCCGGTGCGGAGTTCGTCCTCATCGATCACGTCGCCCAGGATCACGTCGCCCATCAGGATCATGCCCGACAGCGCCACTCCGAACAATACGGTCGAGACGAGCGCGCCGGCCAGCGTGCTGACCAGCGCCAGCGGGACCAGCGCGGCGGCCCCCAGCGCGAAGGCCAGCATCAGCGTGCCGCGGGCGCCCAGGCGGGGGGTCACGAAGGTCCGCCAGGGCCACAGGGCCGCGCCCGCCGTGACGAACGCGGAGGCCAGCAGCAGGGTGGTGGCGGCGCCGCCCGTCTCGCCCAGGCTGTAGCGCACGTAGAAGCCCATGCCGGTCGCCAGGGTGCCCGTGCAGAAGAAGCGCATGGTCTGCGCGGCTACGACGGTCAGGAACGCCGGGTTGCGGAACGTGACGCGCGCCGCCCGGAAGAACCCCAGGCCCGGCGCGGCGGTGCCCGGACGCTCGAACAGGCTGCCCAGCCCGAACAGGATCGCGGCGGCGGCCAGCACGGCGAACAGGGCCGCCATGACGCCCCAGCCGAGCAGTCCTGCCAGCAGGGGCGGCAGCGCCAGCCCGATCAGCAGTCCGGCGACCTGCACGACGTTCATGCGCCACGCGACGTCCGTGCGTTCCCGGAAGGTGCGGAACATCTCGGGCAGCAGTGACAGGTAACCGGTGCCGACGGCCGTGCTGACCGTCTCCCAGAGCGTCCAGACGACCACGAAGTACACCAGCAGCGCTGCGGGGCTGCTCACGCCGTCGAATGGCGCCGAGAACAGCAGCGTGAACAGGATCAGGCCCGGCAGGAACCCGAAGCGCACGAACGGAATGCGGCGGCCCCAGCGCGAGCGGGTCCGGTCGCTCAGGAACCCGATGACCGGGTTGTTCGCGGCGTTGTACACGGCGAAGCAGGTCAGGGCGGTCGCGGCCCAGGCGGGGTCCATGCGGCGGTCGTCCACGTAGTACAGCAGCAGGAAACTGCCGGTCTGCACCGGGATGGTCAGCCCGAAGTTCATGACCGCGTACCGCCAGCGCTGCGCGGAGGTCGTGTCGGGCGTCATGTCGGGCGTCGCGTCCGGCGTCAGGCCGGTGGCCGGGATGGGGACCGTCATGGCAGGACCGCGCCCAGCAGCGGCCGCAGCGCGCGGTAGGAAATAACCTTCACACCGCTGCGTTCGATCACGCCGGGCAGGCGCGGGTCCATGAACGCCGCGTGGTTCGCCACCCGGCCCGCCCAGTCGCTGGCAATGGCGCGCAGTTCCGGCGTGTCCCGCGCGGGGTGCAGGATGAAGTGCGTCAGGCCCGGCGGGAGGCTGCCCAGCAGGTCCTCGATCAGGGGCACCTGATCCCCGCCCGAGTGCAGCGGCAGCATCACGAGGTGATCCACCAGCGGCAGCCCGCGCGCCTCCAGCGCCTGCGTGAACTGCGCCGCCTGCGCCGCGTCGCGCGCGTCCAGCCCGTGCGAGCGCCACCCGGCACTGTCCAGGCGCGGGAACATCGGGACCGCGCCGTGCCGCAGCGCCAGCTCGATGCAGTCCGGCAGGAAGCGCGGGTGCGCGACGGCCCCCATGTGCGCGTCCACGTGCGAGACCTCGATGCCCAGGTCCAGCGCCCGGACGATCTGGGCGTCCATCTCGGCGCGCACGGCCGCCGGAACGCCGTGCAGGCGGGCCGCCTCGACAGTCGCGTGCAGCTGCCCCTGCGCGTCCAGCAGGCCGGTGGCCGGGTCGCGGGTACTCAGGGCCGCCCAGCGGTACTCGCTCCACTCGCTCGTCAGGGTCAGGTGCACGCCCAGGTCCGCGTCCGGGAATTCACGCGCCACCCCGGCCGCCGCCGGTGCCCACGCACAGGTCGTCATGACCGACGCCGACGACAGCGTGCCCGTCCCGAACAGGTCCAGGCAGGCACTCACGGTCGCCTGACACATGCCCAGGTCGTCCGCGTGAAAGATCACCACGCGGTCGTCCGGCGCGTAGCCCAGCGCGGCCAGCGCCGGGTTGGGACGCTCCGGGTTCAGCCGGGCGGCAGTCTGGGCAGTCGGTGGGATCATACGCGGCCTCCTGATGGGCGCGCAGCGGACAGGGCCGCGCACTCCAGTGAAAACGGAAACGGTGACGGAACGGGCGCCGGACAGAGGAACACGGTCAGCATGCCACGCCCCGCACCCGCCTGCACACCGCACGCCCCCTGCCCGGCCAGCCGCGTGAAGCGGCGGCGCACCGGAATACGCAAAAGCCCGCCACGCGCACGGGGCGCGGGCGGGCTTCCAGCTTCAGGCGGGCCGTGTTCAGTCGTCGGCGGCCTGGGTGCCGGCGGGTTTCTCCGGGTTCTCGATGAATTCGGTCGGGTCGTACAGGTCAAAGCCGATTTCCTTCTCGTACTCCTGGATTTTCACGTGCAGGCGTTTCACGTCGCCTTCCACGGCGCCGTAGTCGAAGGTGTCCCAGATGGCGGTCGTCTTGAAGTTCCCGCCGTCGAAGTCCGGAACCTCGCGGGTCTTGCGGATGCCTTCTTCCAGCGCCTTGCGGCTCTCGATGCCCATGTTGCGGAAGGCGACCTGCATCACGTCCCGCTGGAAGTCGCGGGGGCCGTAGATGCCAGCGCGGTACACCGTCTCGTAGAAGTGCTCCCAGTTGGGCACCAGGGTCGCGGCGGGCATGCTGAACTGCCCGATGACGTTCTTGATGGCGTTCAGGGTACGTTCCGGGTAGTAGTACAGGTACATGCGCACGCCTTCCAGGAAGAAGTTGTAGTGCGCGGCCTCGTCCACGGCGATGGTCTGCGCGACCTTCGCGAGGACCGGGTCGGTCACGCCCCGCAGGTGCGGTTTGTCGCTCTTGCCCTGCGCGATCTTCATCATGTTCAGGTAGTTCAGCTGCGTGGCGCGCTCCTGGAACACGGTGTACACGAGGTTATGGATGGCGTCCGGGAACGGCAGTTCCCAGGTCTGGGATTTCAGGCGGTCCTTGTACTCCGCGATCCACTGCGGGCTGCGCTGGCCGCTGAACAGCACGGCGTTCTCCCAGGCGTCGGCGTGTTTTTCCTCCTCGCTGCCCCAGCGCATCTGGAAGTGCGAGCGGCCGTGGCTGCGGCGCACGAGGTGAATGAGGTTACTCGTGAAGTCCGGCGCGTACTGCTCGACCGCGAAGAACCCCTGGAGGACCGTGATCAGTTCCGGCGGCAGGTCCTTGTTCATGGTGCGCCAGTCGAAGGAGCGGTCCGGGTTCCAGTTGCGGGTCTCCTGACTGCGCGCGGTGTACCAGCGGTACAGGCCCAGGAACCCTCGTTCGATCAGGCGGTCCTTCTCGGCGTTGCTCAGCAGACCGGCGGGGGTGCGCGGGCGGTCGTTCAGCATGTTGGGGGGCATTACGTCAGCCATGGGAATTCCTCCTCGGGGCCGTCCCGGCGGGGGTGCGTGCAGGGCGTGAACGGTGCAGACGCCGGGGACGGTACCCACCCAGCGTAATCCCGCGCGCCGGGCAGGGGGGGCAAAGCGGGACGCGGTTCAAAGGTGCAGCGCAGACGGGGACAGCCGGGCGGGCCAGACACGCAGGTCATACGGATTCCGTTTGTTTCGCTGACAATCCGGAACTTCACCGGATTGCCAGCTCCACGTCCGGAACCCGCCCTACTCCCACTCGCATCCGCTCGGATTGAAGGGTCTTTGCAGCCCCTTCAATCGGAGTCCGTATCAGACAACGCCGGGCACGCAGGCCGGACAACTGCCGGAAATCAGGCGGCCCACGGGGGCTCGGCCCGCTACACTGCGGGCATGAGCCTTGTGGGACAGCCTGCGCCGGACTTCACCCTGCCCGCCTCGACCGGCGAGCAGATCACCCTGAGCAGTTACCGCGGCCACAGCGCCGTGGTGCTGGTGTTCTACCCGCTGGATTTCAGTCCCGTGTGCTCCATGCAGCTTCCGGAGTACTCGGGTCGCCAGGATGATTTCGCGGACGCCGGGGCGGTCGTGCTGGGCGTGAACCGCGACAGCGTGCACGCCCACAAGGCCTGGGCCGCCGAGTACGGCATCGAGGTGCCGCTGCTGGCCGACATGAAACTCGACGTGGCCCGCTCGTACGGGGTGGCCATCGACGACCGGGGCATCAGCGGCCGGGCTGTGTTCCTGATTGACCGGGAGGGCGTGATCCGCTACCAGCACGTCGAGGAGAAGACCGGCGACTACACCGTGCGGCCCGAGGCTGTGCTGGCCAAGATCCGCGAACTCTGATGGCCCCGGTCGTCCTGAGTTTCATCAACCTCAAGGGCGGCGTGGCGAAAACCACGGCGACCGTGCAACTGGCCGACACGCTGGCGTTCATGAAGCAGAAGCGCGTGCTGGTCATCGACCTGGACCCCCAGACGAACGCCACCCTCGCCCTGATCGGCGAGGAACGCTGGGCGAGGGCCGACGAGGCGGGCCAGACGCTCGCGCACCTGTTCCTGGACCTGCTGCGCGGCGACGGCACCTTCACGTTCGACGCCACGCGCGCCATCGTGCGCGGCGCCAGTAACCTCAACCGCGTGCCGCCCGAGGTGATGGACCAGCTGCCCGAAGGCACCCGCTACGGCCGCGTGGACCTGCTGCCCTCCTCCATCCGGTTGATCGACGTGCAGGACCGCATGCAGGACATCGCGGGCCGCACGTACTACTCGACCGGCCCGATGGAAGTCGTGAAGAAGTTCGTCGCGCCGCACTTCGCCGGGTACGACTACGTCCTGATCGACTGCCCGCCCAACCTAGGCTTCGTCACGCAGAACGGCCTGGAAATCAGCGACCACTACCTGATCCCCACCATCCCCGACCGCCTGAGCACCTACGGCATCCCGCAGATCGCCGGACGCATCGCCGAGATCCGCCGCGCCCGAAACCTGCGCCTGAGCGCCCTGGGCGTCCTGATCACCAAGTACCAGAGCCAGAGCAGCCAGCACCGCCAGGGCCTGCAACGCCTCCCCGATGACCTGCAACGCGCCTTCGCCGGCACCGGCGAGCGCACCCCCCCGATCCTGACGACCGTGCTCCCCCAGACGAACGCCAGCGCAGAGGCCATGACCTTCGAACGCACCCCCGCCAACTACCGCGAGAAGTACGGCGGCGGCGTGGTCGCCGGGCAGAGCGCCTACAAGTACGGCCTGGACCTCGCCGACGAGATCGAGGAACTGCTGGCCAGCCGCCCGCACCCCGCCCTCCCCTACCAGGACTGGCCGCAGCAGGACTGAGCGGCAGCCTGGGAGAAAGAACTGATGGTTACTCAGTGAACGGGAACATGCGACACCCAGACCCTGACCTGACACCAGATGACGTGTGGAACGGCGACGGAAGGGGTGCCCAGCGGATCGCAGATCTTCTGGTCGCGATCCGCGATCTCCCCGCAAGTCACACGACTGACGAAGCGGAGAAACTTTACCGGCAGATCGACAACGTGGCGGTCATCCAGGGCTCTCTGTACCCGGCTGGCCCGAAGTTGCTGCCCGCCCTGCTCGCTGGACTGAGGCACGCTACCCCGGCAAGCCGTCCGTGGCTGCTCAACGCGATCTACGAGGTCGCCAGTGGCTCACCCAGTCACCGGCTGTCCATCCACGAACGGGAACACATCCAGATGAACCTGATTCAGAGTGTGGATGCGGTGCGTGCTGTTCTGATCGAGTTGCTGCTCCACGGTAGCGATAACGAAGCTCACACTGCGGCGGATCTCCTGGCGTTGATCTTCACCGCGCCGCAGGAATTCCTCATGCCTGCCCTGATCGACCCGCAGGAATTCCAGGAACTACTGATAGCTCTCGCCACCCAGCCTGAACGGCAGAATCGTCTCGCCAGAAACGTCGGGCTGACCATTCCCGAATAACGAGCGAAGGCAAGTTTCTTCTCACAATGCCAGGGGATCCACCAGCAGCGCCGAGTCCGCCTCGAAGGCCTCGGCGTAGCGCACGCGCGCCAGGGTGCCCCAGTACGTCAGGCGGGCGCGGCGGCGCTCCACGATCTCCGGCGTGACCGTCTCCGAGATGGCGGCCCCCGAGAACTGACTCTGGTGCGCCAGGATCGCCGCCTCCCAGGTGTCCTGCACGGCCTCCACGTCGACCAGCACGTTCGGGGTGATGTCCGCGTTCCCCTGGTACAGCAGCACCCGCCCCACCCGGTGCGGTTCTCCCGGCAGGTCCGCTTTCGCCAGTTGCGCCAGATGCACGGCCCGCTTGCTCAGGTGGTACGTCCCGAAGTGATCCGGGTGGCGGTCGTGGTGGTGCGGGACGACCAGCACGCGGGGCCGCACCGCGCGCAACACCGACGCCAGCGCGTGCGCGCCGTCCAGCGTGTCGCGCAGTTCGCCGTCCGGCAGGCCCAGTTGTCCGCGCCACGTCAGGCCCATGATGGCCGCCGCGCGGGCGCACTCGGCCACGCGCACGTCCGGCGTGCCCTGCGTGCCCCGCTCGCCCCGCGACAGTTCCAGGATGCCTACGGCGCGCCCCGCGCGGGCCAGCCGGATCAGCGTCCCGCCCGCGCCGATCTCCGCGTCGTCCGGGTGCGGCGCGAGGCACAGCCAGTCCAGCGGCCCTGCCACGCCATGAATCGTCTCGAACGCCTCCGGAGTTCCTGCGGTCACCATGCCCGCCAGCATAGAGCCCCCACCGAGGCCCGCACCCGGCGCCTTGACACTCCCCGGCGCACTCCATATACTTTTTGAGCTTCCGTCGGAAGTGTCCCAACCTGTATCCCGCCAGTGTAGCTCAGGGGTAGAGCAACTGATTCGTAATCAGTAGGTCGTCGGTTCAAATCCGACCTCTGGCCCCAAAGAAAAGCCCCCGCCGCGTGCGGGGGTTCTTCGGTTTGGGGGCTGTGTTGACAGGCTCCCGGCGCCGGTTGGTGTGCGGTGTACGCTTACTCGCATGACGAGTGACGCAGCGGCAGGTGGCGGGCAGGGCCCGGTGGCGGATATCGGTGTGATCGGGCTGGCGGTGATGGGTGAGAACCTGATTCTGAACATGGCGAGCCGGGGGTTCACGGTCGCGGCGTTCAACCGGACGGTCAGTAAGGTGACGGCGTTCACGGGGGGCCGCGCGCTCGGGAAGTCCATCGTGGGCGCCGGGTCGCTGGAGGAACTGGTGGGGCAACTCAAGGCGCCGCGCAAGGTGATGCTGATGGTGAAGGCGGGCGCGGCGGTCGACGAGTTCATCGGGCACCTGCGGCCGCTGCTGAGCCCCGGTGACATCATCATCGACGGGGGGAACAGTCACCCGGCGGATTCGACGCGCCGCACGCGGGAACTCGCGGCGGACGGGCTGCTGTTCGTGGGGACCGGCGTGTCGGGCGGTGAGGAGGGCGCGCTGACCGGCCCGAGCATCATGCCGGGCGGGAACCCGGCAGCGTGGGAGGCGGTCAGGCCGATCTTCCAGAGCATCGCGGCGAAGGTGGCCGACGGCGCACCCTGCTGCGACTGGGTGGGGCCGGAGGGCGCGGGGCATTTCGTGAAGATGGTGCATAACGGCATCGAGTACGCCGACATGCAGATGATCGCGGAGGCGTACCAGCTCCTGCGGGACGGCGCGGGCCTGAGTGCGCCGGAGGCGGGCGCGGTGTTCGCCCGCTGGAACGAGGGCGAGCTGAACAGTTACCTGATCGAGATCACGGCCGACATTCTGGCCAAGACGGACGACCTGACCGGGCAACCGCTGGTGGACATGATCCTGGACGCCGCCGGGCAGAAGGGCACGGGTAAGTGGACGTCGGTGGCGGCGCTGGATGCCGGCAGTCCGGCCGCGACGATCACGGAGGCCGTGTACGCCCGCGCCATGAGCGCCCTGAAGGCCGAGCGCGTGGCAGCCAGCCGCGTCCTGAGTGGCCCGACCTTCGCGGCGCCCGCCGACCGCGAGGCGTTCATCGAGGGGGTGCGGCAGGCGCTGTACGCGAGCAAGATCGCCGCGTACGCGCAGGGCTTCCAGCTGCTGCACCTGAGTGCGCGGGACGCCGGGTGGACGCTGGATTACGGGCAGATCGCGCAGATGTGGCGCGGCGGGTGCATCATCCGCGCGGCGTTCCTGGACCGCATCAAGGAGGCGTTCGACGCGCAGCCGGACCTGCCGAACCTGCTGCTCGCCCCGTACTTCCGGGAAGCGGTGGGCGGCGCGCAGGCGGCGTGGCGCGGGACGGTCGCGGCGGCCGTGGTGGGTGGCGTGCCGGTTCCGGCGTTCAGCAGCGCCCTGGCGTACTACGACGGCTACCGCGCCGAGCGGCTGCCCGCGAACCTGTTGCAGGCGCAGCGGGATTACTTCGGGGCGCACACGTATGAGCGCACGGACCGGGCGCGCGGCGAGTTCTTCCACACCAACTGGACCGGGCGGGGCGGCGACACGGCCAGCAGCACGTACAACGCCTGAACGTCCGTTGCGGCGGGGGCATTGTGGGCCGGGCGCTTGGTGTGCCCGGCCCGGCTGGGCTACAGTGGGGGGCTGACGGAACACCCACCCGCCTCACGCGGGACGGCAGTGTTTCAGGGAGGTTGCGAGAATGGCGGAAAAAGACATCGACAAGCTGCTGTCCATGACGGACAGCAAGTACCGACTGAGTGTGGTCACGGCCAAGCGCGCGCTGCAGCTGCGTTCCGGCGCGCCGAGCGTGCTGCCGGTCGAGCAGCGCGTGCGGCACCGGAACCTGGTCACGCAGGCCATGCGGGAACTGGCGACCGGGAAACTCACGGTCGGCACGAACCTGATCGACGAGCCGCGTTTCCAGCAGGATTACGTGCGGCAGCGTCAGGCTCAGCTTCAGGCCCAGCTGAACGCCGAACGCGAACGCGAACGCGACTGAACCCCCACAAGGAAGACAGCGCCCACACCGGGGCGCTGTCTTCTTCTTGTTGCTGCGGGTGCTACACACCCGGTTGAACGGCTCTAGCAAGTCATTCAACCGGAGTCCTTCTCACGGATTCCGTCTGTTTCGCCGACAACCCGGAACATCGCCGGGTTGCCGACTCCACGCCCGGAACCTGTTTTGCTCCCACTCGCTTCGCTCGGATTGAATGGGCTTTGCAGCCCATCCCATCGGAGTCGGTCTTACTTCTCGACGAGGTACGCGGTTTCGATCACGTCGGGCGTGCCGCGCATGCCGGGCTCGATGCGGGTCAGGCGGTCCAGCACGTCGAGGCCCTCGACGACGCGGCCGAAGACGGTGTGGCGGCCGTCGAGGTGGGGGGTGTCGGTGAAGGTGATGAAGAACTGGCTGCCGTTGGTGTTCGGGCCACGGTTGGCCATGCTCAGGACGCCCTTGCCCTGGTGGCGGTGCTGGTTGTGCTCGTCCTCGAAGTCGTAGCCGGGGCCGCCGGCGCCGGTGCCGGTGGGGTCGCCGGCCTGCGCCATGAAGCCGTTGATGACGCGGTGGAACTTGATGCCGTCGTAGTAGTGGTGACGCAGCAGGTACGCGAACGAGTTCACGGTGACGGGCGCGTCGTCGGCGTGCAGTTCGACGACCAGGCGGCCCTTGCTGGTTTCCAGCACGGCGCGGTAGGCCTTGCCGGGCTCGATGCCGTCCCCGAGTTCCGGGGCGGCCTTGAAGCTGGTCTGGCGCTCGGCGCTGAGTTCCGGGCTGGGCGTGAAACCGTCTGCCTGATAGAGGTCGCTCATGCGGCACAGTCTACCTGCCGGGGCGCGGGGTGGGTGCGGGGCAGGGGTGTGGGAAGGGGACCGCATGTTCCGGGACAATTCCGGGCGCGGGCGGGCGCTACAGTCGGTGGGTATGCGTTCCCTGGTGCTTATTGGTCATGGATCTCACCTGAACGGTGAGTCGGCGGTCGCGGTGTACCGGTATGCGGAACTGATCCGTCAGCGTGGGCTGTTCGACGAGGTCATCGAAGGGTACTGGAAGGAGGAACCCTCGCTGCGGCAGGTGCTGAAGACGACGGCCAGCACGGACGTGACGGTCATTCCGATGTTCATCAGCGAGGGGTACTTCACGGAGACCGTGATTCCGCGCGAGATGGGCCTGGGTCACCAGGGGCCGGTGCCGCCCGAGGGCGTGGCCCGCGTGATTGGCGGCCGGACCGTGCGCTACACCCTGCCGTACGGCGTGCATCCCAGCATGACGGACGTGATCCTGGAACGCGCGCGCGAGGTGCTGCCCGACGCCAGCCCCGAGGACACGGCGCTGATCGTGCTGGGGCACGGCACGACCCGCAACGAGAACAGCAACCGGATCGTGTACCAGAACGCCGACCGTATCCGCGAGTCCGGGCAGTTCGCCGAGGTGCAGGCCCTGTTCCTGGACGAGGACCCCAAGGTGGGTACGTGGCCCGAGACGGTGCGGTCGCCGCGCGTGGTGGTCGTGCCGTTCTTCGCCAGCGAGGGCTGGCACACCCTGGAAACCATTCCCGAGGACATGGGCCTGACCGGCACCGTCACGGACTTCCCGGAGAACCCGCACGGGCATCAGCAGGTGTTCTACGCCAAGCCGGTGGGCACGCACGCAGCGGTCGCCGACGTGATCCTGCATCTGGCGGAGGAGGCCAGCGGGGCGGGCGGGCCGGGCGGCGACACAGAGCGCGGGCATGAGGCGGCGTGGCAGGCGTTCCTGAAGGGCGCGCGCTTGGGCCTGCGGGTCGGGGAGGTGCTGGTCACGCCGGAACTGGGCGTGTTCGAGCTGCGTAACGCGCTGGACGAGGGCCGCCCCGGCGGGGACCTGACCACGCTCGTCACGCCGGAGGGTGTGCGGGATCAGGTACGCTTCACGGATGGCGGCGAGCACCGGCCCGTGCACACGCTGCGGAACCTGCCGCGCGGCTGGCGGGCGGTGCTGAGCGAGGCGGACCTGCGCCGCGCCATGCATTACGTGTACCCGGCGGTGATCGAGGAGACGTACGCACACGATTGCCACGCGCTGCGGCCCACGCCCTGGGCGACCACGGCGCGGCGGCAGACCGGCATCTACGCCAAGGTGCAGAAGGCGACGCCCGCGCAGGTGGAGCACGTGGCGCAGGACGTGTGTACCGGGTGCCTGCGCACGCGCCTGTGGGCGGGGCACAAGCTCACGCAGTCGTTCCTGAACGGCGTGCCGGGCGGCATTCCCTGCGCCGAGGCCTGCACGTTCGTGGTGGCCGAGGTCCGCGAGGAAGTCAGCGGGAAACGCGGCGGCGGGCACTCGCACAGCCACTGATACGGACTCGGATTGAATGGCTTACAAAGCCATTCAATCCGAGCGGACGCGAGCAGGAGCAAAACGGGTTCCGGACGTGGAGCTGGCAATCCGGTGAAGTTCCGGATTGTCAGCGAAACAAACGGAATCCGTAGGAAAGGCACAGCCACTGACCTGAACCGCCACTGACCGATCTGCCCCGTTGTAGGCGGCGTTTGTCCGAGTCCTCTGAACACCCCCGGCGTTCCGGCGCGCGGGGGTGTTACGCTGTCAGGCGGTGATCAGCCCTCCCGCGTGGAGGGTGGATTGCACTTCCCTTTTCTTCCACCCGCGTCCTGTGAGACGCCCCGCCCCGGCCGCGCGCCGTGAAACAAGGGCGGTAAGCCCGTCCGAGAGACGGCGATGGAGGCTTCACATGTTCAGCACCGCGACATTCCAGCGTCGCCCCGGTCAACTGCGGGGGACGCTTTTCCTACATTCCGGGGACACGCCCGCCCAGGCCGCCCCCACCCCCCTGGAGGACGCATGACCGCAAGCCGAGGCGAACTGAAGTACGAAGGTAAGGCCAAACGTGTCTACGCCACCGCCAATCCCGCCGAGTACGTCGTGGAGTACAAGGACGACGCGACCGCCTTCAACGGCGTGAAGAAAGCGCAGATCGGGGGCAAGGGCGCCATCAACAACGCGATCACCGCGCACCTGTTCCCGCAGCTGGAGGCGGCCGGGGTGCCCACGCACTTCATCGAACTGCTCTCGCCGACCGAGCAGCGCGTGCGGGCCGTGACGATCATCCCGGTCGAGGTCATCGTGCGCAACGTGGCCGCCGGGTCGTTCAGCAAACGCCTGGGCGTCGAGGAAGGCACGCCGCTGTCCCGCCCGGTCGTGGAGTACTGCTACAAGAGCGACGCGCTGGGCGACCCGCTGATCAACACCGACACCGCCGTCGCGCTCGGCTGGGCCACCCCCGAGCAGCTGAAGCGCATCCGTGAGCTGGCACTGAACGTGCAGGCGTTCCTGGTGCCGTACTTCGCGGCGCGCGGCGTGAAACTCATCGACTTCAAGCTGGAATTCGGCACGCTCGCGGACGGCACGGTCGTCCTGGCCGACGAGATCAGCCCCGACACCTGCCGCTTCTGGGACGCCCAGACCAACGAGAAGATGGACAAGGACCGCTTCCGCCGCGACCTCGGCGGCGTGGAAGACGCCTACGCGGAAATGCTCCGGCGCGTGACCGAACCGGGCGCGAATGGCTGAAGGTCGATGGCCGACCGCCACGATCCACCTGCGCCAGCCCTCCTGACCATCTGCCATTCGCCTCTTGCCATCTGCCCTCCGAAGGAGCCCCACCATGTCCACCTTTAAAGCGAAAGTGTTCGTGACCCTGAAGCCCAGCATTCTCGACCCGCAGGGGCGCACCGTGGAGCGGGCGCTGTCTCACCTCGATCACGGCAACGTGAGCGGCGTGCGCGTCGGGAAGTACATCGAACTGACCCTCAGCGGCAGCCGCGCCGAGGTCGAGGCGCAGCTGAAGGACATCACCGAGAACGTGCTGAGCAACCCCGTGATGGAGGACGCCCGCTGGGAGCTCAGTGAACAACAGGGCGAGGAGCGGGTCGGCGCGTGAAGACGGCCGTCATCCAGTTCCCCGGCAGTAACTGCGACGGCGACGCCCTGCACGCCGCGCGGTTGCTCCTTGATGAGGGCGCGCAGTTCGTGTGGCACACCGAGGCCGGCCTGCCGGACGGCACCGAACTGGTGTTCCTGCCCGGCGGGTTCAGTTACGGCGATCACCTGCGCTCCGGCGCGATCGCTGCGCGCAGCCCGATCATGCAGGCCGTCAAGGCGCACGCCGAACGCGGGGGATTCGTGCTGGGCGTCTGCAACGGCTTTCAGGTCCTGACCGAGTCGGGCCTGCTGCCCGGCGCCCTGAGCCGCAACCGCGACCTGCACTTCATGTGCCGCCCCGTGCACCTGCGCGTCGAGAACGCCAGCACGGCCTTTACCGGCGCGTACACGAAGGGGCAGGTCATCGAGGTGCCCATCGCGCACGGCGAGGGCAACTACTACGCCGACCCCGAAACTATTGCCCGGCTGGAAGGCAACGGGCAGGTCGTGTTCCGCTACGCCGACAACCCCAACGGCAGCCTGAACGACATTGCCGGAATCGTGAACGAACGCGGCAACGTGCTGGGCATGATGCCGCACCCCGAACGGGCCGTGGAGGCCCTGCTGGGCAGCGAGGACGGGCGGGGCCTGTTCAGCAGCCTCGCACGGGCCGGGATGCCCGCCCAGGCCCCCGCATGACGACCGTGCAGGCGTTCCTGGCCGGCGCATACGAGCAGGAACTCGCTGCCCTGCGCGCCGCCTTGGACGCCGTTCCGGACAGCGAGTTCGCCGTGCCGCGCCTGGGCCACAGTCCCGCGTGGCACGCCCTGCACATCGCCGAGTGGCTGCGCTTCTTCGCGTTGCAGGACCTGAGCCCCACCTACGCCCATCTGGGCTGGGAGGACTCCGCGTGGATCGGTGAGTTCCTGGGCACGCCCCGCCTGACCGAAACGGACCCCAAGGACGCCATCCTGACCGAACTCGATCAGGTCGGCAGCGTCCTGATTGCCACCATTCGCGGCCTGCGGGACGACGAACTGAACGACCCGCTGCGCTCGCCCGCCGCGCCCACCGGCACGCGCGAACGCCTCGCCGGGCTGAACCTGCACCTGCGCCACACGGCGTACCACCGGGGCCAGCTGAAGCAGTCGCTGAAAGTGCCGATCTGACGCACGTGCCCTCGCCCACCCGCCCCTCCCCCACCCGCTTTTCCACGACCCTGATTTTTCCGCCTGGGCAGATCGCCCTGGTTCTCAAGGAGCTTCAATGACGCAAGCCGCCCCATCCCTGCGTGACCGTGCGGGCACGTTTGGACTTTCGACTGAAGAATTCGACCTGTTGGTTTCGCAGATCGGCCGGGAGCCGAACGCGCTGGAGGCCGCCATCGTGGGGGCCATGTGGAGCGAGCACTGCGGGTACAAGAACAGCCGTCCCTTGTTCCGTCACTTCCCCACGACGGGGCCGCAGGTGCTTCAGGGTCCCGGTGAGAACGCGGGCGTGGTGGATATCGGCGATGGCTGGGGCGTGGCGTTCAAGATGGAAAGCCACAACCACCCGTCGGCGGTGGAGCCGGTGCAGGGTGCGGCGACGGGCGTGGGCGGCATCCTGCGTGACATCTTCGCGATGGGCGCGCGGCCGTTCGCGGTGCTGGACAGCCTGCGTTTCGGGAACCCCGACAGCCCCCGCACGCGCTTCCTGCTGAACGGCGTGGTGGAGGGGATCGCTCACTACGGGAACGCGATCGGCGTGCCCACGGTGGGTGGCGAGGTGACCTTCCACCCCAGTTACCAGGAGAACCCGCTGGTGAACGTGATGGCGCTGGGCCTGCTGCGCCACGAGGATCTGGCCAAGGGGACGATGGGTGAGGTCGGGAACACCATCGTGTACGTCGGGAGCAAGACCGGGCGCGACGGGCTGGGCGGCGCGGTGTTCGCCTCCGCCGACCTGAGCAACGCGTCTCAGGCCGACCGCCCGGCCGTGCAGGTGGGCGACCCGTTCATGGAGAAACTGCTGCTGGAAGCCACGCTGGAGGCCATTCAGGCGGGCGTGGTGGCGGGCGTGCAGGACATGGGCGCCGCCGGGCTGGTCAGCAGTACCTGCGAGATGGCGTACCGCGCGGAACTGGGCATCACCATGGACCTGGACCTCGTGCCCACCCGAGAGGACGGCATGGTGCCCATGGAACTGTGCCTGAGCGAGTCGCAGGAGCGCATGATCCTGGTGCCAGTGCCCGGCAAGGAACAGGACCTGCTGGACCTGCTCGCCAAGTGGGAACTGGACGTGGTGACCATCGGACAGGTCGAGGCGCACAACAACTACCGCCTGACCTGGAAGGGCGAGGTCGTCTGTGACCTGCCGGTGGCCCTGCTGAACGAGGCGCCCAAGTACACCCGCGAGGGCGTGGAATCCGAGGAGATCAGGGCCAAGCGCGAACGCGACCTGAGCGGCGTTCCCGTCCCCGGCGACCTGGGCGCGGTCCTGACTGACCTGCTGGGCCACCCCACGATTGCCAGCAAACGCGCCATCTTCGAGCGTTTCGACCATCAGGTCATGACGAACACCGTCGTCGTGCCCGGCGCGGCCGACGCCGCCGTGATGCGCGTCAAGGGCTCCGGCATGGGCGTGGCCGCCACCAGCGACTGCAACCCGCGCTTCGTGTACCTCGACCCGTACACTGGCGCCGCCGCCGCCGTCGCCGAGGCCGCCCGCAACCTCGCGTGCGTGGGCGCGACCCCGCTGGCCATCACGGACAACCTCAACTTCGGGAACCCCCACCGGCCCGAGGTGTACTACCAGCTGGAACGCGCCGTGCACGGTATCGCCGACGCCTGCCGCGCC
This sequence comes from Deinococcus sp. LM3, assembly GCF_002017875.1. Taxonomy (NCBI): domain Bacteria; kingdom Thermotogati; phylum Deinococcota; class Deinococci; order Deinococcales; family Deinococcaceae; genus Deinococcus; species Deinococcus sp. LM3. Next base: position 1,685,695 of record NZ_MUFV01000001.1, on the reverse strand, counting down.
CTGAACACCCCCGTCACCGGCGGGAATGTCAGCCTGTACAACCAGTACACCGAAGGCGACGAACGCGTCGCCATCCACCCCACGCCCACCATCGGCATGGTCGGCGTGCTGCCCGATGTCACCAAACGCGCCACCATGGACCTCAAGGGCAAAGGCCACACCCTCTACCTGATCGGCGAGCACGCCGACAGCATCGGCGCCAGCCAGTACCTCGAAACCGTGCACGGCCTCGAAGCCGGACACGTCCCCCCCCTGGACCTGACCCGCGAGCAGGCCGTCATCGACGCCACGCTGCACCTGATCCGCGCGGGCCTGACCGACACTGCCCATGACTGCGCCGAAGGCGGCCTCGCCGTCGCCCTGGCCGAGATGGCCATCGCCGGGAACACCGGCCTGACCGTCACCCTGAACGCCCCCCAGGAAACCCGCCCCGACGCCCTGCTGTACGGCGAAGCGCACGCCCGCATCCTCATCGCCACCCCCGACGAGGCCGGCACCGAAGCGGCCCTCCAGGCACAGGGCGTTCCATTCGCGCGCCTCGGCACCAGCGGCGGCGACCGCGTCACCATCACCCTCCCCGACCACCACATCCACCTCAGCGCCACCGTCACCGCCCTCGCCCACGCGTTCAACACGCCCCTCGCAGAGATCCTGGGATGAAAGGACACCGCGCAACGGGGCGCACTCCCTCTCCCCCTGCGGGAGAGGGCCGGGGAGAGGGGAATCTAAGCGTCCCCTCCCTCACCCCGCTCGCGCACCGCCTCGACAATCCGCGCCAGGACACCATCCAGGTTGCCAGACACCTCGCTGTTCCAGAAGCGCAACACCCGGAACGCCCGGCCCTCCAGGTACTCCGTCCGCAACGCGTCGTACGCACGCCCCTGTACCGAACCGTGCTGTCCACCATCCAGCTCCACGATCAACCCGCACTCGAAGCACACGAAATCCGCGATGTAAAACCCCAGCGGCTGCTGACGACGGAACTTCACCCCCAACTGCCCCGCCCGCAACCGCGCCCACACCATCCCCTCGTGCGGCGTGGCATCACGACGCAACCGCCGCGCCCGCCCCGTCCCCTCCACGTTCGCGAACCGCTGACGCACCGGCATACCGGCAGTCTACCCACCCGACCGCGCCAGTACGGCGTGACAGCACCCCTCACCCCAACCCTCTCCCGCAAGGGGAGAGGGAGCAAAGGACACGCATGATTTTCGACCCCGTAACCGATAAGCCGCAGGATGAATGCGGTGTGTTTGGCATGTACTCGCCGGAACCGGCGGACCTGGCGTGGTTCACTTACCTGGGCCTGTTCGCGTTGCAGCACCGTGGGCAGGAGGCGGCGGGCATGTGCGTGTCCGACGGCGAGAAATTCCACGTGGAGAAGGACCTGGGGCTGGTGACGCAGGTGTTCGACGAGCGCCGCCTGGACAGCGTGCGACTCGCGAACGCGCGCGTGAGCATCGGGCACGTTCGCTACAGCACGACGGGCAGCAACCTGCGGTTCAACGCGCAGCCCCTGACGACCCGCACGAACAAGGGCATTCTGGGACTGGCGCACAACGGGAATTTCGTGAACGCCCGCGAGGTCCGGAACGCCATGCTGATGGAAGGCGCGCTGTTCGCCACCACGAACGACAGCGAGGTCATGCTGAACCTGATCGCCCGCGAGAGCCACATGGACCTCGTGGAAGCCACGGCCGCCGCCATGAAGCAACTCAAGGGCGGGTTCGCGTGCGTGCTGATGAGCCGCACGCAACTGCTGGGCTTCCGCGACCCGAACGGCGTGCGCCCCCTGGTGATCGGGCAGCGGGACGACGGCGCGTACGTGATCGCCTCTGAGCCGTGCGCGCTGTTCACGGTCGGCGCGAAACTGCTGCGGGACGTGCAGCCCGGCGAACTCGTCTGGGTGGACCGCACGGGCCTGCACTCCCTGATGGTCGAACCCCGCAAACCCACCCCCTGCGCGTTCGAGTGGATCTACTTCGCGCGCAGCGACAGCCGCCTGGACGGCGTGGACGCCCACGAGAGCCGCATCCGCATGGGCCACCAGCTCGCAAAGGAACACCCCATCGACGCCGACATCGTCGTGCCCGTCCCCGACAGCGGCATCGGCGCCGCCATCGGCTACGCCCGCGAGAGCGGCATCCCCTTCGATTACGGCCTGTACAAGAACCCCTACGCGGGCCGCACGTTCATCGCGCCCACGCAGGAAGCACGCGAGTTGAAAGTCAAGATGAAACTCTCGCCCACCAGCGCCGTCGCCGGGAAACGCGTGATCCTCGTGGACGACTCCATCGTGCGCGGCACCACCAGCCGCCAGATCGTGAACCTGCTGCGCGAGGCGGGCGCGACCGAAGTGCACTTCCGCGTATCAAGCCCGCCCATCAAGCACCCGTGCTTCTACGGCATCGACACCGCCGCGCGGAAGGAACTGGTGGCGAGTACACACAGCATCGAGGAGATTCGCGAGTTGATCGGGGCGGATACGCTGAGTTTCATCAGTGAGCAGGGCATCCGCGAAGCCGTCAGCGGCCCCGGCCTGTGCCTAGCGTGCTTTAACGGCGAGTACCCGGCAGGCACTCCCCTGTTAAATGACGTGGATAAGCTGGCTTTGGAAGTCTGAATCCAACCGCGTGATTTAATAAATCAAACCGTTGGATTATTTTCAGTTATAGCTGCATAAAATATAATTGACAAAAATTTCATCCTAATAGAAGCCGCTTCAACCTGATCGAGCGACAAAATATTCTCAAGAGTGTGGCCGTGCGCTATGTCATGTCGCGGCCTCATTGTATTATTTATGAACTCTTCGGTTATTGTTTTTTTACGATGTCTTGCAATTTCCGCGCATCCTATTTCTGTAAAAATCGATGTATACGGATAAACAGAGTAGTTCTCCCGAAATCTATCAATCAAAACGTTAATTTTTTCGCCCAAAGCCAATATTCCTTCAGTGAACATCGAAATCTCCATTTCAGAATCTTCAAGAATTTTAAAAATATTGTCTATGCCGAATCTCATTATTACGGTTCTGTATATATCTGCAGTTGGATTTTTTCCATTTAACCAAACATGCTCTAGGTTAATATTTATTCCAGATGAGCCATCAAGTTTTGCATCGAGCCTACGCCGTCTATCTAGCGATTTGTTCAGATTATCAACGGATATCTCAATATCGAGCAGTCCACACAGAAAAAGGGATTTTATTCTCTCGCCCACTATGGAATATCCGCCATTTTTGTTGATATCATCTGAGAAAGATTTTATAGCAGATCTTAAAGACCCTTCAAAATGCGCATAAAGCATCACCGTTGCCGATCGACATATCGCATTAAAAGCTGATTCGTCTTTCTCCTGATATATCTTAGCTAAATCAATCAACTTATCTATTTCATTATGCCGTGATTCAAGCTCATTAAGCCAGACATTGGCATAAGATTCCGTCATTTAAAAGCTTCCATCATAGCTTTAATCCTATAGACTATTTTTGATTTATCATTTATGCTTCCAGAAATACTATTTTGGAATTCTTCACTACTGAAAAGGCTTTCAAATTTTTCTCTTCCAGATTCATCAATGTTGGATAGAGAGTTTTCGCTTACCGCTAAAGAAAGCGCATCATAGACAGCAACGTTAAACGGGGACACAATTTTACCGTCTTTTCTTTTTGAAAATGCGTTAACACCAAATGCGCTAAAACAAATTTTCATGGTCTTTTTGAATTTTGTCTTCATCTCATCTAAGATATTTTGATCTGAAATTTTACTAAACTCCGCCATTCTTATATCCAAGTAGTTACCCATTTTTCCATCATATTCCTGATATTTTCCTCCCTCAAGCGCCAAGAATCGTAACACGAGTTCATAGTTGTACATCCCTTTTACGCGCTTAGATTCCTTTGGATCATTAATCATTTGTATAAAGAACCTATCCTTTGCTAGATCTTTAATCAAATCATTGAATCTACCTCGCATCGTTGCATTCCGCAACTCCTGGGCAGTCAATTTAACTGATCCAGAATTTAATCTCTCAAATATATCCAGTTTCACCTGAGAATCAGAGGATGAATCGATTCTTAGGCATCTCACAGTACGATCCTCCAATCTTCTTATTAAGAAAGGAGGAAGATCTTTGTATTTTAAACCGTTGATATCTTTAAGTGTTTCCAACCCCTTAAGCGCGTACTTATTCTGCATAAAGTCGTAAATCGCACGCAATCTCTGCTGTCCATCTATTACTGAATACATTGGCTCATCGGATTCTACATCTACATCTACATCTTGAGATATGTAAATAAGAGGTATAGGTATATTAAGTATCAGGCTCTCTATTAGCCTAGATGATGTTTCAACATCCCATTTATGATTTCTTTGATAATCTGGATCAAGTATGATTGATCCCCGTCTGATCTTTTTGCTCAATGTTTCTAGATCATAATCAACCGATGTAGTTTTTACCGTTCTTTCTTTTGCAACTTCCTGCAGGGACAGCACTTTATCGCTCATTCTCACTCCTCAAAGTCATCACCCGAGATAATAGCGTTCGAAAAAAGCATACGTCATATTCCCATGTCACCACGCCACCTTTAATTATGCTACCCGTTCTATCTTCGGAGTCTTAATCGCGGCACTGCTCACGCGTTCGCCGTCGCATCCGCATGGGATCAAGGTGCGCCTGACGGGCGGGCAGGTTGGGCGTGTGCAGGCCGTGATCACGCCGGGCGAGTAGATCTCCCCTCCCGGTTGCACCTTCACCTACGGAAAATCCCTCGGTTGTTCTGCACACTGCGATCATGACGACTCTACGGGCGTGGCGCGGCGCAATCTTGGCAGGCTGTCTGCTGTTCGCGGGGGCGGGGGCGCATCAGCCGCTGTTCAATCCGGGCAGCGGCACGCGCGAAACGGCGTTCCGGGTGCCGCAGCCAAGCGTGTCGAAGGTCATCACCGTGCAGGGCCGCGCGGGCGGCCGCGACTGGTACGCCCTATCGACCGGAGCGGGCTTCCGGCTGGACGTGGCGGTGTTCGTCAGTTCGGCGTGCGACGCGGCTTACCGCCCTCGCCTGTGGCTGGTCGGGCCGGGCGTGCCGGTGGGTGCGGGGCAGCCGGAGTTCGTGCCGGACGGCTGGGGTGCGGTGGGCGTGTCCGGGCCGTACTCGGCGTACTCGGGGCATGGCGTGGTGGGGTGGCGCGGGCCGACGCTGGCGCGGACGCTGGGGGCCGGGACGCATTATCTGGTGCTGGAGCATGGCGCGCGGGGCGGGTGGTCGTTCATCTCGCTGGCGGGCGCGGAAGTGCCGGGCGGCACGCCGGAGGGCCGCGCGGCGCTGGGTCGCTTCGGGCGGTGCGGGGGGTAATGGGCGGCGGTGCAGGGTGGGCGTTCAGGTGTTCTTGGGCTTAGGTTCACAGGGTCGTATCGGGTACGTTCGGCGGGCCGGGTGTGGAGTCTGCTGGGGGAGTCAAGGCACTCCGCGCCGGGTGGGGTGCAGTCTTTTCTGGTGGGGCCGGTGGGCTGCGTGTTCGCGGCGGGCCGGTAGGGGTGGGGTTTATGAAACTGCATAACATTCTGTACGCGGCCGGGTTCGTTTCGATTCTGATCAGTGCCACGCAGTATTTCCAGAACGAGTCGTCCGATAAGGAACGCGACGGTCTGTTCGTGGGTCACTGGGCGCCGACGTTCTTCATCCTGGGCAAGATCGCCGAGGATAAGGCCCGCCTGAACCGCAGCCTGACGGAGTGATTCTGCTGGGGGGGTATTCCTCCCGGTCAGTCGCTTGGAACACGTAGAAACGGACCCCCCTGGTGTGGCGGGTCCGTTTCCGTGTGGCCTGAAGCTGTGGGGCCGGGTTCAATGGGGGGTGCTCAGTGAGGGGTGCGGGGGGCGCGGCGGGTGCGAGTCAGGCCCAGGCCCAGGCCGGTCAGCAGGCCGCCCAGCGCGGCCAGTCCGGCAGTGATCAGGACGTTGTTCAGGGGGCTGGGGAAGTTGGTGCTGCGGTTGGCGTTGGCCACGGCGTGCAACTGGTTGATGTCGATCACGTCCTTGCCGAGCAGGACGGCAGCGACCACCAGGAGAATCAGACCTACGGCCAGGGCAAGGCGGGACAGGAGTTGCATGACCCAGTGTATGCGGTTGGGCGTCTCCCGGTTCCCTGCTCTGGCCCTCTGCTCTGGCCGGGGTGCGTTGGTCGCACCGGGGTGACGTCCGGGCGCCGTCTACAGGCTCAGGGCGCGGGTGGTGGTGGGGACGCGCCAGAAGCCGCTGCTGGCCGTGACGAACAGGGTCTTTCCTTCCGGGCCGCCGAAGGCGACGTTGCTGACCGTCTCGGGGAACAGGATGCGGCCCAGCGGTTGTCCGGCTGGGGTCAGGACGTGCACGCCGTCGGCGGCGCTGCTCCAGATGCGGCCCGCCTCGTCGATGCGCAGGCCGTCGGTCTTGCCGGGACTGACCGTGAAGTGCAGGTCTTCCAGGGTCGCCTCGCCCTGCGGGGTGACGTGGTAGCGGTACGTGCCGGGGTTCTCGCCGGTGTCGGCCAGCAGCAGCGTGTCGGGGCTGGCGAAGGCCAGTCCGTTGGGTTTGTGCCGGTCGCGGATGGGGGCGGTCAGGGTGCCGTCCGGGCTCAGGCGGAACACCCAGCGGCCGGGAATTTCCATGGGTTCGCCGCGCCCGCCTTCCTCGGGTTTGTCGAGGCCGTAGGTGGGGTCGGTGAACCACAGGCTGCCGTCGGGGTGCGCGACCACGTCGTTCGGGGAGTTGAAGCGCGCTCCCTCGAAGCGGTCGGCCAGGGTGGTCCAGGTGCCGTCGTGTTCCTGCTGCAGCAGGGCGCGCTGTCCGTGCGAGCAGGCGATCAGGCGGCCCTGGGCGTCCAGGGTGTGGCCATTCTGGTAGTCGCTGGGGTTCAGTTCCTCCAGCAGCTGTCCGTCGTCGGTGTACGCCCAGGTGCGGTTCTGGCGGACGTCGCTGTAGATCACGCGTTGCCGGGCGGGGACGTAGGTGGGGCCCTCGGTCCAGGTGTGGCCGCTGCCGAGCTGTTCGGGCGCGGCGCCGGGCGGGAACAGCGCGTGGAAGTCCGGGTGGGTGGCCTGAAGGGCGGGGTGCCGGTCGGGGGTCATGCGTTCATGGTGACGGGTGCCGGGCGGGGCCGGGTGGGGGTCGTGTGAACGGGTGTGCATGTCGGCCGCTTCAGGGCGGTGGGTGGGCGGTTACGCACGCGGGAACAAATTCCGGTGGGTGCGGATGCCAATGCGGCGCGCGGGGGGCAGTATGCTGAGGCGTTATGACGCAGTCGCAGACGATCATGTCGGGTGGGAACGCGGCCTTTATCGAGGGCCTGTACGAGGCGTACCTGGCTGACCCGCAGAGTGTGGATCCCGAGTGGCGCTCCTACTTCGATGAACTTCGTGGTGGGGCGCAGGAAACGCCTCATTCCGCCATTCAGCAGGCGTTCTACGAGCTGGGAACGCAGCGCCGGGGCGGCGCGGTGGTGCCGGCGCCGCAGGGGGTCAGTGGGGCGCAGCAGGCGGCGGGGGCGCTGATCACGGCGTACCGCGTGTACGGGCACATCAGCGCGCGCACCAACCCGCTGACCATCCGGGGCCTGCCGGTCGTGCCGGAACTGACGCCCGAGTACTACGGGCTGTCGGCAGCGGACCTGAACGAGCATGTGCAGGACGGGCCGTTCAGCGGGCCGCTGCGGGACGTGATCGCGCAGCTGCACGACACGTACTGCGGGCCGATCGGGTTCGAGTTCAACTACCTGCCCGCCAACGAGCGCGCGTGGTTCCAGGCGCGGGTGGAAGCCCACCGGGGGCGCGGGGCGTACTCGGCGGAGGAACGCCGGCGCTTCATGTACAAGCTGAATGCCGCCGAGGGCCTGGAACTGTACCTGAAGAACAAGTATCCGGGCGTCAAGCGCTTCGGTCTGGAAGGCGGCGAGAGTTTCATCACGCTGCTGGACCGCGTGATTCAGCAGGCCGGGGCGCAGGGCGTGAAGGAAGTCGTGATCGGCATGGCGCACCGTGGCCGCCTGAACACGCTGGTGAACATCTTCGGCAAGCCCGCGAGCGTGCTGTTCGAGGAGTTCGACGGCAAGAAGAAACTCAGTGACGATCCGGACGTGGCGGGCGATGTGAAGTACCACATGGGGTACTCCAGCGACGTGCGCACGCCGGGCGGCCCGATGCACCTGGCGCTGGCCTTCAACCCCAGCCACCTGGAGATCGTGGCGCCGGTCGTGCACGGCAGCGTCCGCGCGCGTCAGGACCGCCGGGGCGACGAGTCGCGCCGCAGCGTGCTGCCCATCACGGTGCACGGTGACGCGGCCGTGAGCGGGCAGGGCGTGGTCATGGAGACCCTGAACCTGTCGCGCCTGCGTGGGTTCGCCACGGGCGGCGCGGTGCGCATCGTGATCAACAACCAGGTGGGCTTCACGATCAGCGATCCGCGTGACACGCGCAGCAGCCGCTACTGCACCGACGTGGCGAAGATCGCGAACGCGCCGGTGCTGCACGTGAACGGCGACGACCCCGAGGCAGTGGCGTTCGCGGGGGATCTGGCGCTCGCGTACCGTCAGGAGTTCGGCAAGGACGTGTTCGTGGACCTGATCTGCTTCCGCCGCAACGGGCACAACGAGGGCGACGAGCCGCGCATGACGCAGCCGATCATGTACCGCGAGATCGACAAGCATCCGGGCACGCGCGCGCTGTACGCGGCGCGTCTGGAGCAGGCGGGCGTGCTGCAACCGGGCGAGGGCGACCAGCTGGTCGAGGAGTACCGTGACCGCCTGGACCGCGCCGAGCCGGTCGTGACCGAGATGGAGAACCTCGCGCAGAGCAAACTGGCGGTGGACTGGTCCGGGTACACGAACACCCGCTGGCAGGACGAGGTGTCCACGGCCGTCAGCGCCGGGAAGCTGGGCGAGCTGGGCGCGAAGCTGGCGGCGGTGCCCGAGGGCTTCCGGGTGCACCGGACCATCGAGCGCACCGTGATCAAGCCGCGTCAGGCGATGGCCAGGGGCGAGCAGCCGCTCGACTGGGGCATGGGCGAGATGCTGGCGTACGCGACCCTGCTGGACGAGGGGTACGGCGTGCGGCTGGTCGGTCAGGACAGCGGGCGCGGCACGTTCGTGCACCGTCACGCGGTCCTGCACGATCAGGACGCCCAAGACCCCATGAACGAGGAGTACATGGCGCTGGCGCATCTGCGTGACGGGCAGGGCAAGGTGGAAGTCATCGATTCCACGCTGTCCGAGGAGGCCGTCATGGCCTTCGAGTACGGGTACTCGACCAGCGAACCGAACGCGCTGATCGCCTGGGAAGCGCAGTTCGGGGACTTCGCGAACGGCGCGCAGACGGTCATCGATCAGTTCCTGTCGGCCGGTGAGAGCAAGTGGCAGCGCCTGAGCGGCCTGACGCTGCTGCTCCCGCACGGGTACGAGGGCGCCGGTCCCGAGCACAGCAGCGCCCGCCTGGAGCGGTACCTTCAGCTGTGCGCGCAGAAGAATATGCAGGTCGTGGTGCCCAGCAGCGCCGCGCAGATCTTCCACCTGCTGCGCCGTCAGGTGCTGCGCCCGTACCGCAAGCCCCTGATCGTCATGACGCCCAAGAGCCTGCTGCGCAACAAGGCCGCCATGAGCCCCCTGTCGGACCTGACGGACGGCCGTTTCCACGAGGTCATCGGGGACGCCGAGGTCACGGGCGCGCGGCGCGTGGTGATCAGCAGCGGCAAACTGCACTGGGAACTCGTGGACGCCCGCAACGCGGACGCCGAAGGGTACGCCGGCACGGCGCTGGTCCGCCTGGAGCAGCTGTACCCCTTCCCGGCCGAGGCGCTGGCCGCCGAACTGGCCCGCCATCCCGGCGCGCACGTCGTGTGGGCCCAGGAAGAGCCGCAGAACCAGGGCGCGTGGCTGATGATCTGGGAGGACCTGGAGAAAGTCCTGGCCCCCGGTCAGACGCTGAGCAGCTCCACCCGCCCGCGCAGCGCCAGCACTGCCGCCGGGTACGCCAGCGTCCACGCGCGCGAGCAGGCAAAGGTGATCGCGGACGCGCTGGGCGAGAAACTGGACCGCGCCGTGGTCGAGGATCAGAAGGACCTCGCCGAGACGGCCAAGCAGCAGGGCTGACCACCGAGGGCTGAGCCACCGCCCCCCATCACGGAAAGTCACGCCCCCCGGTGCCCGCGCAGGTGCCGGGGGGCGTTCATGTCCGGGTGACCGGCGGGGGTGCGGGGTGCGTCCCCAGCCCAGTCACAGCCCCCGAGGGGGTATAACTGAGGGCGTTATGGCGGACATCAAAGTTCCTGTTTTTTCCGAGTCGGTCAGCGAGGGTACGCTGCTGACGTGGCACAAGAAGCCCGGCGACACCGTGAAGCGCGGCGAGGTGCTGGCCGAGATCGAGACTGACAAGGTGGTGCTGGAGGTCACGGCGTTGCAGGACGGCGTGCTGGTCAGCATTGCCAAGCAGGAGGGCGACACGGTCCTCAGCGAGGAGACGCTCGGCGTGGTCGGGGATGCGGGCAGCGCGCCCGCCCCGGCCGCCGACGCGGCTCCTGCTCCCGCAGCGGTCCCGGCGGCCACCACCGCTCCGGCCGACGCCGGTCACGAGGCGACCCGCCGCGACGACCTGTCGCCCGCCGTGCGCAAGGTGGTCGTCGAGAACGGCCTGAACCCCGCGCAGATTCCCGCGACCGGCCCGAAGGGCA
>NZ_MUFV01000001.1:1282500-1370000 GCF_002017875.1 Deinococcus sp. LM3 | reverse complement strand
ATGCCACTCACGCCCGCCTCCCGCAGCGCCGGGAAGGCGTTCGCCAGCGCCGAGAGCGGCGCGATCAGCAGGCCCAGCAGCGCCAGACTGGGAATGGTCTGCACGGCGTTCGCCACGCCCAGCACCGCCCCCGCCACCCGCTGACGCCCGGACGCCCACACGGCCAGCGGCGCGCCGATCAGGACCGCCAGCCCCAGCGCCGAGCCGACCAGCCGCAGATGCTGCGCGAGTTCCTGCACCCAGCGCGGCCCCTCGTTGCGGCCCTCGACCAGTACCGACCAGTTTGACAGCGTACCGGTCAGCAGCAGTGCCGCTAGACCGGCCACCCACGCCCACCCGGTCCAGCGCGGCGCTCCGCACAGCCGCGCGCCGTACACGGCCACGCCCGCCCCCAGCAGGGTCAGCCACGCGCCGCTGGCCGCACTGGCCCGCGCGAACTCCGCCTGACCCACCAGCGCCGCGCCCGTGCAGGTGCCCAGCAACCACACGGCCAGCAGCAGCGCCAGCGTGGCCGGCACCCAGGTCAGCGCAGGCCGCCAGCGGGCCGCTGCGAGCGGCAGCAGCGCCAGCACCAGCAGCGCCGCTATCCACACGGGCGGCAGGCGCAGGTACTCGCCCGGCGCGAGGCGGTTGGGGCGCAGCAGCACCCACGGCAACCACGCGCCCGCCAGCATGGGCAGGGCCGACAGGGCCAGCACCGCCTGAACGTCGCCGCGCGCTCCTCCTCCTGACCGATTTGGGAGGTGGGCAGCAGAAGGGGCAGGCCGCCTCCCGGCTCCTACCCCCCTGTTCCCCGGATCACTCATGGGCGGCCCACACGCGGATGGGGAAAGTCCCAGCGCGGAAAGAAGTTCCGGCCAGCCCACCCCAGCGCAGCGCCCCCAGGCGCAGAGTCTCCAGTCACGGCGCTTACTTGATCAGGCCCTTGGATTTCAGGTACTCCTGCGCCACGGCCTGCGCCGTGCGGCCCTCCAGCGCCACCTTGGCGTTCAGGCCCTGCATGGTCGACTGCGACAGCGTGGCGAAGGTCTTATTCAGCAGCGCCTCGATCTGCGGGTTGGCTTTCAGGGTCGCCGTGCGGATGATCGGGGACGGCTGGTACACCGCCTGCGCGCCCTTGGGGTCCTTCAGGGCCACCATCTTCAGCGCGGCCAGCGTGCCGTCCGTGCCGTAGGCCATCGCGGCGTTCACTCCGTTCGTGCCGTTCGCGGCGGCCTGCTGAGTCTGGGGAGGCGTGGCGCCCGCCAGGATCAGCTTCTGGTCGGCCTTCAGCTTGAAGCCGTACGCCTCTTCAAAGGCCGGCATGGTGTCGGGGCGGTTGAAGAACTCGGGGCTGCCCGCCAGTTTCAGCTTGCCGCCGCCATTCACGTAGCGGGCGAGATCCGCGACCGTGTTCAGCCGCGCGCTTTTCGCCAGCGCCGCCGGAACCGCGATCACCCAGGTGTTGTTCACGGCGGCGGGCTTGAGCCACGTCACACCGTTCCGGCTGTCCAGCTGCCGCGCCAGCCCGTAGATGGTGCCGGTGTTCCCCGCCTGCTTGGCCGTGATCTTCGCCTGCGGGAACAGGTACACGGCGTTCCCGGTGTACTCGGGGTACACGTCGATCTCGCCCGCCAGCAGAGCCTTACGGTTCACGCCGGTATCCCCCAGGTTCGTGCGGTCGGTCACGTCCAGCCCCGCGTTCTTCAGGGTCAGGACGATCATCTGCCCCAGGATCTGCGCCTCGGGATCGAGTTTGCTGCCCACCACGATGGGTTTGGCGGACGCGGCGCTGGACAGGGCGGCACCCAGAAGCAGGGCCGGAAGCAGAAGGGTGCGGGTCATACGGTCAACGTACCTGCCGCCCCAGAAGGTACAGGTAGGGCAGGTCACAAAATCCACGGGCCTCTAAAGACTTCTTAAACCTGCCCCCGGTCAGCGGCTCTGGCTCTCGTCCAGTCCCACCCCGAAGCCCTGATCCAGCAGCGCCTCGTTGTACGTGCGGAACGCCAGCATCGTCTGCGTGCGCGCGATCCCCTCGACCTTGCGCAGGTGCCCCGTCACCACGTCGTCCAGGTCCTCGTAGCGGGCCAGTTTCAGGATCGCCACGATGTCCCACTCGCCCGTCACGGAGTACACCTCGCGCACGCCGGGCACACCTGCCAGCGCCTCGGCCGTCTCCTGCACCCGCTGCCGCTCTGCCTGCACCATCACGATTGCCGTTACCATGCCCGCCATTGTGCGCCCATCCCGGCCCCCACCGCACCCGCCTGACCGTTCGTTCGGGGACGTTTCGCCGCCCCGCCGGCGCGTATTGTGCAGACATGACCGCACCCGCCGCCGCGCCCAAGCCTGCCCCCACGCCACGCGAGCAGCTCCTGAACCGCATTCAACGCGACATCCCCATCACCCGGCGGCCCTACGCCGTCATCGCGCAGGACGTCGGCCTGACCGAAGCCGAGGCCCTGAGCATCCTGCGTGAAGTGAAGGCCGAGGGCGTGCTGCGGCAGGTCAGCGCCATCTTCGACACCCGCACCCTGGGCTACCAGAGCAGCCTCGTGGCCGCCGTGCACGACGAGGACCAGCTCGACGCCGGCGCCGAGATCGTGAACGCCCACCCCGGCGTCAGCCACAACTACAAACGCAACCACGACTTCAACCTCTGGTACACCATCGCCGTGCCCCCGAGAGTGACCTCGAGGCGCACGTGCAGAAACTCCACGAACTCAGCGGCGCGCGCCTGACCCGCCTGATGCCCACCCTGCACCTGTTCAAGATCGGCGTGGAATTCGACATGACCGGCAAGGAAGACTGGAACGCCAAGGCCAAACCCCAGTACACCAGCGAGCAGCGCAACATCGGCTACGCGGTCACGGACCTCGACCGGGCCTTCGTCACGGAATTCCAGAAGGACCTGCCCGTCACCGAGGAACCCTACGCCGACGCCTGCGCCGCCCTGGGCCTGAGCATCGAGGAAGTCGCCGCGCACGCCGAGAAGATGAAAGCCGCCGGAGCGCTGCGCCGCGTGTCCGCCGTGTTCCGCCACCAGAAGGCCGGCTTCACCTTCAACGCCATGGGCGTCTGGGCCGTCCCGCAGGACAGCGTGGCCGAGGTCGGCCGCCAGATGGCCGAATTCAAGGCCGTCTCGCACTGCTACCTGCGCCCCACCTACCCCGAATGGCCCTACACCATCTTCACCATGGTCCACGGCCGCAGCAAGGAAGAAGCCTTCGGCAAGATCAGCGCCATCGAACAGGAAGTCGCGCAGGGCGTCGACCACGCGATCCTGTACTCCACCAAGGAATACAAGAAAGTGCGCCTGGAGTTCTACAAACCGGAATTCTACGACTGGGCCAGGGAGCACCTGGGCACCGAGGCGTAACCGGGGCAGGCGGGTTGGGGGAAGTACACGACCCTGACCCGCTGTCCGCCCAGGCACAACGAATGCAGGCACAACGCAAAGAACCGCCCCACGTTACGGGGCGGTTCTTTTGCCGTGCGGGTGCTTACAGCACCAGCAGGATGGGCTGTTCCAGCGTCCCGGCCACCTGCGCCAGGAAGTGCGCAGCGTGGGCGGGGTTCACGTCGCCGTTCAGGGTCAGGGCGGCGCGGCCGTCCTGCACGCGACCCACGCTGAGCGTCAGGGTGTGCGGGAAGTGCAGGTCGTCCAGGCCGTGCGCGCCGGCGTCCACGACCAGCAGGTCCGGGGTGCCGTCATGCGCGGTGCCCAGCTGCGCCAGCGCGTCGCGCAGGCTGCCGGTCCCGACCGAGTGCGCGTGGCTGTCGCCCTGCACGGCCACGCTGCCCAGGCCCAGGGTATCCGCGTGACGCTGCGCGGCGCGGGCCACCAGCAGACCCAGCGGCAGGTCCTGTTCCAGCGCGGCGCTCACCTGACGTTGCAGGTCACGCAGCGCCGCCACGTCGGCGTCGCGGCGCAGGTACGCACCGAACCACACGGCGTTCGCCGGGGCGGCAGCGGGCGTGTGAACCACCGCGCTGACCGGCGCGACCAGCACGGGCGCTTCCTCTTCCGGGGTGTCCTGGGAGGCTTCCTCCTCCGCTGCGGCCGCGACGGCAGGCTCGTCCGTCAGGGTGGGCGCGGCAGACTCGGTAGGCTCGGCCTCGACGGCGGTCACGTCGGGTTCAGCGGCGACCTCGGGCCCAGCAGCCGTTTCCGGCTCCATGACTTCCGGTTCTGCGACTTCCGGTTCCGCCACTTCGGCCACGGCGGCAATCTCGGGCTCCGCAGCGATCTCGGGTTCTGCCGGGACCGCTTCCTCGACCGGCTCCTCGTGAACCGCTTCCTCGGGGGCAGGCTCGGCCAGCGGCTCCCCGGCGGGCAGATCGGCCTGCGGGGCTTCCACGAAGACCTCTTCGGCCGGAATGGACCCGGCGTCGGGTGTCGCAGCCTCTACCGGCTCGATTTCCACCGGCTCGATTTCCATGGGCTGGACTGCCACCGGCTCGACTTCCGGCGCTTCGGCGGCCACTGGCTCGGCCTCTTCCGGCTCGGGCTCCGCCATGACTTCGGGCTCCGCCATGACTTCCGCCGGCGCGGCGGGTTCGGTCCAGGCGTGATCCTGTTCCTGACGGCCGTCGGTCCAGGCGGGCGCGGCGTCGGGCGCCGGGGCAGGCTCGGGCTCGACGGGTTCGGTGACAGCAGGCTCAGCGACAGCAGGTGCAGCGGCTGCCACCGGCTCGGCGGCAACGGGGTCCGGGGTCGTCACGGGCGCCGCCTCTGGAGCGGGTTTCTGGTACAGGCGCGACAGCAGGCTGCCCAGGCCGGCGGCCAGTCCGGTCGCGGCGGCGGCCTCGACCACGGGGGCCGGGGCGGGCTGCGGAACGTCCATGTGCGCGGCCGCTGCCACGGGCGTCACGTCCGGAGCGGGTGCGAACACGGGCGGGGCGGTCACGGCCGGCACCTCGACAGCTGGCACCTCGGCCGCCGTGACTTCCGGCAGATGGGCCGGGGCCACTTCGGGCGTGTGGGTGGGTGCGGGCGTTCCCCAGTTCCAGCTCCCGGCGGCGGCCGGTTCCGGGGTCTGCGGCGCGGCGGCCTCCATCGCCTGCGGCGCGGCGAAGGCAGGGGCGTTGACGGGGGCGGCGGGCATGACAGGCTCCGGCATGGCGGGCTCGGGGATGGTCGGCTCGGGCGCGGCGGCGACCGGCTGGGCGGCGCTGTCCTCGTCTTCCAGTTCGAATTCCATGTCCTCGTCTTCCAGGCTGCTGCCGGCCGGGGTGGCGGGCACCTGTGGGGACACGGCCGTGCGGGCCTGCTCGACGAACGCGGTGATGTCGGTGTCCACGCCCGCGCGGCTGAGCATGTCGGCGTTCATGCCGGCCTTGTTCAGCATGTCCGCGCTGGGGATGCCGTCACCGGTCCAGTCGGCGGGGGTGGGGTCCACGGGCGTGCTGGGCGGGTCTTCCTCGCCACTCATGACGCGCGACAGGTAATTCAGGATGTCCTGTTCGACGATCATGCCGCCGCTTCCGGTCCCGTTGAGTTTCTGCCAGTCAATCCCGTTCGCTTCCGCCAGAATTTTGGCGAGCGGAGCAATCCGATCCATTCAATTCCCCCTTTGTGCGCCCCATTGTAAGGGACGCCTGTGCGCCCCGGCGCCACGGTTCAGCGCCGCCCCGGACAGGGGCGACGGGAAGGCCGGGCGAGGGACCAGCGTAAGCATTGTCACAGGGTGACGAACGGTTTCTGACAGCGTTCTTTCACGCCGCGCGCCACTGGGCGCGCGCAGGGCATCCGCCGCTGGTGAAGACATGCGCCCCGGTGCTACGCTGATGGGCGGTACCGCGCCCTCCGGCCCGGCCCGCACCCGGCCACGGCGCGGGCCGGGCCGCGCGGAACGCGGCGGAACACAGGAGTCTTATGCTGATACTTGAGGAGATGCAGTCGCGCGGGCACGAGGCCCTGACCTTGCTTCACCACGCCCCCAGCGGTCTGCGCGCGGCCCTGGCGATCCACTCGACGGTGCTGGGCCCGGCCATTGCCGGCGTGCGCCTGCGCGAGCAGGACGAGGAACTCGCGGTCCGGGGCGCCCTGGCGCTGTCCGAGAGCCTGACCCTGAAGGCCGCGCTGGCCGGACTGAACTACGGCGGCGGGGCCTGCGTGATCCTGATCCCCGAGGCGGGCGTCGAGGACCCGCACGCCCGTGAGGCGCTGTTCAGGGCGCTGGGCCGGCAGGTGCTGCCCATGGAGTCGCGCGTGGTCCTGACCGAGGACATCGGCGTGACCCCGGCCGACATTGCCTTCGTGGCGCAGGAAACCCGCTCGACGCTCGGCATGAACACCGACACCAGCTCGGTCACCGGGTACGGCGTGTACCGCGGCATGAAGGCCGCCGCGCGTCACGCACTGGGCTCCGAGAGTCTGCGCGGCGTGCGCGTGGCGATCATGGGGGTCGGCGCGGTCGGCCGGGCGCTGGCCGGGCACCTGCACCGCGAGGGCGCGCGCCTGATCATCGCGGACGACCGGCCGGAACGCGCGCTGGCCCTGGCCGACACCCTGAGCGGCGTGACGGTCGTCGGCTGCCACGAACTGCTCGACGCGCCCAGCGACATCCTGGCGCCCTGCGGGTACGGGCACAGCATCCGCAGTCAGGACGTGCCCCGCCTGCAGTGCCGCCTGATCGCGGGCGGCGAGCACCACCCCCTGACCCGCCGGGGCGAGGAGGCCGTCAAGGAGGCCGGCATCGTGTACATGCCGGACTTCGCCATCAACTCGGCGGGCCTGATCGCCGCCGCGACCGGCCTGGAAGCCTCGCAGGCCGCCGAGCGGGTGTACCAGACCGTCAACCGCATCACGGCCGCCGCCGAGCAGTACGGCAAGGCGCCGCACGTCGTGGCGCGCCGCATGGCCGAGCGCCGCATCGACCTGATCGGCAGTCTGGGAGCCAGTTCCATCGGCAGCGGTTCCCGTCACGCCGGAGGCGCGGCGTGAGCGTGCCGTTCATGATCGGCGTGGCCGGCGGGTCCGGCAGCGGCAAGACCACCGTCACGCGCCGCGTGATCGAGACGGTCGGGCGCGAGGGCGTGGCCGTCCTGAACCAGGACAACTACTACCGCAACCAGGACGACATTCCCTTCGAGGCGCGGCTGAAGACCAACTACGACCACCCGGCCGCCTTCGACTGGGCGCTGCTGGGCGAGCACGTGGACGCCCTGCTGTCCGGCGTGCCCATCGACATGCCCGAGTACGATTTCACGAACCACACCCGCTCGGCGCAGACCACCAAGGTCCTGCCCGGCCCGGTCGTGGTCCTCGAGGGGTTCTTCGCGCTGTACGACGAGGCCCTGCGCGCCCGCATGCACCTGAAGGTGTTCGTGGACGCCGACGCCGACGTGCGCTTCATCCGGCGCCTGCTGCGCGACACGCAGGAACGCGGCCGCACGCCCGAAAGCGTGATCGAGCAGTACCTGGAGTACGTGCGCCCCATGCACCTGAGTTTCGTGGAGCCCACCAAACGCTACGCGGACGTGATCATCCCGCACGGCGGCATGAACGAACCCGCGCTGGACATGCTGGCCGCCCGCATCCGCACCACCATCTGACGGGCGGTCAGGCCGCGCCCCCTGCCGCCGGACGCTCCTTTGGCCAGACGCGCCTTTGGATGGACGACCTGGCGGGCGGGGCCGCCGCAGCATGGACCGCTGCCCGGCCCCGCCCGCCGATCTGACCCGCTCCCCGTTTCCGCCGTTTCTCCCCTTTAGGATGTGCCTGTGACCGATGCTCCCCCCACCCGCGACGCGCCTGCCCAGGGCGGCATGACCGTTCCGCCGCCGTCCCGTCATCCCTGGACTCCGGCGTTGCTGGGCCTGATCCTGCTGTCCCTGATTCCCGCGCTGCTGCTGGCCGTGGGCCGCGTGAACCACGAACGAGGCGAGAAGACGGCCGCGCTGGTCATGGACTACCCGGCGGTGGCCGCGCAGGCGCGCCGCTTCGGTCTGGAACCGCAGGCGCTGATGGACCGCTACCAGAAACTCGGCGTGAACGGCGTCGCCGTGTACGAGGACGTGATCGGGAACCTCGTGCAGCGCGGCGAGGTGTACCTGCGGTCCGGCGCGGACCTGAAAGCCGACTTCCCGGACGCGAACGTGAGCCCGCAGAACGTGTACCTGCGCTCGCTGAAGCCCGGCGTGGCCGAGGCGCTGCCCGCGCGGTACACCATGCCCACCCGGCAGGTCAGCGTGGGCGGGTTCACCTGGACCGAGTGGCCCACCGACCCCACCTTCCTGCCGACCGGCCCGAACGCCGCGCTGATCAGCGAACTGAAGGGCAAGGGCTACACGATCGTGTACCGCCCGTACGCCGACGACGCCCTGCGCGAACCCGGCGCGGACTGGCCGGACGTGCCGTTCATCGCCTTCAACGGCGAGGAGGTCATCGGGGCGCGCACGCCCGAACTGCTGGAGAAGATCAACGGGCGCATGGGGGACCGCATTCCCGCGCTGATCGAGGCGACCCCGCAGCGCGGCCTGGACACCCTGATCGCCACGCACGGCGCGGCCCGCACCTTCAGCGTGAACCCCGCGTGGCAGAACCGCCTGGACCCGGTCACGCTGGCCAGCAAGTACAACCTCGCGGCCCGCGAGCGCTCCATGCGGCTGCTGTACCTGCGGCCCTACCCGACCATCAACGAGACCGAGGCGCTGCTGACCCGCACCACCGAACTGCTGGGCCGGTCCGGCGTGAAGATCACCGAGCCGGTCATCCGGCCCTTCGCCGAGAACACGGTGCTGCGCGCCCTGAGCCTGATCGGGCCGGTCGCGGCGCTGCTGCTGCTGGGCCTGAGCTTCCCGCTGGTCCGCCTGGGCCTGCTGGTCGCCGCCGCGAGCGGCGCGCTGGCCCTGGGCCTCAACCGCTTCGATCCCTTTGCGGGCGGCGCGCTGATCGCCGCCGTGACCTTCCCCGCGCTGGGACTGGTGCTGCGCCGCGCCCGCGTGACCGACTGGTTCATCGCGACCGGCCTGAGCCTGTGCGGCGTGCTGTTCGTCTCGGCGCTCGGCGCGAACCGGGACAGCGTGCTGGGCCTCGAACCGTTCCGGGGCGTGGGCCTGACCCTGGCGCTGCCGCTGCTGCTGGTCGCCCTGAGCTTCCTGCCCCGCCAGGACCTGCGCCAGACCGCGCGGGACATCTACAACGCGCCCATCAAGCTGGGTGACGTGGTCGTGATGGGCCTGGCGCTGGCCGTGTTCGCGCTGGTGTTCCTGCGGCGCGGCAACGCCACCGGCGCCAGCGTCAGCGACACCGAGGCCCGCATCCGCCAGGACCTGCAGGACAGCCTCGTGCGGCCACGCTTCAAGGAGATGGCCGGACACCCACTGGGCATCGTGGGCCTGAGCGGCGCGCTGCCCGGTTACTTCGGCGCGATGCTGATCCTGGGCGGCGTGGTCGGTCAGTCCAGCATCCTGAACACCTTCTCGCACTTCCACACGCCGCTGCTGATCAGCGCCACCCGCTGCTTCCTGGGCCTGGGCGTCGGCCTGATCGCCGGTCTGATCGGCATCTGGCTGGTCCGCACGGCGCTGCGCCTGTGGCACACGTACGGCACCCGGACGGTGAACGCATGACCCGCACCACCGTCACCGTCAGCGGCTACTACGGCTTCGGGAACACCGGCGACGAGGCCATCGCGCTGGCCATCACCCGCGAACTGCGCAAGTACAGCGCCGAGCCGCTGCTGCTGTCGAATACCCCCGCCGAGACCGCCCGCACCTACGACTGCCTGAGCGCCGAACGCATGAAACCCGCCGCCGTGCTGGGCGCGCTCATGCGCTCGCGCGTGCTGCTGTCCGGCGGGGGCGGCCTGCTTCAGGACAAGACCAGCAGCCGCACCCTCACGTACTACCTGGCGATCATCCGCCTCGCGAAACTGATGGGCCGCCGCGTGGTCGTGTTCAACCAGAGCGTCGGCCCGCTGAGCGAACAGGGTGGCCGCCGCGTGGCCCGCGCGCTGCGCGGCGTGACCGTCATCGTGCGCGACGAGGGCAGCCTGGACACCCTGGGCAGCCTGGGCGTACGCGCCGAACTGGGCGGCGACCCGGCCCTGCTGCTGAGCGCCGCGCCCGCCACCCGCGACCTGAAACGCGTCATCGTCGCCCCGCGCGGCGACGTGACCGACGCCACCGCGAAACTCAGGGACGTGATCCGCCGCCTGCAGGCCGAGGGCCGCCACGTGACCGCCCTGAGCTTCATGCCCGACCACGACGACGAGGCCGCCCACAGCCTCGGCGCGAACGACGTGATCAGCACCCGCGACCCGCAGGTCGCGCTGGACGCCATCGCCGCCAGCGGGTACGTGATCGGGGTGCGCCTGCACGCCGTGATCCTGGCCGCCGCGACCGGCACGCCCTTCAGCGGCGTCGCCTACGACCCCAAGGTGCAGGGCTTCTGCGCCGACGCCGGGGCGCCCGCCCACCCCACCGACCTGAACGCCGAACAGGTGGCCGAGGAAGCCCTGCGGCGCGTCGTGCCCGACTGGAACGCCGTCGAGGACATGAAACTCAGGGCCGCGCAGAGCTTCGGCCGCGCCCTGAACCGCTAGGCGCCCATGACCCGCCCGGACTACCGCCCCCCCGACGGGCACCGCCGCCTGCTGCTGCGGGTCGCCTGGGACGGCGCGCCGTTCGCAGGCTGGCAGTCCCAGCCGGCGCTGCCCAGCGTACAGGACACCCTGCACGGCGCGCTGGCCCGGCTGGGCGGCGGAGAGTTCCGCCCGGTGGCGGCCGGCCGCACCGACGCCGGCGTGCACGCCGAGGCCATGCCCGCCCACGTGGACGTGCCCGACACGTTCCGGGTGCCCCCCGCGAAACTGGCCCGCGCCCTGAACGCCCACCTGCCACCCACCGTGGCCGTCCTGCACGCCGCCGACGCGCCCGCCGGGTTCCACGCGCGCTTCTCGTGCACCGAGCGGCAGTACGTGTACCGCCTGCTGGTCCACCCGCAACGGCACCCGCACTGGCACGGCCGCGCCCTGCACGTCCCGCAGCCCCTGAACCCGGACGCCATGAACGCCGCCGCCGCCGCCCTGACCGGCACGCACGACTTCGCGGCGTTCGCCACCCAGGAAGACCGCCAGACCGTGCGCGAACTGCGGCTGCTGCGCGTGCAGCCCGGCCCCCTGATCTGGCAAGTGCACGTACACGGTGAGAGCTTCCTGCGGCACATGGTGCGCGGCCTCGTCGGCACGCTGCTGCTGGCCGGGCAGGGCCGCCTGACCCCCACGCAGGCCGAGGGCATCCTGCACTCGCGGCAGCGGTCACAGGCCGGCGCGAACGTCCCCGCGCACGGCCTGTCCTTCACCGGCGCCCGCTACGAGGGCTTCCCGGAACTGGACGGGTCCCTGCCCTGAACCCCACCGGGCCCGGCCGTCAGGCGGGTGGGCCAGCCAGGACCACGTAACGCTCCTCGCGGTACGGCAGGCCGTCCGGCCCCGCGTGCGTGTCCCATTCGGGGAGGCGCTCCGGCTCGTTCATCCACTTGCAGCGGGTCGCCCAGTCCTGGCGCGTGGGCACGCGCGCCCTCACGCTGACCCGCCACTCGCCCCGGACCTCCCACCCCACTGCCGCCAGCCGTTCGGGCACCTGCGGCACGTCCAGGCGCGGGCCGACGTACAGGAACTCCGCGCCCGGCGCGGCCAGTTCCGGCAGTCGAAGGATCACCGAGGTCGGCCCCCGGCGCGACACGATCAGGTCGAACGGGCCGCACAGGTCCGGGGGCACCTCGCCCTTGGCGTTCCATTCGTGCACGTCCGCGTCAGGGGCGTTCAGCCGCGCCTGCGCCACCAGCTCCGGCACCGCGTCGAACGCCGCCCAGCGTCCCGCCAGCGGCCCGAACCGCGCCGCGTCCGGCCCATGCCCGCACCCAGCCTCCAGCACCCTGACGGCTGGCCCCAGCCGCTCCGCGAGGAGGGCATCGAACGTCAACTCCGGGTCCGGGCCGTCCAGCACCCGCGCCCACGGATGCCGGTACCCGCCCAGCTCGCGGGCCAGCCGCGCGTACCACTCCCTCGAATGCGGGATCAGCGTCACCCCCACAGCCTGACACGACCCTCAAGGAATGCCATGCGCCAACCTGCCTCCCACCCCGCTACGCTGCCCGCATGACCCTGCACGCCTTCACCGGCCCGCGCCCCCCGCACGACGGCGGCCAGGGCACCGTGCGCGGCGCGCTGGTCGGTTGCGGCCCCCTGAGCGCCGCGTGCCTGCTGCGGTGGCACGCCGACCGGCTGGACGTGCCCCTGCCGCCGCGCGACGCGCTGGCCGCCGAACTGCTGACCGCCCAGCGGGCCTTCATCGTCCCCGCGAGCGGCGGGCAACGCGCCGTGCTGCCGTGGGACTGGCTGACTGGCACGAACGACTGGCTGCGCGCACAGGCCCTTCCGCTGCGGGCACGCGGCCTGTGGGGCGTGCGCCGCGCCGACGCGCTGGAACGCCACCTGCACCGCCTGTTCACCGCCGGGACGCCTGCCGTGGGCCTGGAATTCAGCCCGCGCCTCCAGCATTACGGCCTGCTGAGCGCCTACCAGCCCGGCGCGACCATGCCGTCCACCACCCTGCGCGCCACGCTGCTCGTGGACGGCAGCGCCCTGCACCTCGCGCCCCGCGTCGGCTTGGGCGGCGTGTTCTGGATCGAGGAGAGTGGGCCTACCCGAGCCGGACCCTGAGTTCCTGCGGGCCGCGCAGGACGAGGTTTGCCTTGAACGGGGGGGTGGGGTCGGTGACGGTCAGGTTCGGGGAGCGGCGGGCGAGCGCGGCGTACACTTCCGCGATTTCCAGGCGGGCCAGGGACGCGCCCAGGCAGTAGTGCGCTCCGGCGGCGAAGGCGAGGTGCCGGGCGCTGTTCGGGCGGTCCCAGTCGAGGCGGTCGGGGTCGGGGAACACGCCGGGGTCGCGGTTGGCGGCGGCCAGCAGGGTCTGCACGTGCGTGCCGGCGGGGAGGGTAAGGGGCTGGCTGTCCGCGCCGGTGGTGGTGAGGTCGCCGGCCAGGGTGCGCCCGTCGAGTTGCACGGGCGAGACGACGCGCAGCAGTTCGTCCGCGACGTTCGGGTGGTCAGGGCGGGCGACCAGGGCGGCCCAGGCCTGGGGTTGCTGGGCGAGTTCCAGCAGCCCGCCGGGAATCAGGTTGCTGGTCGTCTCATGCCCGGCGGCCAGCAGTAGGACGGCGTTCGAGAGCAGTTCGTCGCTGCTCAGGCGTTCACTGCCGTCCTGCGCTGCGGCCATGGCGCTCAGCAGGCCGGGTTGCGGGTCGGCGCACAGTTCGTCGGCCAGGTCGCGGAAGTACGCACGCATCTCGCTCGCGTCGGCCTCGATGCGGGTCAGCAACTCCGGGTTGCCTTCCGCGCCGCCCAGCAGGTCCGCGACGCTCTGCGTCCAGCGCATGAATTTCGCCTCGTCGTCGCCGCGCAGGCCCAGCATCCGCATGATCACGCGGGCCGGGAGCGGCGCGGCCAGTCCGGCGACGAGGTCCACGTCCCGGTCGGTGGGCAGGTCGTCCAGCAGGTCGTTCAGCACCGCCTGCACCAGTTCGCGCTGCGCCTCGACCACGCGCGGCGTGAAGGCCGCCTGCACCAGCCCGCGCAGGCGGGCGTGCGAGGGGCCGTTGTGGAACAGCATCATGGGTTGCAGCAGCCGGGTGGCCTGCGTGTCGCCCGGCATCTGCGAGATGATGGCCCCCGAGCGCGCCAGCGGGGAGCGCAGCACGGCGCTGTTCACGGCGTGCGACGTGACGAAGGTCATGCCCCACTCCGGCACGGGCAGCACGCCCGACGGGTTCAGGTCGCGCAGCGCCGCGTACGCCGGGTACGGGTCCGGGAGGGTCTGCGGGTGCCACAGGGCCTGCACGGACGCCTGCACGCGCTGCTGTTCGGGCGTGAACTCCACCTGGGCTGCCACCGGATTGGTCATGCCCCAGCGTGCGCCCCGGTCTACTCGACCCTCAAGCACCCGCGTCGAGTAGAGATGGCCGGCGCTGCGATACGCTGCGGGCATGCCGCGAGCCTGGACGCGCCTGGAAGACCCGCACGCCGCCCGGCTGGCCCTGAACCCCGCCTACACCGACCTGCTGCGCCTCCTGATGATCCGCGAGTGGACCGCCGCCCCGCTGGCCGCCGCTGCCGGGCAGGCCCTGAACGCCGCGCACCACCGCCTGGGCCGCCTGCTGGCCGCTGGACTGGTGCGTGTCACGCGCCTGGAGGCGCGCCGGGGCCGCCCGCTGAGGCACTACCGGGCCGTCAGTGACGCCCTGCTCATCCCGTACCACCTGACCCCACTGGGCAGCCTGGAAGACCTGATCTCGCTGCATGAGGACACCTTCAGCGACCGCTTCCGGCAGGCGGTCGTGCACGCCGGGGTGCCCCTTGTCCGCCGAGAGGAGGACATCGCCGTGCGCCTGTACCGCCACGCGGGCAGCGTGGTCCTGGACGTCACGCCCACCGCCGAGCATTTCGACATGCACGACCTGCTGCGTCCCGAGGCGCCTGCCCTGACCGTCGAGTGGGGCACCCTGCACCTGACCCGCGAGGATGCCAAGGCCCTGCAACGCGACCTGCACGACCTGCTGGGCCGCTACGCCGCGCGGGGCGGTCCACACCCGCACCTGTACCGCGTGAACCTCGCCCCCGATACCGGCGAGTAGAGAGCGAGTAGCAGGAAGTGGATCGGCGTCCCCGCCTCCGCTTCCTGCTCCCGGCTGCCGGTTCAGCCTCTGCGGGTCACGCCGTCCAGGGTCAGCAGCGGGCCGTACAGTTCGGGGCGCCGGTCGCGGAAGAAGCCCATGCCGGCGCGGAATTTGCGGGCCTCGGCGATGTTCAGGGTGTGGATCAGGGCGCCTTCCTCGGTCTCGGCCAGTTCCGCGACGATCTCGCCGGTGTAGTCGCTGACGAAGGTGTGCCCGTAGTACGTCTGGTTCAGGTCGCCCACGACCTCGGTCCCGATGCGGTTGGCGGCGGCCACGTACGTGCTGTTGCTGACCGCGTGCCCGACCATGGCGCGCTGCCACATGTGGTGGCTGTTCGGGGTTTCCACCTCGGCCGGTTCACTGCCGATGGCGGTGGGGTACAGCAGGAAGTCCGCGCCCTGAAGCATCATCACGCGCGCCGTTTCCGGGTACCACTGATCCCAGCAGATGCCCACGCCCACGCGCCCATAGCGGGTGTCCCAGACCTTGAAGCCGGTGTCGCCGGGATTGAAGTAGTACTTCTCCTCGTAACCGGGACCGTCGGGGATGTGCGTCTTGCGGTAGTTGCCCAGGATGGTGCCGTCCGCGTCGATGCACACGAGGCTGTTGTAGTGCGCCTGCCCGGCCGCCTCGAAGTACGACAGGGGCAGCACCACCCCCAGTTCGCGCGCCAGTTCCTGAAAGCGCCCGATGAACGGGTGGCCCTCCAGCGGGTGCGCCAGCGCGAAGTACTCCTCGCGTTCCACCTGACAGAAGTACAGGTTCTCGAACAGTTCCGGCAGCAGGATCACCTGCGCGCCCTGAGCGGCGGCGTCTCGCACATGACCCATAGCGCGCGTGACGTTGTCTTCGAGTTGATCCGTGACGTGCATCTGCACGACGGCCAACTTCACGGTGTCGGGGGCTCTCATGCCCCCACGCTACCGGATGGGCCGGGTGAGGATGGTGCGCCCCGCCTTCAGGCAGCCGTGACGACGGGCCGGTCTGGCTAGCCCCCGGCGCCGTCCGGGGCGCGGGCGGCCTTTAGAGTGACCGTATGATGTACGTTTCCACGCGCGGCATGCAGGACCTGGGGAGCTTCTCGGACGTGCTGCTCTCGGGACTCGCCCCGGACGGCGGACTGGCCATGCCCCAGCGCATTCCGACCTTCACGCCCGCGCAGATCGGAGCGTGGCGCGGCCTGAGCTACGCCGATCTGGCCTTCGAGGTCATGCGGCCCTTCATCAGCGACATTCCCGAGGATGACCTGCGCCGCCTGCTGCGCGCCACGTACACCGAAGAGGCGTTCCACAGCGAGGCGATCACGCCCCTGACCCCACTGGGAGAGGCAGGGCCGGACGGGGGCGGCCTGTTCCTGCTGGAACTGTCGAACGGCCCGTCTCTGGCGTTCAAGGACATGGCCATGCAGTTCCTGGGGCAGGTGTTCGAGTACGTGCTGGAACGCCGGGACGAGCATCTGAACATCCTGGGTGCCACCAGCGGCGACACCGGCTCGGCCGCCGAGTACGCCATGCTCGGCAAGGCCCGCGTGAACGTGTTCATGCTCTCCCCGCACGGTCGCATGAGCGCGTTCCAGCAGGCGCAGATGTTCTGCCTGCACGACGACAACATCTTCAACATCGCCCTGCAGGGCGTGTTCGACGACTGCCAGGACCTCGTGAAGGCCGTGAACGCCGACGCCGAATTCAAGGCCCACCACGATATCGGGGCCGTGAACTCCATCAACTGGGCGCGGGTGCTGGCGCAGGCCGTGTACTACTTCCGCGCGTACCTGACCCTGAACCTGCCGGACGGGCAGGAGGCGGACTTCAGCGTGCCGTCCGGGAACTTCGGGAACGTGTTCGCCGGGTACCTCGCCCGCAGCATGGGCCTGCCCGTCGGGCAGCTGATCGTCGCCACCAACGAGAACGACGTGCTGAACGACTTCTTCACCGGCGGCGTGTACCACGTGCGCCCCGCCGAACAGGTCGCCATGACCAGCAGTCCCAGCATGGACATCGGCAAGGCCAGCAACTTCGAACGCTACCTGTACCTGATCACGGGCAGCGACGCCCCGCAGACGCACGGCTGGTGGCAGGACGTCGGCGAGGGCCGCCCCGTGGACCTGCGCGGCACCGCCCACTGGGACGCCGTGCAGGCCAGCGGCCTGAAGTCCGGGCGCAGCACCCACGCGGACCGCCTGAACACCATCCGCCGCGTGGACCGCGAGCACGGCCGCCTGATCGACCCGCACACCGCCGACGGCGTCCTCGTCGGCGAGCGCTACCGGCGCCCCGGCGTGCCCATGATCTGCCTGGAAACCGCGCTGCCCGCCAAGTTCGAGGAGACCGTCCAGGAAGCGGTGGGCCGCCTGCCCGAGCGTCCCGCGCGCTTCGCGGGCATCGAGAACGCCCCGAAACGCTTCGAGGTCCTGCCGAACGACGTGCAGACCCTCAAGGACTTCATCGCAGAGAGATTGGGCGCAAAGCAGCCCACCTGACCTTCCCGCCCAGGCGGCGGGTGCTAGCGTGCCCGGCATGACCGATACCCAGACAGCCGGCCCCCAGGCAACCAACGTGTTCATCGATTTCCTGTGCCCCTACGCGTGGCGGGGCGTGGAACTCGCCGCCGTGCTGCGCGCCGGTGGCGAGGCGTTCACGCTGCGGCACTTCTCGCTGGTGCAGGGCAACCACACCGAGAACGCCGGGCAGGCGACTCCGACGTGGTGGCTGACCGACCAGCCCGCCCACGAGGGCAGCGAGTACCAGCAGGGCAGCCTCGCCGCGTTCCTGGCCGCGCAGGCCGCCGCCCGCCAGGGTGAGGACGCCGCCTGGGCGTTCGCGCTGGCGCTGTTCCGCGCCCGCCACGAACACGGCCAGCCCCTGAACGCCGACACCATCCAGGCGGCCGCCGTGCAGGCCGCGCTGGACCCGGAACGCTTCGCCGCCGACCTGAGCGACGACGCGGGACTGCGCGCCACGCTGCGCGCCGACCTGCAGGATGCCGCCGAGATCGGCGTGTTCGGCACGCCCACCTTCGTCCTCCCGACCGGCGAGGCCGCCTACTACCGCTTCGAGAACCTGACCCGCGACCCCGCACAGGCCCGCGCGTGGTGGGACCTGTACGTGACCGTCCTGCGCGACGGGGCGGGCGTGGCGACCATCAAACGCGCCAGGAACCGCCCCGCCCGCCGCGCCTGAAGCAGGGCCGTGCCGCTGCGTGACCGGACGCCCAAGGGCCGCCCCACCCGCCGCCCGCCGCCCCTGATTACGCTCGGGGCATGACCCTCAGCACTCGGCCTGGCACCGGCGGCCCCTCCCCGATCCTGGACCTCGCGGGCGTGACCCTGGAGGTCAACCAGCTGGAACGCGGCGTGCGCTTCTACGCGCAGGTGCTGGGCCTGCCACTGCAACACCTGGACGAGGAACACCGCACCGCCCGCCTCGGCGTGAACGCCGCCCAGACCCTGACGCTGTGGCAGCCGGTCACGCGCCAGCCGAACGAGCCGTGGCTGGCGCCGCTGCGGGCGCGCGGGGCGGGGCACCTGCACCTCGCGTTCCAGGTGCGCCCCGAGGACCTGCCCCGCTGCCGGACCCTGCTGGACGCCCACGGCCTGCCCTGGCAGGAGGTCGACCTGGGCACCCCGGACGCCCCGGACCCCACCCTGTACTTCTTCGACCCGTTCGGGCACGGCCTGGAACTGCGTTCCGTGAACCGACACGACCCGCGCCAGCCGCACTGCGCTGTTCCCGATCACCCCCTGACGCCCGACCCGCACGCCCTGCCGGTCCTGGGCCTGCGCGAGGCGGCCATCGCCTTTGGCGACTACCCGGCCATGAAGGAACGGCTACCCCGCGCGTACGGCTTCGCGTTCGCCAAGGAGCAGGACGACCGCGACTTCGCGCAGTTCACGCTGGGCCCCTGGCCGGAACCCGACGGGAACGGCACCCCGCGCCGCTGGCTGTACGCCTGGGACCCGCAGGTGGGGCTGGCTGACATGCTGGGCGGCGACCACGCCCTGCTGGAGTTCTACGCGGACGTGCCCGCCGTCGCCGCCCGCGTGCAGGCCGAGGGGCTGCCCTGCGTCACCGACGCTGGCCGCCTCGCCGTCCGCGACCCGGAAGGGCACGTGTTCGTGTTCCGCCCCGCGCCGACTGGCTAAAGGCGGGTCAGGCCGCTGCGGCGATCCATGTACGCCGCGTACGCCGGATCGAAGCTGAGCAGCAGGACGGCCATCACGCCGTGCCCGTTGATCTGCACGCCCTGAAAGCGGAAGCCCGCGCGGAGTTTCGGGATGATGACGGCGTTGTTCGTCAGGTGGTGGTGGCTGCGCACCAGGGCGTATCCCTCGGCCCGCAGGGCGTCCAGCACGACGGGCAGCAGCCGCGTGTACACCCCCTGGCCCCGGTGCGCGGGCAGTAGCGCGGTGTTCACCATGTACGCCGTGCGGGTGTCCCAGGCGCGGCTGGCCTGCCACCCGGCCACGCGGTCCTCGTGGCTGATCGGCCAGCTCCACAGCGGGCCATGCGGCGCGGGAGCGGGTTCACGATCGCCCCAGTCGAACGAGTCCGTGTCGTACGCGCTGGTCTCCAGCTGCGCGTACACCTCGCGGTAAGTGGCGGTGGGCACGCGGTGCAGGCGGTACCCGCCCCCCAGGTCCAGGCCGCTTTCCGCTTCCGGCGGCAGGGGGAGGTCGGGTGCATCGGCCAGGGTCGAAGCCGGCGTGTCCGGGACGCCCAGTCGCCGCGCCGCCTCACCTGAGGGCGCGCAGAACCCGCTGCGGACGTGCATCGCCTGCCGGTATATGTCGTCCAGGCTGAGGGTCAGCGCGGCATTCACCCCACCCTCGTAGGCATTCAGGCCCTGAAGGTGAAACCCGGCGCGGAGTTTCGGGAGGATCACGGCGTTGTTTGTCGCGCGGTGGTGACTCTGCACCAGCGTGAAGCCCGCCGCGCGGAAGGCCTCCAGCAGGTGCGGCAGCAGCCGCGAGTACACCCCGCGCCCCTGATGCTCCGGCAGCAGGCCCGTATCGGCCATGTATACCGTCCGCCCGTCCAGCGCGTGCGCGTGGTGCCAGCCGATCAGCTCCGCGCCGTGGTACACACCCCAGTTCCACGACTCGCCGGGCGGCGGGGCCGCCCGCACCGCCGGGTCGAAGGCGTACAGCGAGTTCCCGCCGAAGATCCGGTCCTCCAGGCGCGCACACGCCTCCCGGTAGTCCTCCAGCGAGATCGGGCGGGCCGAGTACCCGCCGCCCAGGTCAAGGTCAGTCACGCCGTCACTCTGGCACGCGCGGTCAGCGGACGTGGTTCATGTAGAAGTTGTAGACCTGAGCCTGCCACTCTGCGTTCCCCTGGAGGGTGAAATGGATGTTCTCCAGCGGCACCTTGCGGCCTTGGGTGTCCACGAAGCGTTCGCCATCCAGCGGACTCAGCCCCAGTGCCTGCTCGATCAGGAGCAGCAGGCGCGGTTCGTCCAGCAGGTCGCGGAAACTCCCGAACGACACCTGCCGCCCGCTGTCCGGCGCGACACCCCCCATGGAGCGGGGCCGCGCTGCGCCGCACGCCGGGCAGGGGCCTACCAGCCCCAGCTGCTGCTCGTAGACCAGCCAGCGGTGTCCGCACGCGGGGCATTCCACGGTGCAGCTCGGCTGATCCTGCGGCAGCGGCTGGAAGGGCATGGGTCAGCCTTCCTGCGTCCAGGGCGTCCCGGTGGGCTGCTGCTGCGTGACGCAGTGGAAGCTGCCGCCGCCCTCGATGATCGCGCGGCTGCTCAGGCCGATCACCTCGCGGCCGGGGAACAGCGGCGTCAGGACCTCCAGGGCGCGGGTGTCGTTCGGGTCGCCGTACTGCGGGACGACCACGAAGCCGTTCCCGATATAGAAGTTCGCGTAGGTGGGCGGCAGGCGGCCCTCGGCGCCTTCCAGGTACGTGGCGGGCAGGGGCAGTTCCACGATGCGGAAGGGCTGGCCGTCCTGGTCGGTCATGGCGCGCAGGTCCGCGAGGTTCTTTGCCATGACCGCGTGGTTGGGGTCCTCGGGGTTGGGTTCGACGCTGGTGACGATGGTCCGCTCGTCCGTGAAGCGGGTGATGGTGTCGATGTGTCCGTCGGTGTGGTCGTTCTCCAGGCCGCCGTCCAGCCACAGCAGCTTGCGCACGCCCAGCGTGTCGTTCAGCAGCGCCGCGTACCCGTCCTCGGTCAGGCCGGGGTTGCGGGTGTCGGTCAGGAAGCACGACCGGGTGGTCAGGCCCACGCCCAGGCCGTTCACTTCCAGGCCGCCGCCCTCCAGCACGAACGGCTGCGCCCAGCGCTGTGTGCCCAGGTGCCCGGCGACGTACTCGGGCACGAGGTTGTCATGGTCCCAGTTGAACTTCCCGCCCCACGAGTTGAACTGCCAGTCGGTCAGCGCCAGATCACCGTCACGCTTCACGAAGATCGGGCCGTTGTCCCGCACCCACACGTCGTCCAGCGGCACGCGGTGGTAGGTGACGTTCGCGCCGTCCAGGCGGGCGCGGGCGTCCGCCTCGCTCTCCTCGTCCCGGACGAGCAGGTGCAGCGGCTCGAAGCGCGCGATGGTCCGCACCAGCCCGGCGAACTCGGCGCGCACGCCCTCCAGGTGCCCGAACCACAGGTCGTCGTCGGCGGGCCAGCTCATCCAGGTGGCGGCGTGCTCGGCCCACTCGGCCGGCATGCCGAACCCCAGTTCGCGGGGCGTGGGGTCGTGCGGGGCGTCGTGCGGGGTGGCGGCAGGGGAGAGGTCGGACATGCCCGCCATTAAAACAGACCCCGGTGCGCGGATTGTCTGATGAGGCGGCATGGGGGGGACTGTGTATTACGCCAGCTGCGCCTGAGCGTACCGGGTGGCGAGGTCCGGGCGGCCCGCCTCGATCAGCGCCCGGTCCCGGATGCGGCACGAATCGCACACCCCGCACGGTTCCTCGCCGCCCTGGTAGCAGCTCCAGGTCACCTCAATCGGCACGCCCACCGCCAGCGCCTCGCGCACGATGTCCGCCTTCGTCATCTCTGCCAGCGGCGCTGTCAGCACCGCCCCGCGCCCCTCCAGGCCCGCCTTCGTCGCCAGATCCGCCAGCGTCTGGTACGCCGACAGGTACTCCGGGCGGCAGTCCGGGTACCCGCTGTAATCCACCGCGTTGATCCCCAGGAACACCCGCTCGGCGTCAATCGCTTCCGCGAGACTCAGGCCCACGGCAATAAAGACCGTGTTGCGCCCCGGCACGTACGTCGGCGGAATCACGCCGTCTTCCGTCCCGTCCGTCGGCACGGCCATCGACTCGTCCGTCAGGGCACTCCCCCCGAACGACCCGATGTTGATATCGATCACCCGGTGCACGGCCCCGAAGTGCGCCGCGACCGTGGCCGCCCGCTCCAGCTCCACCGTATGCCGCTGCCCATACCGGAACGACAACGCCGTGCACGCGTACCCGTCACGGGTCGCCATGCCCAGCACCGTGCTCGAATCCAGCCCACCCGACAGCAGCACCACCGCGCGCTTCTGACCATCACTCATACCCAACCTCCGCAAAGACCCCTCACCCGACCCTCTCCCCACGGGAGAGGGCTCCAGAAGCTCAATACCCCAGGGCCGCGTTGCCGCCGAGGGGGATGAGGCGTTTGTCGCTGTGTGCGTCGAGGTCGTCGGCGCGGTACAGCTTGTGCATCTGGTACCCGGCCCGCAGGCGTGGGTTCTCCTTGACCGCCTGCGTGATCGCGTTCAGAACAGTCAGATCCCGCTCGCGCGCCCGGCTCCACTCGGGGTGCAGCCAGATCACCGCTCCGTCCGGCAGGCCGGTCAGGGTGTCCAGCCCCGCCTGAATGTCACCGGGCTCGTGGACGATGATCTTCACCTCGTCCGCCCGCGCCACGACTTCGGGCAGCGGGGGCTGCCCGAACGGTTTGGGCGACAGCGTCACCCAGTCCAGCGCCCCCCGCAGTGGTGCGATGCCGCTCGTCTCGATGTGAACCCGGCGGCCCAGCGCGTGCAGGGCGTCCGTCAGGGGCGCGAGGTCGAACAGGATCGGCTCGCCCCCCGTGACCACCACCACCGCGCCCTCTGGACTCTCGGCCCGCACCACATCGGCCAGTTCATCGGCACTCATGAGGGTCACGCCGTCGGGGCGGTAGTCGCGGTGCCACGTTCCGGCGCTGTCGCACCAGGGGCAGGACTGCGGGCAGCCGTACAGGCGGATGAAGTACGCCGCGCGGCCCAGGTGCACGCCCTCGCCCTGCCACGTGTAGAAGCGCTCGTACACCGGGTATTTCACGGCCTCACTCCCAGTACTCGCAGGAACTGTCGGGCGTTTCCCACAGCGTCACGTGCAGGCGTAGGTCCGCGCCGTCGTCCCCTTCGGGCAGGTCGGCGCGCACGCGCTTCATGGTGTGGCGGTGGATGTACGCGGCGACGACCTCGGCGGTCGTGTCGTCCCCGAGTTCCGGGATGTCGTTCAGGTAGGCGTGATCCAGGCCCCCGGCATCGATGTCCTTCTTCGCCCACTTGAGGGTCTTGAAGTCGGCGACCATGATGGCCCGCTTGACGTGCGCGCTCGGGCGCAACCGGTCACTGGTGAGTTCCATCCGGACGCGGTAGGTGTGCCCGTGTAGCCGCCCGCACGGTCCGTCGTATCCGGTGATCACGTGCGCCGAATCGAACGTGAACTCCGAACTCAGTTTCCACGGCATCCGCTTACGCCCCCTGGTGATCGGGTGCCACGTACCGCACGGTGCAGATCGTGTTCAGGCCCCCACGCATGCCGTAATCACAGCGGATCTCCATGCTCAGCGGGTTCAGCAGGTTCACCAGATCCGCCAGCACCCGCCGCGTCGCGTGCTCATGGTAGATGCCCACGAAGCGGTAGCTGGTCAGGTAGTACTTCAGGCTCTTCAGTTCCACGCAGGTCTCGCGCGGCAGGTACCGGATCTCCAACCGCCCGAAATCCGGCAGGCCACTCCAGGGGCACACCGGGCTGAACTCGTCCGTCACGATCTCGATCTGCATCGGCTCGCCCGGATACCGCACCGGGTCGTCCACGCGCACGTGCTCGAAGGTGCCCAGCACCGCCGTATCGATGGCGTCCAGGCCCTGCACGTCGTACCGGCGGTCGAAACCGGGGTTCTGGGGGCCGCAGTCGGTCCCGGCGGTGGCCGGCGTGTTCACAGTGTTCGTCATGTTCTCTCCCTGACGGTCCCGCCGCTTGGTACGGACAGGCCGGGACGACAGCACAGGTCGTCCAGTGGTGGGGGAGCCCCCGCGGGCGGCAGGCTCGCCGGGCATTATCCGTGCCCGCCGCCCCGCCGCCTAGGGCCGCGCCGCCCGGCCGAACGGCACAACGAAAAACCCCCACCGCTGGGGTGGGGGTTTTTCTTGGTGGTGGCCAGGGCCGGACTTGAACCGGCGACCCAACGATTTTCAGTCGTTTGCTCTACCAGCTGAGCTACCTAGCCTTCCTTGGCGGTCCGGACGGGATTTGAACCCGCGACCTTCTGCGTGACAGGCAGATATGCTAACCGCTACACTACCGGACCAAGATGGATGTGACTGCTGGTACGCTGCTGTAAAAGCAGCGGGGTTAAGGATAGCGGCGGCAGTTACGGTTGTCAACCGGGCGCGGGCCGATGGGGGCGTGCGGGCCGTTGTGGCCTGCGTTCAGAAGGGGACGGCGCGGACGCTGATCAGCGGGTCGGGCTGGTCGGGGTTCAGCATGAGTTCCAGGTACTCGCGGCCGTGCAGGGCGTCGATCATGGCGAGCCTGTGTGTTTCGTCGAGCAGGATGCCGTCCTCGATCTGGGTGTGGCCGTACACGCCGAAGCTCAGGCCGGCCATCTGCACGTACTCGGGTGTCTCGCGGAACCAGCGTTTGGGGCTGCGGTCGGCGTAGAACAGGTCGTCGTAGTGCGTGTGCGCGGGCAGGGGGGACACGTGCGCGAACTGCACGCTGCCGACCCTCAGTTCGCGGGGGAAGGTCTGCATCCAGTGTTTCAGGTGGTCGGGCAGGTGAATGCCGCCGTGGTCCGGGTCGAATTCGGTGTGGACGAGGCCGCCGCTGGTGCCGAGGACGAAACTGGTGTTCAGGACGGCGTCGTCGTGGTTGCCCAGGATGATATGGATGGCGTGCGGCGCGGCCAGCTGGTACTCGCGCAGGCGGTCGAGGTGCTTGACCTGCTCGCGGGCGGCGAGGAACAGGTGGTCGGGGTTCTTCGGGTCGAAGCGGTGCACGCCGGTCAGGCGGCTGTACTCGCGGTCGTTCTTGGGGTGCACGAGGTCGCCGATCAGGACGACCTGATACAGGCCGGCCAGGACGGGTGGCGTGGGCTGGCCGTTCGCGTCGGCGCAGCTGGCGGCGCGCAGGGCGGCCCAGAGGGTGTCGAAGTCGGCGTGCACGTCACCGAAGGCCAGGAACTTGCGCATCGGCTGTCAGTGTACGGGATGCCGGCGGGTCCTCCCTCACCGGGGGCACAGGCGGGCCGTTACGTTCCCTTGAGGTTCTCCCGGCAGCGGCGGCGGTCAGCCCTTGAGGATGGCGTGCAGCTCCTTGTAGATGGCGCGGCTCTCCTCGAGCGTCTCGCCGTAGCCGCGCATCAGGATGCGGGCGGCCTCTCCGCCGCGCCCGGCGACTTTCAGCTGTTCGAGCAGGTCCTCGATGTGCCGCCGCGCCTTCTCCATCTGCGGGTCGCGGGGCGGTTCGGGCGGCAGGGGGCGTTCGGGGGTCTCGGTGGGGACGGGCGTGTCGGTTTCGAGTTCGGTGGTGTTCGCGCCGTCTTCCGGGTCGTACTCGACCCAGACGGGGTCGCTGGTGGGGCGCACGCCGTACGTGCGGGCCAGGTCGGCCAGCGCGGCGCGTTTGGCGTCCGGCAGCGAGTGCGCGGTGGCCAGTCCCTCGCGCACCACGCCCTGCACGGTCAGGCGGGCGCGCACGACGGGCGGCGTGACGCTGTCGCAGGCCCAGGTGAGGCTCCAGGCGGGGTCCAGCAGGTCGAGTTGCGGGGCGAGCACGTCGAGGTCCGGGGCGAGGGCCACGCGGGCCTGGTCGCCCCGCAGGTCCAGGGTGGCCCAGGCGGTCATGCTGGCGCGCAGGGCGTCGCGCACGCGGTGAAGGTCAGCCATGTTCCGGAGTGTACCGGGTTGCCGGGCAGGGCGGCGGGCTGTGTGAAAGCACGGTGGACGCCAGCGGGCGGCCAGCCGGGCAGACAGGGGCCGGACACTCCCGCCGGCGCATCAGGGGCGGGGCGTGAGGGTCAGCTGGCGGGTGCGGCCCCAGTCGGCGGGGTCGGTGCTCATGGGCAGGTACTCCCCGGCGATCCAGCGGGCCTGCTGGTCGGCCGTGTGGCGCGCCAGCGGGTGCCCTTCCTGGCCCAGGCTGCCGATGTACACGCTGCGGTTGGGGCTGGCGAGGTCCACGATCTGGCGGTAGCTGGCGCCGTGCGTCTGCCGGAAGGTGCCGTGCTCGGGGCGGGCGACGTTCACGGTGTTCGTGCCGCCGGGCGTGGGGGCCTCGTGATTGAACAGCCATGCCAGCGCGCTGACCTTCCCGAAGGCGCGGTGGTGACTGGCGACCGTGTGCAGCTGCCCGTACGTCCAGCTGTTCAGGTCGGGTCCCAGGCGGTCTTCCAGGTCGGTCAGGGCGGCCTCCAGCGTGCGGGTCAGCAGGCCGGCGCAGTCGCCGCTGCCGTTCACGGCGCACAGTTCGCCGTTCCCGCGCAGCTGCTTCAGGACCGAGAGGCTGTTCATGACCGCGTCGTTGCCCAGTTCGTCGCGGGCCATCTCCTGAAGCTGCATCAGCCACGCCTCGAACAGGGTCGAGGGAACGCTGCCGGTCGTCTGCTGACCGTCCCAGCCGCGCAGCCGCTCCAGGGCCTGCCGGGCGCGGTCGCTGCCGGGCCGGGTGGCGAGCAGTGGTTCCTTCAGGTCCGCCCACACCAGACTCAGGGTGTCCAGCTGCACGCGCTGCACGTCCGCGACCGTGAGTTTGCGGCCGGTGTCCAGCAGGTCCGTGATGCGCTGGGCGCGGTACGGTTCGGCCCAGTTGCGGTCGTTGCCCAGCGCGTGCGGGTAGCTGTCCGGCACGACCCGGTTGTTCGCGGTGACGATCAATCCGTCGGCGGGGTTGAAGGTGTGCGGCAGCTGCTCGAACGGAATGAAGCCCTGCCACTCGCGCGACCCGTCCCCGCTGACCGGCAGGCTGCCGTCCCAGCCGCGCCGGACGGGAATGCGGCCCGGCGCGTAGTAGCCGGTGTTGCCGTCCACATCGGCGTACACGAAACTCTGACTGGGGGCCACGTAGGACCGCAGCGCGCCCGTGAAGTCCGCCCAGTTGCGCGCGTAGTTCAGGCCCAGGAAGGCGTCCATGGTCGTGTCGCCGCCCTGCAGGGCCGTCCATTTCAGGGCCACGCGCGGCCCGACCGCGCCCGCCCCGGCGTCGCTGATGATCGGCCCGTGCCGGCTGCTGCGCACCGTGAGGATCACGTCGGGTGCGCCCTTGACCCGGATGACCTCGCGGCGGCTGGTCAGGGGGGCGTCCCCGGGTTCGATGTACAGGTCCTGCACGTCCGGGTTGACGTTCGTCACGCCCCACGCGACCCGTTCGTTGCGCCCGATCACGATGGCTGGCAGGCCCGGAATGCTCGCCCCGATGGCCTTCAGCCGGTCGCCCTGCACGTCCGCGAGGTACCACAGCATCGGCGCGGTCAGCGCCAGGTGAGGGTCGTCTGCCAGGATCGGTTTGCCGCTTTCCGTGCGGCTCCCGGCGATCACCCAGTTGTTGCTGCCCTTGCCCGGCACGGCCTGCAACCCCAGCGTCCGCGCCGCCTGCAGGTGCGAGCGCAGCGCGGCCACGGTTGCGCTGGGCAGGGTCGCGCTGGGGAGGGTGGTGGGGGGCCGGGTCGCTTCGGACGGCTCGCCCGCTGCGGCCGTCCCGGTCAGGGACTGCGCCGCGCCGCTCAGCTCGTCGTCGCTCAGGACCGTCGGCGCGCCGTCCGGGTACGGGGCCGTCACCTGATCCAGTCCGTCCGCGCCCAGCCGGCGCACGACCTGCGCGCCCAGCACCTCCTCCTCGTAGTTGCCGCCCAGATCGAAGGCCATCAGTTTGCTCCAGGACACGCTGTCCACCTCACGCCAGGGTTCGGGCGCATAGCCCAGAATCCGGAATTCCAGCGCGGTCCGGCCCTGCGCCTGCGCGGCGTTCACGCCCGCCGTGTACGCACGGATCAGCGCGCGGGACTGCGCCGACAGTGCCGGCAGCGCCGCCTGGGCGGCCCGCTCGAAGCCCCAGGTGCGCAGGAAGCGGTCCTGCGGCAGGGCCGCCTCGCCCAGCACCTCGGCCAGTCGGCCCTGCGCCACGCGCCGCTGGAAGTCCATCTGCCACGCCCGGTCCTGCCAGTGCGCGAAGCCCAGCGCGAACACCGCGTCCGCGTCGGTCGCCGCGCGGATGTGAGGCACGCCCCAGGCGTCCCGCGTGACCGTGACCGCGCCGCCCAGTCCGCCCACCGGCGCGCTCCCGGCGTGCCGCGCCTGCGCCGACAGGTGCAGCCACGCGGCCGCGCCTCCCGCCGACAGCAGCAGCGCCGCCGTGACCCCCAGCGCCACGCGCCC
The DNA here is from genome assembly GCF_002017875.1 of Deinococcus sp. LM3. Classification (NCBI taxonomy): domain Bacteria; kingdom Thermotogati; phylum Deinococcota; class Deinococci; order Deinococcales; family Deinococcaceae; genus Deinococcus; species Deinococcus sp. LM3. The sequence continues at coordinate 1,341,750 of NZ_MUFV01000001.1, read as the reverse complement.
CGCGACCGCCCATCCTGACCGTTTCCTCACGCCGCCTGCCGCCTGCCGTCTGTGCCTCACGTTGCGCTCCCCTGACACCCGCGCCCGTGCCGGGGCGGTGTCTGCTGCCTGCTCTGTCTGCCTCTGGTCCGTGAAGCATAGCGCCCGGTCCTGCCGCCGCGACGTGCAGAAACCCGCTCCCGGAACAGCCGGGGCGGGTTCAGAAGGCCGGGCTCAGCGGCCCGCCGGGTCAGAACTCTTCGTGCAGCAGGGCGGCGTTCGCGGCGGCGCGGCGCGGATGGACCGGCAGGCGCTCGGTCAGCATCAGCAGCCCCTGGGTGCCGGCGTGGGTCAGGCCGCTCAGGAACTGCCCGCTGACCGGCGTGTCGAAGCACGGCTGCGGCACCGGCACCGTGCAGTCCAGCACGCAGAAATCCAGCCGGGCGTCCGGGGTGGCCGGGCAGGTGACGGCCGCGCCGTACCCGTTCGTGAAGCGGAACACCAGCAGCTCGCCGTCCGGCAGCGTGTGCCGCTCGGGTTCGTGCAGCAGCGCCGGGAACGACGTAGTGGGCGTCAGCAGCGGCGGGTGCAGGCTGAGCACGGGATCGTGAAGGGTCATGGGCGCACTCCTGTGGGCCGCAGGTGAACGCCAGCAGCGTTCAGAACGGCCTTGTCGGTGATGGGGATCGGGTGGGAACAGGCGCCGGGCGGGACGTCCGGGCCTCTGACCGGCACCGTACGTCCGGCGGCCTTACGGGTCACTTACCGCCCGCGACCTTCAGACCTGATGCCCCCACCTGGGGGGGTGGCCGACCGGTGGGCCGTACAATCGGCGCTGTGTTGTGGCTGCGGCCCCTGACCATGCTGCGGCTCCTGGCCCTGCTGACCCTGTGCGAGACCGTCCGCACCGGGTTCTTCGTGTCGGCCCTGCCGGTCAGTGGCCCGGCCCTGCCGCTGGGCGCCGCCACGATCGGCGCGATGGCCGGCGCACACTACCTCGCCGACGCGCTCGCCAAGGGTCCCGCCGGACTGCTGATCGGCCGCTGGGGCCTGGGCGCCGCGCTGCTGCCCGGCCCGCTGCTGGGGCTGGCGGCGCTGCTGCTGGCCCGCCACGCCCCGCACGCCCTGAGCGGCGTGCTGGTGTGCGCCGCGTGGGGGGTCGGGTACGCGGCGCTGTGGCCGGGCGTCATGAGCGCCTCGCAGGCGCTGGCCGTGCCGGGCCGCACCGCCCGCGCCCTGACGGTCAGCAACCTGAGTGTCGCGCCCGCCATCCTGACCGGCGCGCTGGTGGTCGGGCCGCTCATGAAAGGCTGGCCGGACCTGACCTGGACGGCACTGATGGTCACGCAACTCCTGACGGTGCTGCTGGCCCTGAGCCTGCTGCGGGTGCGGCTGCCTGCCCCGGAGCGGGCCGGGGCGGTGTGGCGCGACTGGCGGCCCGTCGCGGGGCTGCTGCCCGCCGCGTTCGTGCAGACGCTCGCCCCGGCGCTACTGAGCACCGTCCTGTACCCGCTGCTGGACCGCCTGGACCTGACCGTGCGCGACCTGCTGCCCGGCGGGGCGCTGGCCCTGGCCACCTTCGGCCTGAGCGTGTGGCTGATCGGCCGCCGCGCCGACCGGGGCAACCCGCGCCGCGCGCTGCTACCGGGCCTGCTGCTGCTGGCCGGAACCTTCGCGCTGGCCGCCCTGCCCGGCGTGACCGCGCTGCTGCCCCTGCTGGGCGCGCTGCTGGGCGCCGGGTACGGCGCGTTCATCACCGGCTGGAACGGCCTGGTCGCCCGGACCCTCCCGGAAGGACAGCGGGCCGCCGCGTGGGGCACCGTCATGGCTGTCGAGGCGCTCGGCTACGCTGCCGGTCCCGTCCTGGGCGGCGTGGCGTGGCAGCTGGCGGGCGTGCCCGGCGTGTTCGGGCTGGGCGCCGCCGTGTTCCTGGGCGCGCTGCTGTACGACCTGCTGCGCCACCACGCGGCCCGCCGCGCACCGGGCGGTGAAGCGGTGGGTGGGAAGCGGTGAGAGCGGGGTAGGATCCCTGCTTCCCACAGCCCACACCCTCCCGTTACAGCGTGCGGGTGGCCTGCACCCACCAGTGCGGGTACCGGCGGGCCAGGGCGTGCGCGGCGTCGTGGGCGTGGGCGTCGTCGCGGGCCAGGGCCAGACAGGTGCTGCCCGAGCCGCTCATCAGGGGCGAGTGCAGCCCGGCCGTCTCCAGCGCGGTCAGCGCCTCGCGGATGGGCGCGTGGCGCGCGGCGACCGGGCCCTGCAGGGCATTCAGGTACGGGACGGGGCGGCCGTTCGTCAGGGCGGCCAGGATCGCCTCGGTGTCCAGTGCGGGCGTGAAGGCCTCCTCGGCGTCCAGCCAGGCGTAGGCGTCGCGGGCGCTGACCTCCACGCCGGGGTTCACGAGGACCAGCGACACGGGCGGCACGGGCAGCGGGGCCAGGATCTCACCCACGCCGGACGCCACGGCGGCGCGGCCCAGCAGGAAGAACGGCACGTCCGCGCCCAGTTTCAGGGCCAGCCCCGGCAGGTCCACGCCTGCCGGGTACAGCCGCGCCAGGGCCATCAGGGTGGTCGCGGCGTCGCTGCTGCCGCCGCCCAGCCCGGACGCCAGCGGCAGGCGCTTGTGCAGCGTGATGGCCGCCCCTCCAGGCTGCCCGGCAGCGTCCAGGTACGCGCGGGCGGCGCGGAACACCAGGTTGCGTTCGTCGGCGGGCAGGTCCGCGCCCTGCACACTCAGGGTCAGGGTGTCGGCCGGGGCGATGTCCAGGTCGTCCCCGACGTTGAGCGGCACCATCAGCGAGTGCAGCTCGTGGTAGCCGTCGGCGCGCAGGTCACGGACACTCAGGCCCAGGTTCACCTTCGCCGGCGCGAAGTACGTGACGTGGGGGGCAGGGTCGGCGGGGACGTGGCTCATGACGCCTCAGCATCCCACACGCGGGCCAGCGCCTGCGCGAGCAACAGGTCGCCGGGCGTGGTGACCTTCAGCAGGCGGGCGTCGCCGGGCACCAGGGCCACCGGCTGCCCCGCGCGGGCGATCAGTCCGGCGTCGTCGGTGGCGGCGTGACCGTCGGCCAGCGCGGCCTCGTGCGCGGCGATCAGGGCCGCGCGCCGGAACGCCTGCGGGGTCTGCACGGCCCACAGGCCCTCGCGGGGCGTCAGGGTGCCCCAGTCGCCGGCCCGGTCGGCGCGCACCAGCGTGTCGGCCACGGGCAGCGCGGCGGTGGCCGCCCCGACCTCCTGCACGGCGACCAGCAGGTCGTGGATCACGCGCACTGGCAGGAAGGGCCGCGCGGCGTCGTGAATCAGGACCACGTCGGCGTCCGTGGCGCGCAGCAGCGCCAGCACGCTCGCCTGCCGCGTGTCGCCGCCCAGCACGGCGCGGCCCGGCACGTCGCCCGGCAGGTCCAGCCCGGCGGGCAGCGCGATCAGGACCTCATGGACGTGTGGGGTGAGCGCGGCGGCCGAGCGGCCCAGCAGCGTGCGCCCCTCGACCGGCACGAAGGCCTTGGGGCCCAGGCCCAGGCGGGTGCCGGACCCCGCCGCCGGGATCAGCGCCGCGACCTTCACGTGCCCCCCCTCATGCCCCGTCCTCCCGCCAGCGCTGGAAGCCCGGCACGTCCAGCCCGAACTGATCGAGCACGCGCGCCGTCACGAAGTGCAGCAGTTCCTCCACGCTGCGCGGGGCGTGGTAGAAGCCGGCGCTGGCCGTCATGACGGTCGCGCCCGCGTCGTGCGCGGCCAGCATGTTCAGCAGCGCTGGGCGCGGCAGCGGGTCCTCGCGCAGCACCAGCACCAGCGGGCGCCGCTCCTTGAGGGTCACGTGCGCCGCGCGGGCCAGCAGGTTGTCCGCGAACCCGTGCGCGACCTTCGCCAGCGTGCCCGCGCTGCACGGCACGATCAGCATGCCGTCCGTCCGGAACGACCCGCTCGCCACGCCCGCGGCGAGGTCCCGGTCATCATGCACGTGCCGGGCCAGCGCCGTCAGGTCCGGCAACTGCGGCCCACTCCCCTCGGCGGTCATGACCCGCTTGGCGCCGCTGGACACGATCAGGTGCGATTCCACGTCCAGGTCGTGCAGGGCGCGCAGGACCGCGTGCGCGTACGGAATGCCGCTTCCACCGGAAACACCCACCACCAGCTTCATGCGCGCACCCTAGCAGGGCCGCGCCGGGCCCGGCTGTATGACTGCATGCAGGCCCCGTCATACGGACTCCGATTGAATGGGCTGCAAAGACCGTTCAATCCGAGCGAAGCGAGTAGGAGAGAAACGGGTTCCGGACGTGGAGCTGGCAATCCGGTGAAGTTCCGGATTGTCAGCGAAACAAACGGAATCCGTATCAGCCCCCGTCCGCGCCCGCCGCGTCCCGCCGCAGCCGACGCGCGTGCCGCACCTCGGCCGCCACGAACACCAGGGTATTCACGACGTACGTGAGGATCAGCAGGCCGGTCAGGGCCGCCTGCGCGCCGCCCCGCGTCAGTTCCGGCAGGGTCGGGAAACTGGTCAGGCCGGTCGCGGGGGCCAGTCCGGCCGCCGCGCCGCCCCAGGCGAGCAGCAGCACGCCGCCCCACGGACTGTCGATCAGGGACGAGCCGGGCAGCAGCAGCGCCAGCAGCCGGAACCCCGCCGGGCGCGACAGGCGCGCCGGCAGCGGCGTGCGCGGCAGCAGCAGCGACAGCGCCAGCAGCGCCGTCAGGACCGCTGAACCCAGCAGGCCCAGCGCCACCCGGCTCCCCACCGACGGGTCCGTGAGCAGCGCGGCCGGACTGGACAGCGCGGCGCGCAGCGTGACGCTCAGGTCGCCGGTCACGGCCCGCGTGACGCTGCGCTGGTCCGGGTAGCACAGGCGCGGCTCGCCGGGCCGGTTGGCCCGCTGGAATTCCAGGGACGCCGCGCCGGGATTCAGGCCCAGGTTGAACGCCGCCGCGCTCAGGTCCGGGCGGGCCGAGAGGGCGGCGCGGTACAGGTCGCGGGCCTGCGGTTCGTCGCCGCGTGCCTGCGCGATCACACCCAGGTTGTTGCGGGCGCAGGCGTCCGGCAGCGCGCGGGTGTACAGCTCACGGGCGACGCCGTTCTCGCCGTCGAGCTGCGCGGCCAGTCCGGTCAGCAGCGCCGAGTCCGGCCCCGGCCGCAGGGTCAGGTCGGCCAGCTGCGCGTTGCCCCACCCACCCCCGTACGTGCCGCTGCTCAGGGCCGGGGACTGCTGGGCCGCGCCGGCGTGCGCCGCCCAGTGCAGGCCGCCCAGCGCGCCCAGCAGCGCCGCGCCCAGCAGCGTCAGCATCAGGCGTTCGCTGGGCGAGGTGTACCCCACGAACACCCGCCGGGCGCGGGACAGCGGGTGGCGCAGCCACGAGCGGTACCGGCCGCCCAGCGCGCGGGTGTCCTCCCACTGGGCCGGCCAGGCACGCGCCGCCAGGGTCAGCAGCGCGGCCGCCAGGGTCAGCAGCAGCGCCAGCGCCGCCAGTCGCGCCGCGCCGCGCACGCGGTCCAGGCCCTCGGGGCCCAGGTTGTACAGCGTGCCGCTGCTCAGGGACCGCGTGAACTGCCGCCACTCCTCGGCCTCACCCTCGCGGCCCTGTTCGTCCAGGATGCGGGCGTAGCGGGTGTACAGCGCCGCGCCGCCCTGAAAGCGGGGGTGCAGGTCCCGCAGGTACGTCATCCAGGTGGCGGCCCGCGCCAGGCGGTTCTGTTCGAGCAGCGTGCCCACGTACCCGCTGGGGTTCCCGTACGCGCCCAGCGCCCCGCGCGAGATCGGCACGTCCGGGTCCAGGCCGCGCGCGGCGGCGTCCCGGCGGGCCCGGTCGAGCGCCAGGTCCGCCGCCGACGGGAAGCCCGCGCCGTCCAGCCGGGCGGCCAGCTGCACCCACGCCGGGAACGGCATGGTGACGTTCAGGGCGCGGCGCACGGCGCTCAGGGCGGCGTAGTCGTCGCCGCGCGCCGCCTGCGCCTGCCGCAGCGCCAGGAAGGGATTGAGGGGGTCCTGCGCGGCCGCGCGTTCCAGGTCGGCGGGCGGCACGCTGTCGGCGGCGCGGGCCAGCCAGCCGGTCACTTCCGGGTCGGGGGGGAAGGTCACGCGTTCCTGCACGGTCAGCAGGCCGCCGGCGCTGTCCAGCGTGAAGCGTTCGTTCACGCTGCCGAGCTGCGTGGTCACGCGCACCACGCCCCCGGAGGCGTCCAGGGACGTGACGGTGCCCGGCAGGTCCGCGCGGTCCTGCATCACGCCGCCCGGCCCGAAGGCGTACACGACCGGCCCGACGCCCAGGTACACGGTCGCGCCGACCTCCAGCGGGTCGGTCAGGCTGCCCAGGCTGGCCGGGAAGGTGCGCGACCACAGCAGGCGGGGGCCGTCCTCGGCGCGCAGGGTGCGGTCCTCGATCACCGCGCCCGCCTGGGCGTTCAGGCCCAGCGTCAGCAGGGCCAGGGTCAGCAGCGCCGCGCCGCGCGCCAGGAACTGCCCAGCGGGCCGCCGGACAGCCGGCCGGGAGCGGTTCATGCCGGGCCTCCCTGGCGCAGCAGGTGCAGGCTGCGCGCCGCCATGACCGCCCCGCCGGCCAGCAGTTCCGGCAGGCCCCCGTAGCGCGCCGCGAACAGCAGGCCCAGCGGCACGGCCACCGCCGCCGCGAACGGCACGGCGTTCAGACCCACCCGCCGCTGCCCCCAGGCGCGGTACGCGGGAATCACCAGCGCCGCCACGCCCAGCGTCAGCAGCAGCGTCAGCGGGGCCGTGACCAGCAGCACGCCGATCAGCGGCACGATGCCCGCCCCACCCCGGAACCGGAAGAACACCGGGTAGCAGTGGCCCAGCACCACGCCCAGCGCCGCCAGCCAGCCCAGTTCCGGCGCGGCCCACTGCGCGGTCAGGGCGGCCAGCGCGCCGCGCAGCAGGTCCCCGGCCGTCACCAGGACGGCGGCGGCCGCGCCGTACTGCCGGTACGTGCCGCTCGCGCCGGGCAGGTCGCGCCCCCGGATGTCCGCGCCCCGCGCGCGCGAGTACAGCACGCCCGACACCAGTGAACCCAGCAGGTAGGAGGTCAGCAGGATCAGGGCGGGCATACGCGCGGCATTGTACGGCGAAGGCCGGGCACGGCGCGCTGCGCGGCGCGGCGGCACTACACTCCGGGGCATGACCGACCGACCGATTCCGGGGCCGCCTCAGCTGATCGGGCGCAGCGAACTGCGCCGGTACTCCCGGCAACTGCTGGTGCCCGAGTGGCTGGAGGCCGGCGCGCAGGAGCGCCTGCGGGCCGCGTCGGTGCTGATCGTCGGGGCGGGCGGGCTGGGCGGGCCGGTGGCGCTGGCGCTGGCCGGGGCGGGCGTGGGGCGGCTGGTGATCGCGGACAGCGACACGGTGGACCTGAGCAACCTGCATCGGCAGACGCAGTTCACGCAGGGCGACGTGGGGCGGCCCAAGGCCGCCGTGACGGCCGCGCGCGCACAGGCCATCAATCCCTTCGTGGTGGTGGCGACCGCCCCGCGTCTGCACGCCGGGAACGCCCGCGACCTGCTGGGCGGCGCAGACCTGACGGTGGACGCCACCGACAACTTCGAGACGCGGTACCTGATCGCCGATACCTGCGCGGCGCTGGGCCGCGAGTGGGTGTGGGGCGCGGCCAGCGGCACGAGCGGCATGGTCAGCGTGTTCGGCCCTGGCCTGGGCCTGCGGGACGTGTTCCCCGATCCGGGCGACGACCTGTCCTGCGACGAGGCGGGTGTGATCGGGCCGGTTCCGGCGGTGGTGGGGAACATGATGGCGCTGGAGGCCCTGAAGGTGCTGGGCGGCGTGGGCGAGCCGCTGCGCGGGCGGCTGTGGACCCTGGACGCCCTGACCGGCCGCACCCGCACGCTGGCCCTGCGCGCGCCCTGAGCACTCCGGGTGGAACGGCGTCCTCGCCACCCGGCCGCGCCGGGGGAATCCGGGGGGGGTGCCGCCGCCGGGCCACGGAGGCAGACTGTGGGGTTTTTCTCATCCAGTCGCGGTTTCCGGACCCTGGCGGCCGGGGCGGGGTGGGCTGCGCTCCGACTGGGTCGCCGTTCTTCGCTTGACGGACGGCAATGGTGTGTTAGTGTGCATTTGAGCCAAAAATTCACCGCTCAATTCAGTTCCCGGAGGTTCCCGCATGGCCAAGAGCAGCAAGCCCGCCGCGAAGAAACCCGCCACCCGTCCCGCCGCCAAGGCCTCCAAGGCGCCGGTCGAGGCTGCCCCTGCCGACGCCGGGAAGATCGCCAAGACGCAGATCATCGACATGGTCGCCGACCGCACCACCCTGAACAAGAAACAGGCGGGCGAGGCGGTCAGCACCCTGGTCGACTGCGTGATCGACGCGCTGCGCAGCGGCCACAGCGTCGGCCTGCCGGGCCTGGGAACGCTGAGCATCGCCCAGACCGCCGCCCGGACCGGCGTGAAACCCGGCACCAGCGAACGCATCACCATTCCCGCCGGGAAGAAGGTGCGCTTCAAGGTCGCCACCACCCTCAAGGGTACTCTGTAAGCAGGTCGTCACCGCTCAGAGCGGCCGGCGGGGGAGACGGGGCGAAGGCCCTGCTTCCCTCCCGGCCGCTCCGCTGCCGCCCGCTCAGAGTGGTCGGTATCACCGGCGCGGCGGCGCGGCCAGCCACTGTTCCAGCTGCCCGCCGGGCCGCAGGCGGTGCGCGTGCAGGCGCGTGGCCGGGCCGGGCGACCCGTGCAGGGCGCCGTGCAGTGTCAGGCGGTCGAGTTCGTCGGCGAGGTTCAGCTGCTCGGTCACCTGCCCGCCCTGCACGAGCAGCAGCGTGCCGTGCGTCCAGCGGTCTGTCAGGGCGCGCAGGTCGGCGGGGGCCAGCGGGCGGGGCGGGCCGGGCAGCATCAGGCGGTGCCGGGCGGCGGCCAGCGTCTCGCCGCGCAGGGTGCCGCCGTCGCTCCAGGGATCGGCGTGCAGGTCCAGCGCCGCGCCGTGCAGGGTCAGGTGCGCGCCCAGCAGGCGGGCGCTGTCGTGCAGCACGGCGCGCAGTGTCGGCAGCGGGGTGCGGGCGTGCAGGTGCAGCAGCCGGGCGTCCAGGCGGGCCAGTGGCGCGCCGCGCACTTCGGCGGCGTACTGCGGCGGGTAGAAGGCGACGGTCAGCTGAAGACTGGGAGTGCCGGGCGGTCCCGGCGCGTCCGGGTCCGGTGGGAACTGGTTCATGACGGGCCTCCGTCGCCCGGAGCCGCGGGTGGCCCGGAGCGGGGAAAAGACACTGCAGGTGGATGCCGCTCATCCTGACACGCCACGCGCCCCGCGTGGGGACGGGACGGGCGCGGCGGAAGCAGGCGCGGCGCAAGCCAAGGGGCGCGGCGGAATGGGAGACGGTCCTCAGCCTGACCGGGCGGGCCTTGCTACGCTGGGGGCATGACTGACGCTGCTGTTCGCGCGAAACTTACTGCCCTGGTCCCGGCGCTGCGGCATTTTCACTCCGCGCTGCTGGACTTCGCCAAGAGTGACTACGAGTTCCTGAACGGCCCGGTCGGGGGGCCGTTCGAGCTGTACTCGCTGGTCATGAACCACCCGCAGTTCCAGTGGCTGCGGCCGCTGTCGGGCCTGATGGCCACGCTGGACGAGGTGCTGGACGCCAAGGACACCACCCTGACCGAACGGAACGTGACCGACATCCGTCAGGCGCTGGGCCTGCTGTTCGCCGAGACCGACACGCGCTTCGCGGAGTTCCGGGGCGGGTACAACCGCGCCCGCACGGACCTGCGCGTCCGCGAGACCGAGGCGAAGTGGCGCGAGATCCTGCACAGCCTGGAAGCCTGAGCCGCCTGTGAAACTGGTGGTGGGCCTGGGCAATCCGGGCAGTGGGTACGCGCAGACGCGGCATAACGTGGGCTGGCTGGTCGTCGACGAGGTCGCCCGCCGCGCCGGGGCGACGTGGCGAAAGGAAGGCAAGGACACCGAGGTGGCCGAGGTGCGCCTGGGGCCGGGGGCGGGCGAGAAGGTGCTGCTGGTCAAACCGCTGACGTTCATGAACGCGTCGGGCCGGGCGGTCGCGCCGCTGATGTCGTTCTACAAACTGGAGGGCACGGACCTGCTGGTCGCGCAGGACGACCTGGACAGCCCCTTCGGGTTGCTGAAAGTGCGGATGGGTGGGCGGCACGGCGGGCAGAACGGCGTGCGCGACATCATCCGGCTGCTGGGGCACGAGGCGTTCGCGCGCCTGAAGATCGGCATCTCGCGCCCCCCGGCGGGCTGGGCGGTGCCGGACTGGGTGCTGAGCCGCTGGCGCGACGAGGAGAAGAACGACCTGAGCGAACTGGTGCGGCTGGGCGCGAACGCCGTGGAGGTCTGGGCGGCGTCCGGGCTGGCCGAGGCGCAGGGGCAGTTCAACGGCACGGACCTGCGCCCGCCGCCACCTCCGAAACTGGCACCCCCGAAAGCAGCGTCTGCGTCCGTCCCGTCAGCGGGGACCGCGCCGGTCAGCGCGCCGGGCGGGGCGGGGCATACTGGCGGGCATGTCGAAAACCCGGAAGAAGGATAGGAAGGCCCCCTCCGTCCCCGAACTGCGCCTGGACGTGCTGATGCACCTGTCGGACCTGCCCGGCGTGCCCGGACAGGAGGACGCCGTGCGCGACTTCGTGCTGGCCGAACTGGAAGGACTGGCCGACGAGGTCCGCGTGGACGCCATGGGCAACGTGATCGCCCGCCGCGCCGCCCGCCCCCCGAAAAAGGGCGAGGTGGCCGAGCGCGTGATGATCAGCGCGCACATGGACGAGATCGGCTTCCTGGTGCGCTTCATCGACGACCGGGGCTTCCTGCGGGTGCAGGCGCTGGGCGGTTTCGACACCCGCAACCTGTTCGCGCGGAACGTGACCGTGCACGCGCGCGGCGGGGCGCTGCCCGGCATCCTGACGCCCGGCGGCAAGCCCGTGCACATTGCCAGCGCCGAGGAACGCAAGAAGATCCCGGAGGTCCGGGAGTTCTTCATCGACCTGGGCCTGAGTGCCGACGAGGTCCGAGCGCAGGTGCGTGTCGGGGACATGGTCACGCTGGACCAGTCGGCCCGCCGGGTCGGGCGGCTGGTGTGCGGCAAGGCCATGGACGACCGCGCCAGCGTGTTCCTGCTGCTCGAAACGCTGCGCGCCCTGCGCGGCCAGGACCTGCGACACGAGCTGATCGCGGTGTTCAGCACCCAGGAGGAGGTCGGCCTGCGCGGCGCGATCACTGCCGCGTACGGCGCGCAGCCCACGGTCGGCATCGGTCTGGACGTGACGCTGGCTGTGGACACGCCCGGCGTGGCCCCGGATGAGGCCGTGACCCGCCTCGGGGACGGCATCGGCATCAAGGTCTTCGATTCGAGCATGATCTCGCACCGCGCGCTCGTCGATGCGTTCTGGGATCTGGCGCAGGACCGGGGCATTCCCGCGCAGCTGGAGGTCCTGGCCCTGGGCGGCACGGACGGCGCGGCCATCCAGCGCAGCCGGGGCGGCGTGCCCACCCTGACCCTCAGCCTCCCCACCCGCTATGTCCACACTGTCGTGGAGGCCGTGCACGAGGCCGACCTGCGCGCCGGGGTGGACCTGCTGGTCGCCTACCTGCGCTGAGCCTACGCCCCGTCACGTGTTCCCGGCTGCTGTTCCCCGGTCCTCCTCGGGATCTGTCGTAAAGGTCCGGGGCACGTCAGGGAGCAGCGCGGTCAGCGGCGTCATTCCATACGTCCGGCACAGGGCTTCCTCGTGCCGGGTGTGCTGGGCGGTCAGTGGAGCGTCGCCCTGCGCATGATGCAGGAGTGCCCGGGCGCGGTGGTAGGCTGCGCGGGCCAGGGGAGGCGTATCCGCCTGGAGCGCGCAGCCGTCCAGCAGCGCCCGCGCCTGGGCCGTGTCGCCGTGCGCGGCCAGCAGGCCCGCATGGGTCGCCATGATGTACACCTCCCGGTACGGGTCGCTGACCTCGCGCACGCAGCGCGCCGCCTTATCGGCCTGGTCCAGAGCGCCCTGCCGGTCACCGGCCTGCTCGCGCAGCAGGCTCAGGCGGTGCAGGATGTCTGCCCGGTAGGTCAGGGATCCTAGGTCGTCCGCCAGGGTCAGCGCGTGTTTCAGGTGCATGTCGGCCTCGGCCAGCTGACCGGCTGCGAGCGCCGCGTGTCCCAGGTGCGTGAGCATCAGCGCGTGCATGTGCGGCCCCAGGTCCGTGCGGGCCAGCCCACGCCGTAGGACCTCGCGCGCCCGGTCAGGCTGCCCGCTCAGCAGGAGGCAAAGGCCTATGTCGGCCTCCATGGCGTTCTGGTGCGCTAGGACTGGGTACGTGTCCAGCAGCCCGGTCATGCGTTGCGCGCACGCCTGGAAGTGCCCGGCGAAGAAGTCCCCCAGCGCGTCCAGGGTCATCAGGAGCGGCCAGGGGTGCGGCTCGGCGCGGATCAGGGCGCGCGCCGCGTCGTACTGTCCGCGCCGGAAGCCCACCTCGACCCGCAGTTCGGTCAGGGTGCGGTGCAGCGCAGGGGGCAGTGGGCCGGTTGCCAGGGTCAGAGCGCGGTTCAGGAACTCCTCGGCCTCCTGCCCGCGCCCCTCGTACACAGTCAGTTCCGCCAGGGCCAGCAGCGCCTCCAGTTTCAGCAGGTCGTCCGGGCCGTGCTGCCCCCACTCGATCAGGTCCAGCGCGGCCCGTAGGTGCGCCTCGCTGACGTGCAGGTCCTGCCAGAAAAGCGCCCGGCCCAGCTGTAGGTGCGCCGGGGCTTCCAGCGGGTGCCCGGCGGGCAGTTCACCCAGCAGCGCGCGCCACTCGTGCGCGGCGGCCTCCACCCGGCCGCCGCCCAGCAGGTTCGCGGCGTGCGCGGCCCGCGCGGGCCAGGCGCGCTGGGGCAGCCCCGCCTGCGTCCAGTGGCGTATCAGCGCCGGATCGTGCGGATCTCGGCGGCTGAGATGCTCGGCCAGTTGCCGGTGCAGCAGCTGCCGCCGGGCCACCGGCAGCGCAGCACTCACGGCGCGGCGCAGCAGGTCATGCAGGCGCCCCTCCTGCAGGAACGCGGCGGCGGCGGCGGCGTCCAGCGCGTCCAGCACTGCACCCAGCGGCTGCCCCAGCACCTCGGCCAGGGTGTCCTCAGTGGCGTCCGGTGCTAGGCTCAGCGCGGCCAGCACCTGCTGCGCCGGGCGGCTCAGGCGAGCCAGTCGCCGCTGCACCAGTGCCTGCAGCTGCGGCGCAGGAGGCCAGCTGCCCGCGTCCGGCAGCGGGCCCCTGAGCTGCCAGCCGCCGGGCGCGGCGCGCAGCACGCCCGCCTCGAACAGGGCGCGCAGGTGCTCCAAGGCGTACAGGGGTGTGCCGCCACTGTGCTCGGCCAGCCAGTCACACAACCCACCCAGGTACGGCGTGCCTTCCCCGCCCAGTGCCCCCAGCCACGCCCCCAGCGCCGCTGGGTCCAGCGGTTCCAGGTGCAGGTAGGTGGTGGCCTGCCGCTCCAGGTGCGTCAGGGCGCGGCGTAGCGCGTCGCTCGGCTCGTCACTGCGGAACGCGACCACCAGGCCATCCCCGGGACGATCCGCGGCGTAGGCCAGCCAGTCCAGCGTGGCGTCGTCCGCCCACTGCGCGTCGTCCAGGATCAGGGGCGGGCCGCCGTCCAGCAGCGCTCGCGACAGCGCTTCCAACAGCCGCACCTGTCCCACGCCCGGATCGAACGGTGCGGGCACAACGTCCGGGTACAGGTCCGGCAGCAGCCGCGCCAGATCCTCGCGGTAGGGACCAAGGCTGGGAGGCTCGCGGCGCAGCTGTGGGAGCAGCGGATGGTACGGTACGTGCTGCAGGCCCTCCTGCGCCGACAGGTAGCGTGCGCCGGGCAGGACGTGACGCAGCAGCGTCGTCTTGCCCATCCCGGCCGGACCACTCATCAGGGCCACGCCGGGCAGCGCGGCCGCCAGCTGCGCCGCCTCACAGTCCCGGCCAGCCAGCAAGTCTGCCCGGCGCAGTGTGCCGGGCAGCGCCCGCACCGGTTGCCGGCCCAGCGCGGCCGCCAGGTCCTGCGTGGCAGGCAGTGGTTCAGCCCCGGCGTCGTGCAGGGCGCGGCGCAGCGCGGCGTACAGCTTCAGACCCCGCTCGCGCTCGTGCAGGTCGTGGCACAGTTCTAGGGCGCGCCGCGTGGTGTCCTCGGCCAGGGGGTCCAGGGACAGGACGCGTTCGAGCAGGCGAAGCGCCCCGCGGGTGTCCCCAGATGCGCGGTGCCGCGCAGCGGCGCGGGTCAGGGCGTCCACGCATTCGGCGTGCAGGGCGCGGCCCTCGGCCTCGAAATGCTCGGCCAGTCCGGGCAGCTGGGCCAGGGACAGGCCCTGCAGCAGCGGCGCGTACAGCTGCGCCACCCGCTCGCAGTCCCCGGCCTGCAGCGCGCGGCGCAGTTCTGCGACGTCCGTGTCGACCTGCAGCCGCAGGCGGTGCTTCTGGACTTCCAGCCCGGCGGCCCAGGGCAGCGCGGTGGCGCGCGATAGGCACACGCGCAGGTTGGTGCGCGCCTGCGACTGCGGCAGGCCGGGGAACAGCATCTCGGCCAGCTGGTCGCGGGTGATCCACTCGCTGCGCAGCAGCAGGACGGTCAGCAGCAGCGCAGGCTTGCTGCCGGGCAGGTCCGTCCAAGTATCCCCCACACGGACGTGCGGGTGCCCCAGCAGGCGCGCGAGCATACCTCAGTTGTAACACCTGACCTGCCCCGGTGCTGCTCCACGGGCCCGGCGGATCTATACGGGGCAGCGTCACACCCGGCGATCGGGCCGGGTGTGGTGGGTTGACGCGCGGTGGGGGAGGCCCGCGCATCAGTTTCAGGCGGACGCGGATCAGTTCACGCGGATGGTCCCAACGGGCATGAGATCGAGTACCTTCGGCACCACTGTCACGAACAGTTCGGATCCGGCGGGCATCAGGAGGGGGGCCGGCAGGGTGACGGTGGTTGCGCCGCTGGTCGGGGTTACGCTGTCCAGCACGGTCACGCTACCGGTTGCGGAGCGGCGCAGCAGCTGCACCGCTTTGACGTTGTACCCCAGCGAGAATGGCGAGGTGACGCTGAAGAAGTTCACGCGCGCCGGGTCCAGCTGCACGGTCACGGTGGTGCCCGCGCGGGTGGCGGAACTGATCACGGGGGAACGCACGCCTGGCCCCTCAATGTGAATTTCCGGCAGGCCGCTCACGTTCACGCCGATCAATGTGTTCACGATGTCCCGCACGGCGGCGAAGGCGTCCACGTCGTTGAACGTCCCGATCCGGTAACCGGCGCCATTCCCGGAGTTCACCTGCGTGTCCAGCGACGCGAGGTCCAGCGCCGCGCGGTAGCCGGAGCGGAAGCGCAGTACGTCCAGTTCCGTCACGACCAGCCCGACCGCCAGCGTGGTGTCGAGGAACACCCCGGCTTCCAGGTTGTGGGCTGCGCGGAGCAGGTCGCCACTGCCTCCCAGGGTCACGGTGCCCTGCACAGTTCCGAGGTCCGCGCGTGAGAGGTTGTTGCACCCGCTGTCGGAGTTGCAGTCGAAGCCCATGTGGACGGTGGCGCGCGCCGATCCCACTGCCGAGAGGGTGCGGCGGCCCGAGCCGTAACTGCCGCCCAGGTGCAGGCCGGGCCGCATCTTAGCGACCAGGCCCAGCCCGAAGGTCTCGAAGTGGGCTTCTACAGCCTCACGCATGGTGCAGGTCAGGCTCTTGTCGTTGAAGTTGGCATTCAGGGTGTGCGTGCCGCTCGTGACGCGCAGGCTGGGGTTGGCGGAGTACAGCACGCGCAGGCGTTTGGTGCCCAGCAGCGGCAGATCCAGCCGCAGTGAGAAGGTGGGGTTCCCGGCGTTCAGCGTGAAGGTGGGGCGGCCCAGGGTCACGCTGGCTTCCGGCAGGCTGCCGCTGCAGCGGAAGGGTCCGGCGTTGAAGGCCAGCGCCTGCAGTCCGCTGGGCGCGACGCCCTGCGCGCGGGGGCGGAATTCGAACTGGCCGTCCCCGAGGGGGCGGATGTCGAACGCCGCGCGGGTCTGCGCGGTGAACTCGATGTCCTGCGAGGGCACACGGACCGTTTCATCCACCTGCAACTGCTGGAACAGGGTGGGCAGCGGCACGATCTCCAGCGTGACCTCGGTGCCTTCGGGGACGGCGCGGCTGGACAGCACGCGGCCCTGCACGGGTGAACCGTCGGGCGCGCGGCTGAACCACAGCTTCCCGGCGGTGGGGGCGACGTCTTTCAGAACCACCGTGTAGGTGCTGCCCACACTGAACGGCGTGACGCCCTCCGCGAAGGTCGGGGCTCGCAGCACCTTGCTGGCGGGGATGCTGACCACGCCGCTCTGCAGCACTCCACTGGCGGCGATACCGGGCGCTGAGTGGACCCCTTGCACGCTGGCTGTAACCTGGGCGCTGCCGACCGTGCGGGCGGTGGCCGCGCCACTGGCAGTGACTTCGATCACGGCTGGGTTGCTGGACTCGAATGTAATGGGCACGTTCAGAACCCGGCCCTGGTCATCGTACGCGGTGGCCTGGATCATTTGCCCTTCACGGCCCTGTTCGAGCAGCAGTGAGGCGCTGTTCAGTTCCACCCGCGCGACCTTCGGGGTCGGGGTCGGCGTCGGGTCCGGAGTTGGGCTGGGCGTGGTGGGCCCGGCGCAACCGGTCAGCAGTGCAGCCGTGAGGAGCGTCAGGGTCAGGGGCCGGGTCAGCAGTGCTTTCATGGTGATCTCCCCCAGAGACCGCGCGGCTGGGGTCTGCCCTGTGTGGGGCAGGGCGCGGCTCATCGGTAGGGGCAGTGTGATCTGAGGGGGTATCCGCAGCGTTTCAGTCGGGCCGGAAGGATTGATACGGTCGCCGGAGTGAACTGGCGACCCACTGGTCATGAACACTTCCGAAAGTATTAGCGCGGCAACTGGGGGCGGCGCGTACTGTGGGGCGTATGGAACTGCTCTCCGGTCTGCTGTCCTCGCTGGGCCTGTCGGGCGCGGCGGGCCTGAACGCCTTCGTGCCGCTGCTGCTGGTGGGGGTGCTGTCCCGCTTCGGGGTGCTGGGCCTGAACGAACCTTTCGATCTGCTGGGCAACACCTGGGTGCTGGTGGGCATCGGCGTGCTGGGCCTGCTGGATTTCGTGGGCGACAAGATTCCGGGTGTGGATCACGCGCTGCACCTGCTGGGCGGCGTGGTGAACACGGCAGCGGGCGCGGTGCTGTTCGCGGCGCAGACCGGCGTGGCCGACGTGCCCCCGGTCCTGAGCATGGCGCTGGGCGTGATCGTGGCGGGCGGCGTGCACGCCACGCGCGCGGCGGTCCGGCCGGTGGCGACCGCCACGACCGGCGGGCTGGGCAACCCGGTCGTCAGCGGGGTCGAGGACGGCACGAGCGTGCTGCTCAGCGTGCTGGCGGTGTTCGCGCCGGTCGTGGGTGCCGTGGTGCTGGCCGTGGTGGCGGTGCTGGGCGTGCGGTTCTGGCTGCGGCTGCGGCCCCGCCGACTGGTGTAGCGCCAGATAGAAGGGGAAGGGGTCAGTCGGAATCCGACGTGACTCCTGGCGCGGCAGTCCTTTCCGGGGCTGCCGCGCCGTTGTTTCATGCGAACTCTGGCTGAATGGTGGGCAAAAGCCGGTCCGATCGGACGCGACCCGTAGAGCTGTCCCGCAGGGTGGGAATAGGGCGGGTTCCGGGTTGTCAACGAAACAGACGGAGTCCGTATCAGGTGTGGTCGCCCGTTCTGCTCTGGTGTTCTCTCCGGAGCGGGGGAGGGGAGAGGCGGTGGGGCGTCGGCTCCGGTCGCGGCCTGTTCCGGCGGGCGTGCTGCCTGCGGTCGTTCCGGCCCTGCCACTGGGCACGCATCTGTGCTTTCTGTGCGGCTTGTGATGAATAATCTAGCCAAATAGCAAAGATTTCTTTGACATTCTGCACGGTTTTCCCTAAGCTCGGACCATGCAGGGATGCGACCACTGCAAATTGAGGCGAAAAAAGGAGACGCCATGAAGCTAGTCACGGCTGTCATCAGGCCCGAACGGGTCCAGCAGGTCAAGGAAGCGCTGTTTCAGGCGGGCATCAGCGGCATCACCCTCTCGCGCGTCAGCGGGCACGGCGGCGAGCAGGAAATCGTCGAGCACTACCGCGGCACGCGGGTCATGGTGGAATTCCGGGACAAGGTCGAGGTCCGCATGGCCGTCAGCGAACCCTTCGTGCAGGCCGCCATCGACGCGGTGTGCCGGGGCGCCCGGACCGGCGAGGTCGGCGACGGCAAGATCTTCGTGCAGCCGCTCGAACGTGTGGTGCGCATCCGCACCGGCGAGCAGGACGCCGCCGCGCTGACCCCCGTCACCGAAACCCGCCTCACGCCCGCCTGAGCGGCCCCGATCAAGGAGCGACCATGACCCACCCCACCCCCCTGAAGGCGGCCCTGCCGCTCGCACTGATGCTGGGCGGCGCGGCCCTCGCGCAGGACGCCAAACCCGAACTGAACACCGGCGACACCGCCTGGATGCTCGTGTCCGCCGCGCTGGTCCTGCTGATGACGCCGGGCCTCGCGTTCTTCTACGGCGGCCTGACCCGCAGCCAGAGCGTCCTGAACACCATGATGATGAGCGTCGTGTCCATCGGACTGGTCGGCGTGCTCTGGATGCTAGCCGGCTACACCCTGGCCTTCGGCGCCGGCGGCAACGCCCTGATCGGCGGCCTGGGCAACCTGGGCCTCGAAGGCCTGAGCGGCACCCTGACCGGCACCATCCCCACCTACGTGTTCGCGGCGTTCCAGGCGATGTTCGCCATCATCGCGCTGGCCCTGATCAGCGGCGCGGTCGTGGAACGCATGCGCTTCGGGGCCTTCGTGCTGTTCGGGAGCCTGTGGACCCTGCTGATCTACTCCCCGCTGGCCCACTGGGTCTGGAGCAGCGACGGCTGGCTGTTCAAGGACGGCGCGCTGGACTTCGCGGGCGGCACCGTCATTCACATCAGCGCCGGTATCAGCGCCCTGGTCGCGGCGTTCGTGGTCGGGCCCCGCATCGGGCACCCCCGCGTGGCGCACGTGCCGCACAACGTGCCGCTGGTCCTGCTGGGCGCCGGCCTGCTGTGGTTCGGCTGGATGGGCTTCAACGCCGGCAGCGCCCTGAGCGCCGGTCAGACCGCCGCGCTGGCCTTCATCACCACCCTGATCGCCCCGGCCGCCGCGATGCTGACCTGGCTGGTGTGGGAAAGCGTCCGCAACGGTAAACCCACCGCCGTGGGCGCCGCGACCGGCGTGGTCGTGGGTCTGGTCGCCATCACCCCCGCCTGCGCCTTCGTGAGCCCCTGGGCGGCGCTGCTGATCGGCGTGCTGGGCGCCACCGCCAGCTACTGGGCCGTGCAGCTCAAGCACCGCCTGCGCGCCGACGATTCCCTCGACGTGTTCGCCTGCCACGGCGTGGCCGGCATCGTGGGCGCCCTGCTGACCGGCGCGCTCGCCTGGACGACCGGCGCCGGCAAGCCCCTGGGCGAGCAGATGATCGTGCAGATCGTGAGCGTCGTGGCGAGCCTCGCCTTCGCCGGGGTGGGCAGCTTCGTCCTGCTGAAACTGGTGTCGCTGGTCACGCCGCTGCGCGTCCCGGCCAACCAGGAAGTCACGGGGATGGACATCGCCGCGCACAGCGAGCAGGGCTACAGCGAGAACGAGACTGGCCTGGGCGCTCCGGTGTTCGTCGGCGGCGACTGATACGGACTCCGATTGAATGGGCTGCAAAGCCCGTTCAATCCGAGCGAAGCGAGTGGGAGCAAAACGGGTTCCGGACGTGGAGCTGGCAATCCGGTGAAGTCCCGGATTGTCGGCGAAACAAACGGAATCCGTATGAGTCACGGGTGCATCTGTCCCAGTCGCACCTGTCCCGGTCGCACCTGATTCGCCCCGCTGCACCCTCCCCGCACGGCTCCACGCGCCCCACCTGACGACCCTCTGTCCCTCCACGCGGCCCTGAGCGGCCTGACTGACAATCCGCGACCCTCCACGTCTGCCTGCCTCCGACCGCATCCCCGGAAGGCAGGCCTCTGTCTGGCCTTCCGGCGGGGGGGCGTCACCCGGCCGGGGACGGCGTGCTGACCGGCTGTCCGCAGGGGCGACAGGGACGCTTGCCCTCCCGGACACCCGAAGAGGCTGTGTTAGGATTGATTACGAGTCTGACGCAACTATCACAAAGGGTCGGGCCACCGCAAAACTCACCGCACCCCCGCCACACCTCATGACGTTCATGGGGCGTCTTGACCGGGGTGCTTGAGTCACGAAGGGAAAGGAGGAGTGAGTTTTGGACGTCTCAAGTCGAGTCTTAAGTGAACTGGCCAGCCGTGAAGCGGCGCTGGACGCGCAGATCGAGGCTGCCCGCGCACAGGCGCAGGCGACCGTGGAAGCAGCCGAGGCGGAAGCTGCCGGCATCCTCCGCGAAGCTGAAGCCCGCGCGAAAGCCCTGCAGACCGAGCACGAGCAGACGCTCGCCGCCGAGGTGCAGCAGATTCGCGCGCAGGCCAGCGCCAGCGCCCAGCAGCAGGCACAGGCCACCCGCGCCCGCGCCGAAGCCAAACTGGGCCAGGCCGTGGACACCATCATGAGGGCGGTGCTTCCGTGATCAACCCCATGCAGCAGGTCGTGATCGCCACGCGCAAACGCGACAGCGACGCCGTCATTGCGGCCCTGCAGAACGCCGGGGTGCTGCACCTCAAGCCCATCACGGGCGGTCCACTGAACACCGGGACCCTGGCCGGACCAGACGCCCAGAGCCGCCGCGAGGACGAGCGCCTGCTCGCCCGCGTGGAAAGCACACTCGCGGAACTGGGCAGCTACCGCCCGGCCCCCGCCCCGCTGCCCGCCGAGACCACCTGGGCCGACACCATCGAGCAGGCCGCGCTTCCCGTGGCCACGCTCGCCCGTCAGCGTCAGGAACTCCAGGCTGATCTGGACGCCGAAGCCACCTACGGTGACGCCGTGCGCGCCCTGTCGCGACTGGCCGGCGGTTTGGACCGCAGCCGCCGCGTGGCGACCGTGCCCTTCCTGCTTCAGCCGACCGACAACGTCGCCGAACTGGAAGCCGCGCTGAACGAGACGCTGCGTGACCGCCACGCCCTGGCGACCGAAACGGTCGGGCAGAACCGCGTGGGCCTGATCGCCACCCTGACCGGTGACCGTGACGCCGCGCGCGCCGCCCTGGGCCGCGTCCGCCTCGGCGAACTGCGTCTCCCTGGCCGCTTCGACAGCCTCAGCCTCAGCGAATCGGCCGCGCAGATGGAACAGATCGCCCGCAGCGGGGAAACCCGCCAGCGCGAACTGAACGCTGAACGTGACCGCCTCGCGCAGGCACACGCTCCTGTCCTGTACGCCATCCGCGACGCCCTCAAGGACCGCGTGGCCGTGCATGACGTCCGCGCCGTGGCCGCACGCGGCAAGTACAGCCTCGCGCTGCAGGGCTACGTCCCCGAAGACCGCGCCGCCGCCCTCAACGCGGCCCTCGCGCCTTTCGGTGACGCGGTCAGCTACGAACTGCACCCGGCCGACGACCACCACGACAGCCTCGTGCCGGTCGAACTGAAGAACAACGGCTACGTGCGCCCCTTCCAGGTCGTCATGGGGCTGATGACGCCGCCCAAGTACGGCACCTTCGACCCCACCTGGGTCGTGGCGCTGTTCTTCCCGCTGTTCTTCGGGATCATCATGGCCGACATCGGCTACGGTCTCATGTTCCTGGCGTTCGGCATGTGGCTGCTCGGCAAGGCCCGGCGTAACGAGGGCTGGAACCTCAGCTTCTTCGGTGCGTTCGTGCCGCCCGCCACCCTCAAGGACCTGGGCTTCGTGACAAACGTCATGGCCGCCTGGACCATCGTCTGGGGCTTCCTGACCGGCGAGTTCTTCGGCACCCTGCTCGAGCACATGCACTTCTTCTACATCAATCCGGAGCTGCTCAACAGCCTTTGGAGCTGGACCGGCGTGACCTACCCCATCGAGGAAGGCGTCAAGCACTACGGCGTGATCCCGATCGTGTTCCCCCGCCTGGAAACCGGCTACTTCAGCAACGTCGCGCTGGTGTTCGCGCTGTGCTTCGGCATCCTGCAGGTCCTGTGGGCCTGGGCGATCCGCATCCAGCAGGGCATCAAGCACAAGGACAGCACGCACACCTGGGAAGGCATCGCGCTGTTCGGCGGCGTGCTGGCCCTGATCATGCTGGCCTTCGCCACCAAGGCCGGGAAGGACTTCAGCGCCTTCACCGACTTCAGCGATCCGCGCATCCTGATCATGTACGCCGGTTTCGTCGCGTTCATCGTCGGCTGGCTGCGCGTCATCAAGCACTACCCGCTGCTGCCGGTCGAACTGCTCTCGCAGGGCGGCGCGGTCGTCAGTTACGCCCGTATCTTCGCGGTCGGTCTGGTGTCCGCCATCCTGGCGAAACTCTGCACCGACCTCGGCTGGAGCCTCGGTGAGACCCTGGGCTTCATCGGTGTCCTGATCGGCATCGTTCTGGGCCTGGTCCTGCACTTCTTCGTGCTGGCCCTGACCCTGATCGGGCACATCCTGCAACCCCTGCGTCTTCACATGGTCGAGTTCCTCAACCCGACCGGCTTCAACGCCGATTCCAGCCCCCGTTACAACCCCCTTCGTCGCCTCAGCCCCACCCAGGGGCAGGTTAAATAACCTTCAGGAGTGTTCACCATGACCAAGTACAACAAGATCGTCGTCGCTTCCCTCGTCCTCGCCCTCGCCACCAGCGGTCTCGCCCAGGAAGGCGCTGAAGCCGCCGGCAGCAACGCCGACAACATGTACCAGGGCCTGCGCGCCATCGGCGCCGGCCTGGCCCTCGGCCTCGGCGCCATCGGCACCGGCATCGCCCAGGCCCGCATCGGCTCCAGCCTCGTCGGCGCCGTCGCCGAGGACCCCAGCAAGGCCGGCAGCCTGCTGCTGTACTTCCTGCTGCCCGAAACCCTGGTCATCTTCGGCTTCCTTGCGCTGTTCATCCTGAACTGATATGGCGCTCGACAAGCTCCTCGAAAACGAAGCCCAGGCCGAAATCGAGCGCATCCGCGCCGACGCGCAGGCCCGCGCCGAGCAGATCGTCGCCGGCGCCCGCGAGCGCGCCCGGACGCTCGTCGAGAGCCGCACCCGCCAGCTGGACAACCAGCGGCAGGCGGAACTCGTCCGCGCCCGCAGCGCCGCCGACCTGGACAGCAACGCCCAGCGCCTGACCTCCTCGGACACCCTGCAGACCCAGGCCTTCAAGGTCTCCGAGCAGTACCTGCACGCCAGCGTCACCTCGCCCGAATACCCCGTGATCCTGGCGAAGCTGATCAGCGAGGGCCTGCAGGTCCTGCCGAACGCCGAGGCGGTCGAGGCTGCCCTGAGCGAACACGACGCCGTCCGTCAGGCGCTGGCCCAGCTGGGCCGCACCCTGGACGTCCGCGTGAACGAACAGGTCAAGACTGGCGTCCGCCTGGTCGGGCCTGGCGGGAAGTCCAGCATCCAGAACACCCTCACCGGCCGACTGGACCGCGTGCGCGGTGAACTCGCGCCGCAGATCAGCCGACTGCTGGCCGAGTAAGGACCGACATGCCCGACGACTACGCTTACATCAACACGCGCGTCCGCATCATGCGGACCAAACTGCTCGACGGACGCTCGCTTGACTCGGCGCTCGCGGCGGGCAGCTACCAGGAGTTCCTGCGGGTCCTGAGCGAAACCGACCTCGCCGCGAACCTGCGCGACACCACCAACGAGACCGCCGGTCTGCCCGAACTGGACCGCGCGCTCAGCCGTAACCTGTTCGACACGACCCAGAAGGTTCTGGGCTTCGCGGACGGCGACGCCAAACGCGAAATTCAGGCCCTGCTGATGAAGTGGGACCTCGTGAACCTCAAGACCGTGGCGCGCGGCGTGGCCGGCGGCCGGGGCGCAGACGCCATCCTGGCGAGCCTGATCCCCGGCGGCACCATCAAGGCCAGTGCGCTGCAGACCGCCGCCCAGAGCAGCGACCTGCCCAGCGCCGCCGCCGCCATCGCTGTCAGTGGGCATCCGCTGTCCGCTGCCATGCGCGCCGGTGCGCAGGCCTACGCCAGTAGCAACCGCCTGCTGGACCTCGAAGTGGCGCTGGACCAGGGGTACTACCGTCACGCCCTGAGCGTGGCGCGCAACACCAGCCTGCGCCGCTACCTGAGCCGCGAGATCGACGTCACCAACGCCCTGATCGCCCGCGCCGGCGCCGGACAACCCCTCGACCCGAACCTGTTCGTGGCCGGCGGGAAACTCGACGCCGCCGGGTACGCCCGCCTCGCCGGTGGGGACGCGGGCGGCCTGAACGACGTCTCGGCCATCTTGGAGGCAGCCAGCCTCGAGGACGCCGAGGTCGCCGCCCGCACCGCCCTGGACACTGCCGCGCGCAACGTCGCCGCCGGTGACCCCGAAGGCGTGGGCATCATCCTCGACTTCCTGCGCCGCAAGGAAATCGAGATCGCCAAACTGCGCCTGATCGGCCGTGGCAAGTTCTACGACCTCCCCACCGACCAGATCCGCCGCGAGGTCCAGGCATGACCAAAGGCAGCTCCACCCAGCGCGTCGCCGTTCTCAGTGACGCCGAGACCGCCACCGGCTACCGCCTCGCGGGCGCCGAAGTGATCGAGGCGACCCCCGAGACGGCCGTGGCAGAACTGGAACGCGTGATCATCAGCGGCACCTACGGCCTGATCGCCGTGGACACCGGCCTGATCCCCGACCCGGCCACCGCCACCGCCCGCGTCATGCGCGGCCGCGACCTGCCGATCCTGCTGCCCATCCCCAGCCTGCGCGACGCGTTCAACCCGGACACCGTCGACGCCAAGGCCTACATGGGCAAACTGGTGCGCGACACCATCGGCTTCGACATCAAACTGTGAGGGGGTTGATGGCAGATGGTCGATGGATAATGGTAAAAACCAGTTCTAACCGAAGTGTTTCTATCTCTTTCCATCAACTTTCTACCATCAACCGGCCCCCTCTTCCAAGGAGTACCAAATGACGCAGAACAAGACTGGCGTCGTGCAGAGCATCGCTGGACCGGCCGTCATCGCTGACGGCATGTACGGCGCGAAAATGTACGACATCGTGCGCGTGGGCAACGAACGCCTCGTGGGCGAGATCATCCGCCTCGACGGCAACACCGCCTTCGTGCAGGTGTACGAGGACACCAGCGGCCTGACCGTCGGTGAGCCCGTCGCCACCACCGGCCTCCCCCTGAGCGTCGAGCTCGGGCCGGGCATGCTGAACGGCATCTACGACGGCATTCAGCGCCCCCTGGACAAGATCCGCGAGGCTTCGGGCGACTTCATCGCGCGCGGCATCGAGGTCTCTTCCCTGGACCGCACCAAGAAGTGGAGCTTCACGCCCACCGCGCAGGTCGGCGACACCGTCGGCGGCAGCGCCATCCTGGGTACCGTGCCGGAGTTCAGCTTCACGCACAAGGTCCTGACGCCCCCCGACAAGAGCGGCAAGCTCGCCTGGATCGCGCCCGCCGGTGAGTACACCATCGACGACACTGTCGCGAAACTCGAGGACGGCACCGAACTGCGCATGGCCCACTACTGGCCCGTGCGTGCGCCCCGTCCCGTCGCCAAGAAACTCGACCCCAGCCTGCCGTTCCTCACCGGGATGCGCATCCTGGACGTCCTGTTCCCCCTGGTGATGGGTGGCGCGGCCGCGATCCCCGGTCCCTTCGGTTCCGGCAAGACCGTGACCCAGCAGAGCGTGGCGAAGTACGGCAACGCCGACATCGTCGTGTACGTCGGTTGCGGCGAGCGCGGCAACGAAATGACGGACGTGCTGGTCGAGTTCCCGGAACTGGAAGACCCCAAGACCGGCGGGCCCCTGATGCACCGCACCATCCTGATCGCCAACACCAGCAACATGCCCGTAGCCGCCCGTGAAGCGAGCGTCTACACGGGCATCACGCTGGCCGAGTACTTCCGCGACCAGGGCTACTCCGTGTCCCTGATGGCCGACTCCACCAGCCGCTGGGCCGAGGCGCTGCGCGAGATCTCCAGCCGTCTGGAAGAAATGCCCGCCGAAGAAGGCTACCCGCCCTACCTGGGCGCCAAGCTCGCCGCGTTCTACGAGCGTGCCGGGGCCGTCAAGACCCTCGCGGGCGACGACGGCGCGGTCAGCGTGATCGGCGCGGTCAGCCCCGCCGGCGGTGACATGTCCGAGCCCGTCACGCAGGCCACCCTGCGTATCACGGGTGCGTTCTGGCGTCTGGACGCCGGCCTCGCCCGCCGCCGTCACTTCCCCGCCATCAACTGGAACGGCTCGTACAGCCTGTTCACGCCCATCCTGGACTCCTGGTACCGCGCCAACGTCGGCGAGGACTTCCCGGAACTGCGCCAGCGCATCGGCAACCTGCTGCAGCAGGAAGCGGCGCTGCAGGAAGTCGTGCAGCTCGTCGGTCCCGACGCCCTGCAGGACAACGAGCGTCTGATCATCGAGGCGGGCCGCATGCTGCGCCAGGACTTCCTGCAGCAGAACGGCTTCGACCCCGTCGACGCCAGCGCCAGCATGCCCAAGAACTACGGCCTGATGCAGATGTTCCTGAAGTTCTACGACCAGGCCGAAGTGGCCCTCAAGGACGGCGCGACCATCGACGAGATCGTCCAGAGCCCCGTCATCGAGAAACTCGCCCGCGCCCGCTACACCGCCGAAGGTGACTTCGCCGCGTACCGCGACGACGTGCTCAGCGAGCTCGACACCACCTTCAAGGGAGTGAAAGCGTGACCCTTCTCCAGAAGGAATACAACGACGTCGCGTACATCTCCGGGCCGCTGCTGTTCGTGAACGCAGCCTCGGACCTCGCGTACGGCGCCATCGTGAACATCAAGGACGCCACCGGCAAACTGCGCGGCGGTCAGGTCATCTCCGTGACCGACCAGAACGCCGTGATCCAGGTGTTCGAAGAAACCCGCGGTCTGGACCTCGCGACCGCCAGCGTGAGCCTCGTCGAAGACGTGGCCCGCCTGGGCGTCAGCAAGGAAATGATCGGCCGCCGCTTCGACGGCCTGGGCCGCCCCATCGACGGACTGCCCGAAGTGATCGCCGAGAAGCGCCTGAGCATCAACGGTCAGGCCATGAACCCCGCCGCGCGTGCCAAGCCCGAGGAGTTCATCCAGACCGGCATCAGCACCATCGACGTGAACACCAGCCTGATCCGTGGTCAGAAACTCCCGATCTTCTCGGGCTCGGGTCTGCCGCACAACGAACTGGCTGCCCAGATCGCCCGTCAGGCCAAGGTGCCCGGCCACGAGGGTGACTTCGCCGTCGTGTTCGCCGCGATGGGCCTGACCCAGCGCGAAGTGTCGTTCTTCACGCAGGAATTCGAACGGACCGGCGCCCTGGCCCGCTCCGTGCTGTTCCTGAACAAGGCCGACGATCCCGCCGTGGAGCGTCTGCTGACCCCCCGCATGGCCCTGACCACCGCCGAGTACCTGGCCTTCGAGCACGGCTACCACGTGCTGGTGATCCTGACCGACCTGACGAACTACTGCGAGGCCCTCCGTGAAATCGGCGGCGCCCGCGAGGAGATCCCCGGTCGCCGTGGCTTCCCCGGTTACATGTACACCGACCTCGCGAGCCTGTACGAACGCGCCGGCGTGGTGCAGGGCAAGCCCGGCTCGGTCACGCAGATCCCGATCCTGTCCATGCCCGACGACGACATCACGCACCCCATCCCCGACCTGACCGGCTACATCACCGAAGGTCAGATCGTGGTGGACCGCGCGCTGAACGCCAAGGGCGTGTTCCCCCCGATCAACCCCCTGCCTTCGCTGTCCCGCCTTCAGGGCAACGGCATCGGCAAGGGCAAGACCCGCGCCGACCACAAGAACGTCTCGGACCAGCTGTTCGCCGCGTACGCCAACGGCCTGGACCTGCGTAAACTGGTCGCCATCACCGGTGAAGACGCCCTGAGCGAGACCGACAAGCTGTTCCTGCGCTTCGCGGACGACTTCGAGAACTACTTCATCGGCCAGGGCAACCAGGACCGCAGCATCGACGACAGCCTGACCGTCGCCTGGGGCATCCTGAGCAAACTGCCCCAGAGCCAGCTGACCCGCCTCGGCAAGGACTCCATCGACAAGTACTACGGCACCAAGATGGACGAGATGTGGAAAGGCAACCGCATGTGACCCCCTGACGGAAGGCGGCCCGGCCCCCGTGGCCCGGAACTCCCGCCTTCCGTCATTACCGACCGACCAGGGAGGTGAATACTTATGGCAGAACAGATCAGCCCCACCCGCAGCGCCATGCTGGCCAGCAAGGCCAGCCTGAAAACCGCGCAGAGCGGCGCGGACCTCCTGAAACGCAAGCGTGACGCCCTGATCGGCGAGTTCTTCGCGCTCGTCAAGGACGCCCTCGCCGCGCGCGAGGAACTCGCCGGCGTCAGCAAGGGCGCGTACACCAGCCTGTTCGGCGCGAAAGCCTGGGACAGCCCCGAAGCCGTCGAGAGCCTCAGCCTCGCCGGAACCGGCGACTACGCCGTCGACATGCAGATCGTGAGCATCTACGGCGTGAAGGTCCCCAAGATCGAGATCCCGGAGCGCACGAACACCGCCACGTTCAGCCCCATCAACGTCGGTGCGCGCACCATCCAGGCCGCCACCGACTTCGGCGGCGTGCTGGAAGCCATCGTCAAGGTCGCCGCGACCGAGACGAAACTGCGGCGCATCGGCGAGGAAATCAAGAAGACCAGCCGCCGCGTGAACGCCCTGGAACAGATCCGCATTCCGGGCATTCAGGACGATATCCGCTTCATTCGCGGCGTGCTCGACCAGCGCGAACGCGAGGCCAGCTTCACCCTGAAGAAGATCAAGGCGAAACTGGAAGCCGAAGCCGCCAAGGACAAGGCCAACGCGCAGGCCGGAAACCACGGCAGCGCCGCAGACTGAACCTTTCACGGCACACACGAACCGCCCCCCACCCGGAGGGCGGTTTTTTGTGCGCTGCGTGGGTGGGCGCGCTATGCTGCGCGGCAACCACAACCCTGTTCCCGCCATGCTGCTGTCCCCTGGCTGCGCTCGTCTGATCCTGCTGAGGTACTCCTATGTTGACGCTCCTGCCCTGTCCCGCCGGTCTGTGCCCGTGACCCCTTCCACCCTGCCCCTGAGCGGCGTGCGCGTCGCGGATTTCACGCGGGTGCTGACGGGGCCGTTCTCGACCATGCTGCTGGGCGACCTGGGCGCGGACGTGATCAAGGTCGAGCCGCCGGGTGGGGACGATACGCGCGCCTGGGGGCCGCCCTTCCAGACAGGGGAGGGTGGCCGGGAGAGCAGTTACTTCCTGAGCGTGAACCGCAACAAGCGCAGCCTGACCCTGGACCTGAAAACCCCGGACGGTCTGGAGGCCGCGCGCCGCCTGATTGCCGGGAGTGATGTGCTGATCGAGAACTTCCGGCCCGGCACGCTGGACCGCCTGGGCCTGGGCTGGGAGGCCCTGAGCGCCGCCCATCCGCGCCTGATCTACGCGAGCATCACGGGTTTCGGGCTGGACGGCCCGTACCGTGACCGGGCTGGGTACGACGTCGTGGCGCAGGGCATGGGCGGCATGATGAGCTACAACGGCGAGGCGGGCGGGCCGCCCCTGCGGGTGGGCGTGGCCGTGGCCGACGTGTTCGCGGGGTCTCTGGTCACGCAGGCGATCCTGGCGGCGCTGTACGCCCGCGAACGCACCGGGCGCGGCGAGCGGGTGGACGTGAACCTGCTCGAAAGCGTGGTGGCGCTGGGCAGCTCACAGGTGGGCCGGTTCCTGGCGACGGGGGAGGTTCCGGGCCGCACCGGGAACGACCACCGGTCCATCGTGCCGTACGGAACGTTCCCCTGCGCGGACGGCTTCGTGAACATCGCCGTGGGGAACGACGCGCTGTGGCGGCGCTTCTGCGCGGCGCTGGACCTGACGGACCTGGGCACTGACACCCGCCTCGTCACGAACGAGGGGCGCGTGACGCACCGCGCGGACCTGGACGCCCGGATGCTGCCGGGACTGGCCCGCCACTCGCGACAGGAGGTCATGGACCGCCTGGAACGTGCGGGCGTGCCGTGCGGCCCCGTGAACGACCTGGCCGAGGTGTTCGCAGACCCGCACGTGCAGGCGCGCGGCGTGGCCGTGACCGTCCCGCACCCCACGCTGGGCGAGACGACGGTGACCAGCCCTCCCTGGCGTTTTGGTGGCGAGGCCCTGCCGGTGCGCCGCGCGCCGCCCACGCCCGGCCAGCACACTGCCGAGGTGCTGGCTGAACTGGGCCTACCGGAACCGGTGGGCTCTACGCCAGCCGCTCCAGAGCCCGCCTCAGATTGAGGCGCGCCGGGGTGTCCAGCGCCGCGAATTCCAGCGTGAGGTACAGCCGCTCGCGGGTCAGGAAGCCCCACAGCACTGCCGAGCGGCCCGCCCGGTAGGCGTCCTCCGGGACGTGCGCGTACTCGGCGCGGATGGCGCGGTCGTAGGCGTCGAAGGCGTCGGGGTCGGCGCCCAGGATGCCCAGGTCGGCGTCTACGAACAGGGCCTCGGCCCGCGTGGTCGGGGGCGCGGCGTGGCGCGTGGCGAGAATCAGGTCCCGCACCTGCGGCTGCACGGCCACGCCGGCGCCCTGTGCGGCCAGCCACGCGCCGAACACGTCCGCGCTGCGTTCCTCGTTGTCGGCGGCGCGCGGGTCGTAGATCAGGTCGTGCCCCCACGCGGCCAGTTCCAGTTCCGGCGTGAGCACGCCGCGCCCGCCCAGCGCCCGGATCAGGGACTGGACGTGCGCGGCGGTGTGGTAGGCCCGCTCCGGTGCGTCGTAGAACGGCCGCGCGAAGAGCTCGGCGGCCGCCACGAGCGTCACGGGTTCAGCCGTGGCGGGCAGCCAGGGCCGCGCCGATCACGCCGGCGTTCGTGCCCAGCTGCGCGCGGCGGATCGTGACGGACGCGAAGCCCTGCGCGTACTCGTCGGCAGCGGCCTGCACGCCATGGAAGAAGAAGTCCCCGACGCTGGCGACCCCGCCGCCCAGCACGAACACCTCCGGGTCGATGGTCTTCTGCAGGTCGGCCAGGGCAATGCCGATGTGCCGCATGGCCTGCGCGACCACGCGCCGCGCGGCCGGGTGGCCCTGCTGCGCCAGCTGGAAGGCCTCGGCGGTGCTCACGTCGCGGTTCAGGGCGAAACTGGCGTCGCGGGCGATGGCGGTGCCGCTCGCCACGGCTTCCAGCGCGCCGTCCAGGCCCGCGCCGCTGACCGGACCGCCGGGCAGGGCCGTGATGTGCCCGATCTCGCCGGCGATGCCGTGCCGCCCACGCCAGATGCGGCCGTTCAGGACGATGCCCGCGCCGATGCCGGTGCTGACCGTCACGTAGATGCTGCTCTCGGTGCCGCGCGCCGCGCCCAGGTGCGCCTCGGCCAGTGCGGCGGCCTTGGCGTCGTTCTCCAGGACCACGCGCTGCGCGAGGCGGTCACGCAGACCGTCCACGAGGGGCACGTCGGTGAAGCCGTAGATGTTCGGCGCGAACTTCACGCGGGTCCGGTCGGCGTTCAGCGGTCCCGGAATGCCCACCCCGATCAGGCGGGCGTCCGGGTGGCGGTCCTGCAGGCGGCGGACCTCGCCGGCAATGGCGTCCAGCACGGTTTCCCAGCCGGTTTCCGGAGTGGGGATCACGTGCGCGTCGAGCAGTTCGTCGCCGCGCAGGACGCCGCTGGCGATCTTGGTGCCGCCCACGTCGACGCCGATGCTGATGGGTTCAGGGTTGGAGGGGTTACTCATGCTTGCTCCTGGGGGCTGCGGTGAAATCTCGGCAGGACTGACCCCGCCGCTGGGAACGCTTCCATGGGAGGTTCCCGGTGAAGTCCGGAGTCGACCTGCCGGAACGGGGAAACGGGAACGGTCAGTGCTGCGCCCCCAACTGTACCGCGCCGTCCGGGACCGGAATTAAGGTCCTGACCCGACGGAATTCACGTGTCCGCGCGGCCCGTGTCCGGCATGCCGGCAGCCGGGGCGTCGGCGGCCTCCTGCTCCTCGGGTTCGAAGCCCAGCAGTTCCAGCGCCTCGGCCAGCTGCACCTCGGGCACGTACAGGCCCACGTCGCCCTGGTACCCGCCCGTCTCGATCTCGATCACGGGGCTGCCCATCGACCACTGGAACGGCGTGCGCACCACGCTGACCACCCCGCCCTCCATCAGGTTGCGCCGCCAGCCCTCCGCCATGATGCGCGGCAGCGTATCGATCCGCACCCACACGTCCCCCTGGTACAGCGCCCGGTCCTCGTACGTGGCGCTCACAGCGTGGCCGCCCGCACCAGCACCGGCGCGATCCGCTCGGCCATCCCGGCCGGAATGACCGCCGGGACGCCCTGATCGTCCACGCGCACCTGCACGGACCGCGCGAACGCGCACGGCACCCCGTCCGCCAGGATGCGGGCCACGCCCGTCCAGCTCGTGCGGCCCAGGCGCTCGATCAGCGTCTCGATCACGACCTCCTGCCCCAGCCGGATATCCCGCACGTAATCGAGTTCCAGCCGCGCCAGCACCGACCGGTCGTCGGCGTCACGCAGGTCCAGCGCCCGGGACAGGTCCATGCGCGCCACCTCCAGAAACTCGGCGTACCGGGCGTTGTTCACGTGCCCCATGGCGTCCAGGTCACCGTACCGCAACTGGATCACCGTGCGGTGCGCGTCGCCCCAGTTCAGCGCCGGAATGCGCCCGCTGCCCGACGCGGCCGCGCCGCTTCCCACCTCAGATGCCACTGTCATGCCCGCAGTGTAGAGCAGTTGCCCGCCGCGCGGCCCCAGCATCAGGGTGCCCCGACAGCCCGCATTCCCCGTGCTGACCGCCAAAATCCGTGCATTCCCGTGGGTCTGGACAGGGCCGTCCGGCCCGCGCCCGTGTGGCCGGACGGCCTCTGTCCGGCAGGGCCGCGCCCGGCCTCTCATCTGCCCCACCCACGGAACGCAGCGGAACGCTATGCTGACCCGCGTGACCGACGTGCCGCCCCCTCCAGTCCCGCCGACACGGGACACGTGGTGGCAGCGAACCGAACGGTATTTTCAGCGCCTGCAACGCCTGCCGCTGACCATGATGGCCGCCAGCCTGCTGGCCGGGCTGGGCATCGTGCAACTGACCTTCCAGCTGGGCAACTCGGTGTACCGCACCCTGACCTGGAGTGCCGAGACCCGCCAGACCCAGGCCCGCGTGCAGACGCTGGAACGCGACGTGCAGATCCTTCAGGACGCCGTCAGGGCCAGCCAGGACCCCGAGTACCTGCGCGCCCTGGCCCGCTGCCGGGGCTTCGTGGGCAAGAACGAACGCGTCGTAGTGGCCAGCGACGCCCCGGACACCCCCCCCGGCGAGAACTGCAAGGCCCTGCGCGTTCCGTAAGGGCGGTGATGGTTGAAAGTTGATGGTCAAAAGTTGATGGTTGATGGAAGGGAACCCCCCTCTATCAACCATCACCTTTCGACTTTCTACGTCGTTCAGAACACGCGGTCGAGGATCAGCGCGTCCGGGGCGGGAGCCTGCGCGCTGAGGCTCAGGCCCTCGGTCAGGAGGCGCGTGGCGACTTCCAGGCCACGGGCGTCCCTGTGGTAGATGCGGATCACGCTTTCGCCCGCCTGGACGGCCTCGCCGGGCTTGCGCAGCAGTTCCACGCCCACGCCGTGATCGATGGCCTCGCCCTTGCGTTCGCGGCCGCCGCCGAGGGCCAGCACAGCGCGGCCCACGCTCAGCGCGTCGATGCCCGCCACGAAGCCGGATTCGGTGGCCGTCACGTCGGCGCGGCCCGGAGCCACGTCGAACCTGCTGATGTCGTCCACGTAGGTGGCGTCGCCGCCCTGCGCCTCGATGAACGCGCGGAATTTCGCCAGGGCGCTGCCGTCCGTCAGGGTGGCGCGGGCGCGGGCCTCGGCGGCCGCCTCGTCCTCACCCTGGGCGGCCAGCGCCTCGACCGCCAGCGCCACGCACAGGTCCGTCAGGTCCTGCGGGCCCTCGCCGCGCAGGGTCGCCAGAGCCTCCAGCACCTCCAGGGAGTTGCCGGCCATGTGGCCCAGCGGGGTGTCCATGTCGGTCAGGACGGCGCGCACCTGCCGCCCGGCGCGGTTGCCGATGTCCACCATCGCGCGGGCCAGTCCGCGCCCGGCGTCCAGGGTGCGCATGAACGCCCCGGCGCCCACCTTCACGTCCAGCACGACCGTGTGCGCGCCCGACGCGAGTTTCTTGCTCATGATCGAACTGGCGATCAGGGGCAGGCAGTCCACGGTGGCAGTCACGTCGCGCAGCGCGTACAGTTTCCCGTCCGCCGGGGCCAGGTCACGGCTCTGGCCCACCAGCGCGAGGCCGATCTCGCGGGCCTGCGTGATGAAGTGCTCCTCGTCGAGTTCGCTGGTCCAGCCGGGAATGCTCTCCAATTTGTCGATGGTGCCGCCGGTGTGCGCCAGACCGCGCCCGCTCATCTTGGCGACCGTCTGGCCCAGCGCGGCCAGCATGGGCGTCAGGATCAGGCTGGTCTTGTCGCCCACGCCGCCCGTGGAGTGCTTGTCCACGGTACGGGGCAGGTCCCCGAGGTTCATCAGGTCGCCGCTCTCGGCCATGACCATGGTCAGGTCGGCCGTTTCCTGCTCCTGCATACCGCGCAGGAACACGGCCATCAGCCACGCGCTCATCTGGTAGTCCGGCACGTCGCCGCGCGTGTAGCCCAGCACCAGGGTTTCCAGTTCGGCGCGGGTGTGGGTCTCGCCGTCGCGTTTCTTGCGGATCAGGTCGGGAATGTTCACGGCATTCAGCGTTGAGGCAGTCATAGCGTAGTTTACGTCCGCCGGACGGAATTCTGTCCCGCCGCGCTACGAGGGATCGGGCGTGCTTTTCCAGCCGACTGTCGCGTGCGTGCCGTCGCAGTACGGTTTGTTGCTGCTGTGGCCGCAGCGGCACAGGGCGGCGCGGACCTCGCGCTGCTCGCCCTGCGGCGTTTCGATCACGAGGTTGCCCCGGATCATCAGCGGACCGTCGGGGCTGGGGGTGATGGTGGTGATCTCGTCGGGCATCTCGGCCTCCTGTCCTTCCAGGACGTAGTGCAGCGCCCCGGTGGGGCAGGTGCGGACGACTGCCGCGACCGCGTCGGCTTCGGCGTTCGCGGGCCTGATCCACGGGCGGGCCGCCGGGTCGAACACGCCGGGCAGGCCACGCACGCAGCTGGCGACGTGCAGGCAGCGCCGCGCGTCGTAGTAGACCGTGATGCCGGGCGCCGTGTACGCCTTCCCCTGCGCGAGGTCCTCGGTGGTGGGCGTGGTCATGCTCCAGTGTACGCAAGTTGCGCCGCGCAGCGCCCCGCCAGCCGCCGGAATTCGTCTTGCAACTGCGGGGGGCTGTCCACCCGGAACGGGCAGTCCAGGCCCAGCAGGAACGCGGCGAAGGCGCCCAGCGACTCGCGGCGGGTGCTCAGACGGGTGCCGCGTCCCTCGGCGCGCAGCTCCGCGCCCCACGCGGACACCCGGCCGCGCAGGTCCCCGGGTGGGCAGTCCAGCCACACGCTCACGTCGAAGGCGGCGGGGGCGTGCGTGGCGCGCAGGAACGCCCCCGCGTCGAAGTCGGCGGGGGGCGTGAAGGTCTGCGCGCAGATTTCCAGGCCGCTCATGCGGTCCAGCCGGAACGACCGCAACGCGCCGCGCAGGTGGCAGTGCGCGGCGGCGTACCAGCGGCCGTCCAGGTGCACCACGCGGTACACGTCCGCCTGCCGGGCGGTGGGGGGAGAGTCCGGCGCGGCGTACCTGAAGGCCACCCGGCGCGTGTCACGCACGGCGCGCAGCAGGGCGGCCAGCAGCGGCGCGTCGGTGCGGACCACCCACGGCGAGGGTTCCATCTGCAGGCTGTCCTCGAGGGCCTGCACGTCGGCACGCAGCGCTTCCGGCAGGGAACGGGTGAGTTTCGCGGTGGCGGCCTCGGCGGCGGGGGCCAGGGCGTGCAGGCCCAGGTGCCGCAGGGTGCGCAGGCCCAGCGCGGCGGCCAGGGCCTCCTCGGGCGTGAACATCAGGGGCGGCAGCCGGAAGCCGGGTTTCAGGCGGTACGCGCCGCCCACGCCCCGGCGGCCCTCGACCGGAATCCCGAGGTCCTGAAGGCGTGCGACGTAGCGCTGCACGGTTCGTGGGCTGACTTCCAGGCGGCGGGCCAGCTCGGCCCCGCTGACCTCCTCGTGGGCCTGGAGGAGTTCCAGCACGGTCAGCACCCGCATGCTTGGGTCGTACATGTTCCGAGTGTAATCGGAATAGGCGTCACGTTCTGACGGGAATCCAGATTATGCTGGATACAGATCCAACCTCAGGAGGTTTCACCCATGACCGTACCCGCCGACGTGTCCGCTGCCACTGCCCCCGTCCTGTCCCTCCCGGACTTTATCGCCCACTGGCAGGGCCACCGCGCCCTGACCCGCCGTGTCATCGAGGCCTTCCCCGACGATCAGCTGTTCAGCTTCAGCCTGGGCGGCATGCGGCCCTTCGGCGTGCAGGCCACCGAGATCCACCTCGTGGACGCCATGACCGTCACCGCCCTGCGCAGCGGCGAGTGGCCCGAACCCGACTGGACGACCGGCCCTGGCACGAAGGCTGACCTGCTGGCCGCCTGGGACGCCGTCAGCGCCGACCTCGCCGAGTACGGCCCCCACACCGACCCCGCCTTCTTCACCCAGGTGCACGCGCTGCCGTGGGGCGAGATGCCCGGCTGGGTCGCCGCCATCTACGCCGTGGACAACGAGATCCACCACCGCGCCCAGGGGTACGTCTATCTGCGTGCCCTGGGGATCGAACCCCCCGCCTTCTACGACCGCTGAGCGCCGTGAACCCCGCCACGCTGTACAGCCACCTGACCCGCGCCCGGCGCGACCTGCTGGGCACGCTGCGCGCCACGCCGGACGGGGTGCTGCGCGCGCCCCTGCTGCGCGGCGAGCGCTTCCATTCCATCCTGGACCTGCTGATCCACACCGCCGAGGTCGAGGACGGCTGGATCCACGGGGACTTCCAGGGCCTCCCGATGGTGCAGGACCGCTTCCCGGACATCCAGGCGGGCGCAGCGGGGCCTGATACGACACTCGGTCTGGACGCCATCGAGGCGTACTGGCAGGCGGTCGAGGCAGACACCCGCGCG
This sequence comes from Deinococcus sp. LM3, assembly GCF_002017875.1. Lineage (NCBI taxonomy): Bacteria > Thermotogati > Deinococcota > Deinococci > Deinococcales > Deinococcaceae > Deinococcus > Deinococcus sp. LM3. The sequence goes on along the minus strand of NZ_MUFV01000001.1, from coordinate 1,304,762 downwards.
TACCTGCACGCCCTGACGGAGGCCGACCTGGAACGCACCGTCACGCTGGACGACTGGCCCGAGGGCCACCGCCAGTTCACGTTGAGCGGCCTGATCTGGCACGTCCTGCTGCACGAGGTCCGGCATACCGCGCAGATCGCCGCGCTGCTGCGCACCCAGGGAATTAAACCCCCGCAGCTGGACCTGCTGTTCTCCCTCCCGGCACTGGACGCCGGACCCGCCGCTCCGTAATCGACCCGTCGCCCGGCCGTGAGCCCCCCGAACGCACTCCGGAGGCCGTATGACGCCCACCCCGACTGCCCCGCGCCCACCCGTGACCCTCTCGCCCGTCCCGCCTGTCCCTGCGCCACAGCAACCGGCCACACGCATCCGCTGCCAGTTGCCCTGAGCCAGTCAACCTGAGCCAGTCAACCTGACGGCGCTCTGGCTTCCGGTGTCCTGCTGGGCAGGCCCACCCTCCAACCCTCTCGCTCCAGCCCTTTCCCCGTTTTCCGGAGGCCCCATGACCCACCCGACGCCCGACCTGACCCTGCTGCTCGAAGCCTTCCGCCGCAACGCCCGCGTGAACGACGCCCTGATTGCCGCCCTGACGCCCGGGGAGTTCGCCCTGAGCGACGGGCACGGCGGGTGGACGGTCGAGCGGCACCTGCGGCATATGGCGGGCTTCCGCGTGGGCTGGTTGTGGAACATGAGCCGCGACCACGCCATGCCACTACTGAACCCCGATGAGCTGGACGCCGACGGCGACCCGCAGTGGCGCTGGGCGAACGCTCCCGCCACCGCTCTGCCCGAGGCGCTGGCCGCCGGGGACGCCGCCGCCGTCAGGGCCGTGGAGGCGCACCGGGCGTCCGGCGAGCCCTTCGCCGACCCCTGGAACGAGGGCACGTACCAGAGCGACCCGGCGCACTTCCTGATGCACACCATCGTGCACGACAGCCACCACCGGGGCCAGATCCTGAGCCTGCTGCGCCAGGGTGGGCGCACGCCCGAACAGATGGACGCCCTGGACGCCCACTGGGCCATCTGGCGCGAGTAGAGCAGGTCCCGTTCAGACATAGACGCCCCCACCGGTTCAGGGTGGGGGCGTCTGTGCGTGGGTGGATCAGATCAGGCGGGGGGCGCCTTGGTCAGGTCCGGCATGGTCGTCTGACCGTTCACGCGGGCGACCGCCTCGCGGACCACGTCACCGGTGATGAGTTCCTGCGACAGAAGCGCCTCGGCGACCTCGTGCATGGCGGCGCTGTACTCCTGGACAATCTCACGCGAGCGCTCGAAGGCGCGGGTCAGGATGCGCTTGACGTCCTCGTCGACCAGCTGGCTGGTGTGTTCGCTGAATGCCTTGGGTTTGGCCATGTCCTCGCCCAGGAAGACCGGGCCGCTGTCGGTGGTGAGGGCCATGTTCTTGAAGTTCTCGCCCATGCCCCACTCCAGCACCATCTTGCGGGCGATGTTCGTCGCCTTGCGGAAGTCGTCGGCGGCGCCGCTGGTGACGCTGCCCATGAAGACTTCCTCGGCGGCGCGGCCACCCAGCGCCACGATCAGCTGGTTTTCCAGGCGTTCCTTGCTCATCAGCACCTGCTCTTCGGGCAGGTAGAACGCCGCTCCCAGCGCGCGGCCACGCGGGATGATGCTGACCTTCTGGAGCTTGTCGCTGCCGGGGATCACGGCCGCCGTGACGGCGTGCCCGGCCTCGTGGAAGGCGATGGCGCGTTTCTCGGCGTCGCTGATGGTCAGGCTGCCGTTCTCGAGGCCCAGGGTGATCTTGTCGAGCGCGCGGTAGAAGTCGCTCATGTCGATCACGGTCTTGCCGATGCGGGCCGCTTCGAGGGCCGCCTCGTTCGTGACGTTCTTCAGGTCCGCGCCGCTGAAGTACGGGGTGCTCTTGGCGACCTCGTTCACGTCCACGCCGCTGCCGATGGGCTTGTTGCGCAGGTGGACTTTCAGGATCGCCTCGCGTTCCTTGAGGTTCGGCAGGTCGATGGTCACCTGACGGTCGAAACGGCCGGGGCGCAGCAGCGCGGGGTCCAGCACGTCCGGGCGGTTGGTGGCGCCCAGCACGATCACGCTGCTGGACTTGTCGAAGCCGTCCATCTCCGAGAGGATCTGGTTGAGGGTCTGCTCGCGCTCGTCGTGACCGCCGCCGATGCCGGCGCCACGCTTGCGCCCGATCGAGTCGATCTCGTCGATGAACATGATCGCGGGCGCGCTCTTGCGGGCGTCCTCGAACAGGGTGCGCACGCGGCTGGCGCCGACGCCCACAAACATCTCCATGAACTCGCTGGCGCTGACCGAGAAGAACGGCACATCGGCCTCGCCGGCGATGGCGCGGGCCAGCAGGGTCTTACCGGTGCCGGGAGGGCCGACGAGCAGCACGCCCTTGGGAATCTCCGCGCCGATCTGGTGGTACTTGCCCGGGTTCTTCAGGAAGTCCACGACCTCGATGAGTTCCTTCTTGGCTTCCTCGTGACCGGCCACGTCCGTGAACTTGGTCTGCACGCGGTTTTCCTTGCCGTACTTCTTGGCCTTGCTCTGGCCGAACTGCATGACGCCGTTCTGGCCGCCCTGGGCGCGCATGAAGAAGAAGTACATCATGGCGAACAGCAGGATGATCGGCAGGAAGTTCAGCAGGATGCTCAGCCACTGGCTGGGCTGCTCGAAGCGCAGGTCCACGTTCCGCTGCTGCAGTTCCGGGATCAGGCCGCCGTCGGGCGTGGCGACGCTGCTGGGCAGACGCACCGTGAAGGTGCGGGCCTCGGTGGTGCGTTCAGGTTGGCCGGCAGGGGTCGGCAGGGGAATCTGCGTGGCTTCCTTCAGGGTGACGGTGGCGTTGCTTTCACGCACGATCACCTGGGCGACCTTGTCCTGCTCCAGCAGCGTCTTGAATTCAGTGTAGTTCACGCTGGTTCTGCCGCTGATGGGCGCCTGCGAGAACATGAGGAACAGGGCCAGTACGAACAGAACGATCAGCCAGGGATTGAGCCGTTTCAAGAACAGTCCTCCGGGGGAGTGAATGGGGCGTCTGGGGCACGCGCGGCCCCACTGAAGTTGAGTGTACCAGACTCAAGGTGTATGAAATTGTCCCGATTTCACAGCCTTCCTCACCTGCGCTTTACCCTTCGGCCACATTGACCCGCTCTGCCCGGCGGCGGCGCCGCCACGCCGCGCCCAGTGCCAGCAGGCCCAGCGGCACGCCCACCCACACCGCCAGAAACAGCGCCACCGGCAGGAAGTTCAGCAGGATGCTCAGCCACTGGCCGCGCCCCTCGAAACGCAGGTCCACGTTCTGCCCGCTCAGTTGCGCCACCAGCGCCCCGTCCGGCGTCACCGTGCTGTCCGGCAGGCGCACCCGTACCCGCTGACCGCCACGCAGCCACGCCTGAACGTCCCCCCCGTCCCGCAGGACCACCCGCTCGACCCGCCCGTCCGCCACCAGTTCCCGGAACGCCGCCCCGCTGACCGCGCCGCTCTCCGCGCCGCCCAGCGCCCGCCAGCCCAGAGCGCCCAGCCCCGCGAACCACAGCAGGGCCACCACGCCGACTACCACCCACCCGTTTCCTCGTCTGCCCGTCTGTCCGCTGCGTGTCATGGCCCTCACCTCATCACGCCGCGCCCTGGCCCGCAACCACCCAAAGCATGACTGGGCGCGCTATCCTGAGGAAGAATGATTGACGTGGCCACCACCTGGCAGCAAGTCTGCGCGGCACTCGCGGGCGGCGACTACGACACGGCCTTTACCGTCATGGCAGCGGCCATGCAGGAAGCCCGCCGACCCGAACGCGCCCGCCTGGCCCTGCTGGCCGGCAGCATGCACGCCCTGTACGGCGACGCCGCCCTCGCCGAGATCGGCGGCGCGCTGCGCGAGGCCCGCACCCTCGACCCCGCCCTGCGCACCGACCCGCTGTACCTGGCGCTGATGGCCGAACTGGAAGCCCGCACGCACGGCGACGGCGCCGCCCCGCCCCCCCAGGCCGTGCGGGACGCCCCGGACCCCCTGGCCCGCTTTCACGCCATGTGCGCCCTGGCGCTGGCCGACAAGCCGCAGGAGGCGCTGGACCTGCACGTTCCCAGCGCCGACCTGCCCGAACACCTGCGCTGGCGGCTGCGTTCCTGGGAGGCCGACGCGCACGAGCAGCTCGGGCAGACCGCCGAGGCCGTGAACCTGTACGCCGAGGCCGCGCACCTGAGCAGCGGCATGAACCGCGCCGTGATGCTGCAGGAACAGGCGGCGCTGCTGCTGCAAGAAGGCCAGCCGGACGCCGCGAACGCCGCGCTGAACCAGGCCCGGCCCCTCTACCCGGCCCGCCCCACCCCGGCCGAGGAGGAAGAACACGGCCTGAACCTCGCCACCTGGCATTACCTGCGCGCCCAGGCGCAACTGAACCTGGGGCAGCCCGACGCGGCGCACGACATGATCCGCGAGGCCGCCCGCCTCGAGGCGCAGCACGGCGACCCCAGTTACGGCGTGGCGCTCGTGCGCGGGCAGGTGCTGACCCACCTGGGCCAGCAGGAGCAGGCGCTCGTGGCGTTCCAGACGGCCCTGAACCTCGCCACCGAGGCAGACCGCCCCTACGCCAACCATGAACTCGGGGTGGCGCTGCTGGACCTCGACCGGCCCGTCGAGGCGCGCGAGAAACTCGAGGCGGTCCTGAACGAACCCGAGTACCCCTACCTGCCCGAGGTGCTGGCCGACGTCGCCGAGTGCGACTACCGCCTGGGTCGCCTGCAGGAAGCGCAACTGGCGGCCGAGCAGGCCCTCGCGCAGGGCGCGGTCATCCCGGCCAGTCTGGTGCTGGGCAGCGTCGCCCTGGATTACTTCCAGCTGGACGAGGCGCTCGAACACTACGGGCGCGTGATCCGCGAGGCTGCGCCCGCCAGCCGCGACTGGATCACCGCGCACCAGATGGCGACCGACGTGATGGCCCAGCAGGGCTTCCCGGACCCCGCCGCCGCCTACGCCCACGCCCAGCAGGCCCTGACGCACACGCCCGAGAGTGACGACTGGCACGGCACCCTGCAGGACCACCTGCGCAAGGCCGAGGCGCTGATGGCCCAGAAGGGCGGCAGCGGCGGCCGCATGCTGAACTGATCCGGACTCCGATGGAATGGGTTGCCAAACCCGTTCCATCCGAGCGGGGCGAGCCGAGCGGGGCGAGTAGGAACAAAACGGACTCCGGATCACGCGACAGGACCGGGGCCGCCGGGGAGGAGAGGTCCTTCCCTGGCGGCCCCGGTCAGCTGTGGTGGTGGGTCAGCGTTTCACGTCGAACACGGTGACGCTGCCGGCCTTGCCGAGCAGGCCCGCGCCGACCATCAGCTGGTTGCCGGCCGGCGCCCAGGCCAGCAGCGAGGTGCCCATGTTGAAGGTGCCGGTGCGGATCAGGCGGTTGCCGCTGGCCGTGTCGAAGATCTGCAGGGCGTTCTGCGGGTCGCTGGTCAGGACCGCCAGCAGTTTGCCGTCCGGGCTGAACCGCACGGCCCGCACGCGGTTGTCGAAGGCCAGGGTCTTGAAGGCGGTGGTCGCGCCGGGTTTGACCAGGGCCACGCGCGCCTCGTAGTCGGCGTCGTCGTACGTGACGGCCAGCGTGCCGCCCCGGCTCAATTGCAGCGCGGTCGCCTCGGCGTCGGTCGGGAGCTTGAAGGCGGGCGTCTGCTTGCCGGTGGCGACGTCGTAGCGGAACACGTTGCCCTCGTGCGGGATGACCAGGATGGCCTTGCCGTCGTTGGTGGGCAGCGCGGCGTGAATGTCCTCGACTTTCAGCTGCTCTTCCGTGACTTTCTTCAGGACCTTGCCGGTCTGACCGTTCATCAGCGCCAGGCCGTAGTAGCCGGTGGCGACCGCGTACGTGCCGTCGGGCGTGGACTGGATCAGGTCGTACTCGGCGTCGCTGTCCAGCGTGGTCAGGCGGTTGAGTTTCCCGCCGCGCAGGGTGCTGACCGTCTCGCCGTTCAGGGTCCACAGCATGTCGCTCTGGAGGTCGAAGTCGTACAGGCGGTTGGTGCCGCCCACGTTCAGGTCCTGCAGGGTGCTGAGGTTCGTGAAGCGGTTCACGCCGGCGTACGCCGACTTCCCGATGAACCCGCCGGTCAGGGCGTTGCTGGACGCCAGGGTCACGCGCCCGGTGGCCGGTGCGTCCAGCTCGGCCGCGTTCAGGAACGCGACGCTGCTGCCCAGCGCGAGCAGCCGGCCGTCCGGGCCGCTCACGACCGGACCGTCACTGTCGACCTCGAAGGCCTCGCCGCGCGGCTGGCCGGTCTGCGCGTCGATGCGCTGACCCTCGCCGTACGACACGAGCAGCAGCTCGCGGTCGTTCAGGAACAGCAGCGAGTCGTCGGTGGGGTCGAGGTCCTCGCCGCCCTTCACGTCCACGGGCTCCTGACCGGCGCGCAGGATCAGCGCCTCGCTGCCGGTGCGGACGGCGGCGGCCTGCCCGTCCGGGCTGAAGTGCGCGCCCAGACCGCCGGGTTCCTCCGCAAGGTTCGCCTCGGCCAGCACGTCCCCGCTGTCCAGGTCAACGAGTTCCACGCGGTCCTCGAAGCTCAGGACGGCGCGCGTGCCGTCGGGCGAGACGACCGCGCCGTACAGTTCGCCGTCGCCGATCAGGTCGGTGGCGCGGCCGTTGGCGAGGTTGATGCTGCGCAGCGTGCCGTCGTCCAGCATCAGCAGGTTGCCCTGCGGGTCGAAGGCGAGCGTGGCGTCGTAGGCGGGTTCGCCGCTGCGCAGCTCGCGGCCGCTGGCGACGTCCCAGACCGTCCAGCGTTCGCCGGTCATGGCGGCCAGTCGCGCGCCGTCCGGGCTGACGCTCAGGCCAGCCACCGGGCCGCGCAGCGTGTACCAGCCGATCTGGGTTTTCAGGTTGCCGTCGAGAATCAGGACGCCGTTGTCGGCGTTCACGGCCCACCGGCCGCCGGGCAGCGGCGCGGCGTACGCGGTGTCCGCGCCGGGCAGCGTGACGACCCGCGCGGTGCTGACGGTCAGGGCAGAGGCGGCGGTGCTGAGGCTCAGGGCCGCCGTGAGCAGCAGGGCTGAAATCTTCATGAATCCCACTGTAAACAATTTCACGTCCCGGCCCTGCCTCATCTGCACCGGGCTCCGGCTGGGCATTCCCAGTACACCCCCGTCTTCACCGCAGCCGCGTCCGGTTCAGCCGGCCAGGGCGGCCTCCAGCGCGGCGTTCAGGGTCGCCGGGTCGGCCTTGCCGCCCGTGGCCCGCATGACCTGACCGGTAAAGAAGCCCAGCAGCGCCGTGCGTCCACCCCGGTAGGCCTCCACCTTGTCCGGGTTGGCCGCCATGACCTGCGCGACGGCGGCACTCAGGGCGTCGTCGCTGAGGCCCCCGGCGAGGTTCTCGCGTTCGATGATCGCGGCGGGCGCCTCGCCGGTCTGCGCGGCGCGCGCCAGCACCTCGCGGGCGACGCGGGTGGTGACTTTCTTCGCGGCCAGCAGCGCGGCCAGCGGGGCGAGGTCGGCGGCCGACACCCGGACCTCACCGGCCCGCAGGCCCGGCGCGAGGTCGTTCGCGGCCCAGGAGGCGACCTGCGCGAAGGTGTCGTCCTGGGCGGCCCCATTCAGGAACGCCAGCAGCGCGGCGTCGCGCGCCAGGGTGCGGGCCTCGGCGTCCGGGACGCCCAGCGCGGTCAGGCGCGCCACCCCGGCCTCCTGTTCGGGGGTCAGGGCGGCGGGCGCGGCCTTCTCGGTCTGCTCTTTCGGGGACTGCGCCTTGGCCGGCTTGGGGGCCTTGGCGGGCGCCTCGGCCTTCTGCGTGGCCTTCGCCCAGGCGTCCTTCAGGGTGATGATCCGCCCGAACACCAGCGCGTCGGGGCGACTGTCCACCGGGTCACGCCAGAAGTACCCCTGCCGCTCGAACTGGTAGCGGGTGCCTTCGGGGTCGCCCTTCACGCTGGGTTCCACCAGTCCGCGCGTCACGCGCAGGCTGTCGGGGTTCAGGAACGCCATGAAGCCCGCGTCAAGGGGTTTGGTCTCGTCCTCATGCCCAATGCCTTCGGGATCGAAGTCGGGGGCGATGGGCTCGGCCTGGGTGTCCTCGGGGTTGGCGGCCTCGGGGTTGGGCACGCGGAACAGGCGGTCATACAGGCGGAACTCGGCCGGGACGCCGTGCTCGGCGCTGACCCAGTGGATCACCCCGCCCGCTTTGGCGTCCTCGCCCAGCAGCGTGGCGTACACCCGCGTGACCTGCCCGTCCGCGCCGACGTCGAAGCGGTCAGCGCGGATGATGCCCGCCCCGCGCAGGCGCACCGTGCCGCCCGGCGTGAGGCGCTTGAACCCCTTGGGCGGCTCGGGGTTGAAGTCCTCGCGTTCGATGACCAGTTCGCGGGTCAGCGGCACGTCCCGCACCGCGACCTCGGGCGCCACGCGCTCCCCAGTAGGCAGGGCGACCAGTCCGTCGGGGGAGTCGCGCACCACGTCGAACGGCCAGTAGGGGAGGCTCAGGGTCTGCGTTCCGCTCATGTTCTCGATCGTCACGGGCAGCGGGTCGAGCACCGCCATCACGCGCGGCGCGCGGTGGTTCAGGTCGTTGCGCACCGCGTTCTCGTACACGCTGAGGTCCACGGTGCGGTTCGTGCGGCTCACGCCGATCTGCGCGGCGAAGGCCCGCACGGCCTCCGGCGTGACGCCCAGACGACGCTGGGCGCGCAGGGTGGGCATGCGCGGATCGTCCCAGCCGTGCACGGCCCCGGCCTCCACGAGCTTGCGCAGCTTGCGTTTACTGGTGATGGTGTACTCCAGGCCGCGCCGACCGAACTCGTACTGGTGCGGGCGCGGCTCGAAGCCCAGCCGCTCCATCAGCCAGTCGTAGATGGCGCGGTTGTCCACGAACTCCAGACTGCACATCGAGTGCGTCACGCCCTCCAGCGCGTCCTGCAACGGGTGCTGGAAGTCGTACATGGGGTAGATGCACCACGCGTCCCCCGCGCGGTAGTGGTGCCCGCGCAGGATGCGGTACAGCACCGGATCACGCAGCTTCATGTTCGGGCTGGCCAGGTCGATCTTCGCGCGCAGCACGTGCGCGCCGTCCGCGAACTCCCCGGCGCGCATGCGGCGCAGCAGGTCCAGGTTCTCTTCCGGCGTGCGGCCCCGGTACGGGCTGGGCGTGCCGGGCGTGCGGGCGTCGCCGCGCAGGCGGGCCATCTCGTCGCCCGTCACGGAATCCACGTACGCGTCGCCCTGGGTCACCAGCTGCTCGGCGTAGGCGTAGTACTGCTCGAAGTGGTCGCTGGCGTAGTACAGGTGCTCGCCCCAGTCCCAGCCCAGCCAGCGCAGATCGTCCGCGATGGCGTCCGCGTACTCCTGCGTCGCGAGTTCCGGGTTGGTGTCGTCCAGGCGCAGGTGGTAGCGCCCGCCGTACTGCGCGGCCGTCTGGAAATCCAGGAACGACGCGAAGATATGCCCCAGGTGCGCGTACCCGCTCGGTTCGGGCGGGAAGCGCGTCACGACCTGCCTGACCTTGCCGCTGTTCAGGTCGCGTTCGATGATCTCGGTGATGAAGTTCGGGGCCACGCGCGGCGCGCTGTCGCCGGCAGGAGAGGAGTCGGGGGCCGTCATGCCGCCCAGCATAGCGGGGTGCGGCGACCATCCGCCCGACCCCCACGACAGTTCACGCCCCCGGAACCGCGTGTCCGGGGGCGTGGGCGGGCGCGCGGCCTACAGCGTGACGTGGTACGTGACGACGGCCGGCACCAGGAACAGCGCGCCCATGATGAACGACAGCGCCAGGTTGTGCTCCTCGCGCATCTCGCGGCGGATGTAGCGCAGCACCCCCTCGCCCCGGCGGCGGGCCAGCGTGCCGAACACCGCCACGACGCCCAGCGCGAACAGCAGCAGCGTCACGAAGACCGCCACGCCCAGCCACGTGAACGCCTCCGCCCAGGTGCCGCCCTCGGGCACCGGGCTGGAGATGGTGCGGCTCAGCAGCAGGCTCAGGCCCAGCGACACCCAGAAGAACACCGCGCCGATCGCGGCCGTCTGGTGCTCCTCGATCTCGGTGATCAGGTCCCGCAGCCGCACGCCCAGCACCGCGCGGATGAACAGCAGGCTGATCAGCAGGGTGGGCAGCCACACGGCGAGGTTCCAGCCCAGCTCGGTCACCAGGGTCGTCAGCAGGTCAGTGAAGGTCATGACTTCCAGTTATACCGGGCGCGCCCCCCGGACCGTGGCGGAATGCCGCGCTGGCTCGCAGTGCCCCGCCCGCCGCCCCGGTAGCCTGCGCGGCATGACCCCACCCACCTTCACGCTGCGGCACGTCACCGACCCCCGCGACCCGGCCATTCCCGCGTTCGGCCGCGTGCAGGAGGCCAGCTACTACGCGCCGGAGATGCTGATTCCCCCGGAAGTCTTCGGGCAGCTCATCGGCCGCCACAGCCCGGGGCGCGAGGACCGCCTGCTGGTCGCGCAGACCCAGGGCGGCGACGTGCTGGGCGGCACCCTGTACGCCCTGCTGCCCCTGCCCGGCGAACTGCGCGGGGCGGGCTTCAACTCCTTCATGGCCGTCACCCGCGCCGCGCGGGGGCTGGGCGTGGGCCGCGCCCTGCACGCGGAGACCCTGCGCGCGGTTCGCGAGGCCGGACTGGCGGGCCTGTTCGCCGACAGCGTCCACCCCACCCGCCAGAGCGCGGAGGACCGCGCCGCCGAGGCCGCGACCGGCGTGGACCCCGCCGGTCGGCGCGCCGCGCTGCACGCCCTGGGCCTGCGCACCGTGGACCTTCCCTACTGGCAGCCGGTGGGCGGCCCGGACGGCGGCCCGCTGACCGACCTGGACCTGCTCTACCAGCCCGCCCGTCCCGCCCAGACCGTCCCGCTGGCCCTCGTGACCGGCACCCTGCGCGCCTACTGGACCGGCTGGCTGGGCCAGGAGCGGGCGCAGGCGGAAGCGCGGGCGCTGGCGGAACGCGCCGGGAACGTGGAGAACGTGCCCCTGCTGCCCGGCACGGGCACGGCAACATGGTGGAATGAAGGTCAAAACGTCTGAAGGTCAAAGAGTCTGAGTGTGACTGGGGTTCCCGTGGCCCCTTCGACCTTCAGACCTTCAGCCCTCCCTTACGGCTTCAGCCCCTCCAGTACGCGCTTTGCCTGGGCCTGAAGGTCGCGTTCCAGGGGGGTATCCGCATTCAGGGTGGCGGCGCGGGTCAGGGTGGCGCGGGCCTGCGGGTCGTGGATGAGGCTCAGGGCGATGCCCGCGTGCGCCTGGACGAACAGGGTGTCGGGGGCGCGGCGGGCGGCGGCGGTGGCCAGCGTCCGGGCGCGGTCCTGGTTGCCGCCGCTGAAGATCCCGGCTTTGGCCCAGGCGCCGGCGTGCCATTCGGCCAGCACCGCCTGGATGTCCGGGCGGTCCGGCGCGAGGTTCAGGGCGCGGTCCAGCGCGGCGCGGGCCTGCTGCGCGGTGTTCAGCGCGCCCAGCGTGTACCCCCCGGCGCGGGCCTGGAGGCCCAGGGCGCTGCCGAGGGCCAGTTGCGCGTCCGGGTCGCCGGGGCGGGCGGTGGTGGCCTGCCGGGCGGCCTGCACGGCGCGGGCGGTCCAGTCGCGGCCTCCGGCGCGGTATTCGGTCATGGCGGCGGCGGCGCGACTGGCGGTCACGGCGTCCCCGCCAGCCTGGGCGCGGGCGTACACCTGGGCGTAGTCGCCGCCGTCCAGCGGGTCCGGAGTGGGCTGGGCATGGGTGGTGCCCAGCAGGAGCAGGAGGGTGGTGGGGAACAGGAGGCCGCGCTTCACGGTTCCCAGGCTAGCGGCTGGGCGTGAAGCGCGGCTGATGAGGGGCGGTTGTTCAGGCGGCGGGCTGCTCGCCCTGCGGGTCGGGCCGGGTGGGCTCGGCGTCCGGGGTGCGGCGGGTGCGGGCCGGGCGTTCGGGGCTGTCGGTGGGGGTGGCGGTGGGGGTGGCGGCGGCGGGTGCGCTGGCGGTGGTCTGGCCGGGCGTGGCGCCGACGCGGCCCAGGGTGGCCTCGAAGGCTCGCAGGGCGTCGCTGGCCTCGAGGTCCGCGACGGCGCGGGCGTTCAGGGCGCCGAGTTCCTCGCGGGTCACGGCGTACTCGGGGGCGTCGTGGCCCTTGAGGGTCTGCAGGACGCGGTAGGCGGTGGGCGCCTCGATGCTGGCGCCCTTGCTGGTGCTGACTGTGGCGTCGCTGTGCATGTCCGCGCCGATCAGGGTGATGGTCTGCGGGCTGATCAGTGTGACGCGGTCGCCGCGTTCCTCCATGTGTGCGGCGAGTTGCAGCAGGCCGCGCAGGTCGAGCATGTGGTGGAACAGGTCGAGGTGGGCCAGCATGGCTCCGGCTTTTTTCAGGGTGTCCATACCCGCATTATTCTGTTTTAGGCAGAATTGTCAAGAGGTGTTTTGCATAATATGGAGTTTGGGTTTAATTCCTCACCTGACTGCGCCCGGTCAGGGTCACCGGCACCTGAAGGGTCTTCCCGGCGCGCAGCACGGTCAGCGTCACGGTATCGCCCGGCCGGAACGCCCTCACCGCGTACTGGAACTCACTGAAATTCACGATCCGTTTCCCGTTCACGGCCGTCACGATGTCCCCCGACACCCGCTCGCCGTTCCTGTCCAGCCGCAGCGGCTGCAACCCCGCCTTCTCGGCCGGACTGCCGCGCGACACCCCGGTGAAGAACGCGCCCGGCGTGTCACCCAGCTTCCGCAGGCGGCTCAGCTCCTTGAATCCCCGCTCCGGCAGGAAGAACAGATCACCAAACGGTCCGCCCAGCGTGATCCCGATGACCGGCGCGTCGCGCTTCTCACCGGCTCTCAGGGCGCTCAGGCGCGGGTCCGTCACCGTGACCGGCACCGCGTACGCCCGGACGCGGCGGCCATCCGTGCGGATGTAACTCACGATGCCCGTCACCTGCCCGGTCGCGTTCAGTACCGGCCCGCCACTGTCTCCCGGCACCACCGGCGCGTTCAGCTCCAGCGTGCCCGGCGGGAAATCCGCGCGGCCCGCATCGGCGTCCAGCGCGGTCAGGCGACCGGTCTTGGGCCGCAGGAACGCGCCCCCGCCATTCCCGATCGCCAGGGCCACGTTGCCCACGCCGGGCGCGCCGGTCGCCAGCGGCAGGAACGGCGTCCCGGCCGGCACCTTCACCCGCAGCAGCGCCAGGTCGTCCTGATCGTTGTACCCGATCACCTCGGCCGCGTAGCGGTTGCGGTCCACGGTCTGCGCGCTCAGGGCCTGCGCGCCCTCCACCACGTGGTACGCGGTCAGAGCCAGCCCGTCCGCGGAGATCAGGACCGCCGACCCGACCCCGTCCGGGTCGCTGCAGTCGTCCGGCGCGCACTGCTCGATCCGTAGCGTGGCGGGCCGCGCCTTCTGGAACAACGCCTGCAGGCGCGCCGTCTCGCTGGCGGTCAGCGGCGCGGGCGTGACGGTCCGGCGCTCGGCCGCCCCCGGAACCGCCGGCGGCACGGCGGTCTGCGCGGCGGCCCACAGCGGCAACGTGCCCAGCAGCACCCCCAGCAGGGCGCGGCGCAGCGGAACACCGGACAGGCGGGCGGGGAAGGCGCGCTGCGGGCCGCGACCGGCGGACCCGCGCGAAGCTGGTCTGAGGTTCATGCCTCATTCTGCGCGCCGGGTCAGTCGCCAGCTGTGTCTGAATTCGCCATCCGCCCCACTGGTCCATCCAGCCCGGCCCGTCCAGTCAGGTCGTGGCAGGCCCGGCGCGCCGCCCGCTACAGTCCGGCCATGACCCTCCCTGCCCGCGTGTTCGTGTACGGCACCCTGCTGCCGGGCGAGCGCAACGCCCACGTCGCGGCCCGTGGGTTCACCGTGCGGCCCGCCACGCTGCGTGGCTTCACCCTGCACCACCTGCACCCGGAAGGCTACCCGGCCCTGACGCCCGGCCCGGCCGACACCCTGGTGCGCGGCGCGGTCCTGGAGTACACCCCGCAGGCCTGGGAGGCCGCCCTGCCCGGCCTGGACGAACTGGAAGGCCTGCACGACACGCCGCCGCTGTACATCCGGCAACTCGCGGTCCTGACCCTGGACCCACCCGGCACCCCGGACCGGGAAGAGGAGGTCACGGTCTGGGTGTACGTGTACGCCCGTCCCGAACGGCTGCGCGCGCCGGGGGCGGCAGTGGTGCCCAGCGGCGACTGGCGCGACGTGCCGGACCGTGACCAGCGCGGCGCGGACGGCCGCTGATACGGATTCCGTTTGTTTCGCCAACAATCCGGAACTTCACCGGATTGCCGGCTCCACGTCCGGAACCCGTTTCTCTCCTTCTCGCATCCGCTCGGATTGAACGGGCTTTGCAGCCCATTCAATCGGAGTCCGTATGAGGCGGGGAAAGCGGTGCCCAAAGAAGACCGCCGCCCTTCCTTGCGGGGGGCGGCGGTGCTGCGGGGCGCGTCTTAGCGGACGATGCGCTGGCCACGGCGGATCTTCAGCTGATCCGTCAGGGCGATGTACTCGTCGTAGTTGGTGCGCTCCAGGTACTTCAGCAGGCGGCGGCGCTGACCGTTCATCAGCTGCAGGCCGCGCTGGCCGTGCTTGTCTTTCTTGTTGGCCGTCAGGTGGACGGACAGGTTGTTGATGCGCGCGGACAGCAGGGCGATCTGCACGGCGGTGCTGCCGGTGTCTTTCTCGTGCTTGGCGTGGGTCTGGACGGTCGCTTTCTTGTCGATCATGTTGAGCCTCTCGTGTTATTGAAGTCCCGCGCGCAGCAGCCGGGGAAAATCCGTGATCCGTATGAGGGAGTCCGGGCCCCACCGCTCGCGGCGGCAAACGCGATCATACCACGAAGCGCGCCCCTGACAAGGCGGGCCGCGCCACTCTAGACTTGACAACGCCGGGGGCCGCCCCTAGTATTGCTATCGCCTCTCAGAGTTGCTCGGGTGGCGGAATTGGTAGACGCGCACGTTTGAGGGGCGTGTAGCTTAGCTGTGTGGGTTCAAGTCCCATCCCGAGCACCAACGAAATGACGCCGGACTCCGCAAGGGTCCGGCGCTTTCCATGCCGCGTGCGGTCGGTTCCGGCCGCCCCCGGAGACGGGACTCCACAGCCGCGAGCACCTGTGCTATGGTCTGGAACGCATTGCTGGCGCAGCGCAGCGTGAACGCCTGAACCTGGTCAGGGCCGGAAGGCAGCAGCCATAAGGGATGATTCGCGGGTGCCGCTGCTCACCGGCAATGCTTTTTTCATGCCATACGGACTCCGATTGAATGGGCTGCAAAGACCGTTCAATCCGAGGGAAGCGAGAAGGAGAGAAGCGGTTCCGGACGTGGAGCTGGCAATCTGGTGAAGTTCCGGATTGTCAGCGAAACAGACGGCAGTCCGTATCAGCAGGGCGGTCCCGTTTCAGGCGGGGCCGCCCTTGTCGTGCGCCCGGCAAGGGGAACCAGCTAACGGGTCAGGCGGTCCAGGTCCGTCTGCGCGCCCAGCTGCCGCGAGAGCCGGATCTCGCGCTCGGTCCAGACGTGCTGGGCGCCGCTGAAGGCCTCCTCCCGGCCCAGCCACAGGTCCGCGCCCGTCCAGATAAACGAGTCGCTGGGCAGTTGCTCGTGCGGCGACAGGGCCAGGTTCAGCAGCCGGTGCAGTGGGGAGAGGGTCATGCGCCCAGCGTGCCCGGCGGGTGTCAGGCCCGCGTTCCCGCCCGGTCAGCGCCGCGTCACGCGCGCAAGTCCGCGCCGGTCAGCGGGTCTTGGGTTGCAGGACCAGCGCCGGCGTTTCCTTCACGACGGCCAGTTCGCGCAGGCGCTCGCCGTCCAGATCACCGGATTTCGCCAGGGCCTCGGCGCGGCGGCGGTCGATGGTCGCCACTTCCAGCGCCGCCGCGTCCCCGAACACCTCGCGGAAGCGGTCCAGCGGGTACTCGACCCGCCGCGAGACCTTCAGGGTGGCGCGGTACAGGTCCGTCTCGGCCTGCCCGCCGTCCAGCAGCGCCGCCTTGACCCGCGCGCCCAGTTCGTCCCGTTCGGCCTCCAGGCCCAGGATCGTGTCGCGCAGCGTCGCGTAGCGTTCCAGCAGTTCACTCAGGGTCAGGGTCTCGGGGCTGTCCATGCCGTCCATCCCGTCAGCATACGGGCCGCTATACCCCGTCCAGCCGGGCCGGGCGGGCGGGCGCTAGCATGCCGCGTATGGACGATCCCGCTGCCCAGCCTGCCGCCGACCTCGAACGCCGCATCCTGGACGCCATCCGCCGCGGCGCCAGCATGGAAGACATCGCCGACATCAAGGAATCCGACGCCGCCAACCCGGACGCCGCCATCCAGGCCCTGAAGGACGGCAACGCCCGCTTCTTCAGTGGCCGGGCCACCCGACCGGACGTCAGCGCCAACGAACGCCGCGCGCAGATCATGGGCCAGACGCCCTACGCCGCGATCCTGGCGTGCAGTGACAGCCGCGTGCCGGTCGAACTGGTATTCGATCAGGGGCTGGGGCAACTGTTCGTGGTGCGCGTCGCCGGGAACGTGGTCGGCGAGTCGGGCCTGGGCACCCTGGAGTACGCCATCCGCCACCTCGACGTGCACCTGGTGGTCGTCATGGGTCACGAGGCCTGCGGGGCCGTGGCCGCCGCGCTGCTGCCCGAGGAGAAGGTGTCGCAGGAACCCGAACACCTGCAGGCGCTGATCCGCCGCATCCAGCCCAGCGTGCAGAACATGCCGCCCATCCGCGACAAGAAAGCCCGCATGCGCGAGGCCGTGCTGAACAACGTCCGGCATCAGGTCAGCATCCTGCGCTCCCAGAGCGTCATCCAGCAGGCCGAGGCGACCGGGCAGATCCGCGTGATCGGCGCGTACTACGAGATCGGCAGCGGCGCCGTGGACTTCCTGATCGACGAGGAAGACCTGCGGCCCTGAAGGAAGGCAGATAGCTGAAAGCAGATGGCAGATGGCTCAGCGGCCCCTGCCATCTGCCATGAGCCATTCGCGCTCAGATCACGAATTCACCGGCGCGCATCACGGGCTCGCGCGTGCCGTCCTTCGCGACGCCGTCCACGTCCATCTCGCCGCTACCGATCATCCAGTCCACGTGGGTCAGGCTGTCGTTGCCGCCGGCCGCCAGGAAGTCCTCCAGGGGCATGTCCACGCCGCCCCGCACGTTGAAGCGGTAGGCGCTGCCGATGGCGATGTGAGACGCGGCGTTCTCGTCGTACAGGGTGTTGAAGAAGAACAGCCCCGAACGGCTGATCGGGCTGGAGTGCGGCACCAGGGCCACCTCGCCCAGGCGGTGGCTGCCCTCGTCGGTGTCGATCATCTTCAGCAGCGCGCTCTCGCCCTGCTCGGCGCTGGCCTTCGTGATGCGCCCGCCGCTGAACTCGATGCGGATGCCGTCGATCAGGGTGCCGTTGTACGACAGCGGCTTGGTGCTGACGACCGTGCCGTCCACCCGCTCACGGTGCGGGGCGGTCCAGACTTCCTCGGTGGGGATGTTCGCCGTGAACGTGATCCCGCCGGGCGTGTCGGCCGCGCCGCCGCCCCACACGTGATCGTCCGCCAGTCCCACCGTCAGGTCCGTCCCGCCGCCCCGGAAGTGCAGCGCGGCGTACTGCTTGCCGGTCAGCAGGTCACGGCGGCGTTTCAGGTCGCCCAGGTGCGCTTCCCACAGCGCCACCGCGTCCGGCTGGTCCGCGCGGGTCGCCGCGAAGATCGCGTCCCACTGCTGCGCGACAGCCTGCTCGGCACTCGCGTCGGGGAACATCAGTTCGGCCCAGCCGCTGACCGGCGCGCTGATCAGGTTCCAGTTCAGTCGGTTAGTCATGACCTGCGCCGTGTACGGGCGGCGGTACGCGGCCAGCGTGCGCTGGTGCGTCGCCACGCGTTCGGCGTCCACGCCGCCCAGCAGGTTCGGGTTCGTCGCGCGGATCGCCAGGACCGCGCCGCCCGCCTCGGCCGTCTCGATCTCGGCGTCCACCCGCCAGCGGCTGATCTGGTCGAAGGTGCCGTCCGGGGCCAGCTCGAAACGCGCCAGCTGAACGTCGTCGTCATCCCAGCGGACATCCACGAAACTGGCGCCCGCCGCGTACGCCTCGCGCACCACCAGCCGCGCCAGCTGTGCCGTCTCGACCGGCGCCTGCACCAGCAGCCGCTGCCCGGGCTTCACGCCCACGCCTACCCGAACAGCCAGCCGCGCGTAGTTCCGTAACTTCTCTTCAAACGTCAGGGTCATGCCCGGCAGGATAGCCACGGCGGGGCCACAGGTACAGAAGACCGTCCCGTCTCGCCGCACACCCTTGACGGATCCTGAAAGTGCCCTTATAGTTCTGTGGCTGGGTATCGAGGCGTAGCGCAGCCTGGTAGCGCACTACCTTGGGGTGGTAGGGGTCGTGAGTTCAAATCTCGCCGCCTCGACCAGCGAAAGAACCGGAGTGAGAGATCACTCCGGTTCTTCTTTTTGTGCCGATGTCCGGGTGGTATTTACGCCCGTTCGATCAGCGTACCGGCTGCGTCGATGGGAAAGTCCAGCACGCGGCCCTGTAGACCGTTGCGGGTCATCACGCCGTGCAGGTAGGCGTGCAGGGGCGCGGTGGGCTCGCGGGTGTCGTGAAAGCACAGCACGGTGGGGCCGGCGCCGCTGAGGGCCGCGCCGAGCGCACCGTGCTTCCAGGCCTCCTCCAGAATGTCGCTCAGGCCCGGCACGAGCGGCGCGCGCCAGATCTGATGAATGTAGTCCTGCATGGCGTGCCGCAGCAGGTCCAGGCGACCCTGCGAAAGCGCGGCGGCCAGCAGCGCGGCGTGCGACAGGGCGTGCACGGCATCGGCGCGGCTGTACTCCTTGGGCAGCACGGCGCGGGCCTTGCTGGTGCTCAGTTCGAAGTCCGGGATCAGGACCGTCACGCCCAGGTGCGCGGGTGGGTCCAGCCGCACGTAGTGCGTGCCGAGCTTGTCCAGGGTCGCCACGACGATCCCGCCGAACAGGGCGGGCGCCACGTTGTCCGGGTGGCCTTCCTCACGCGCGGCGACGTCCAGCACGGCCTCGTCGTCCAGGGGGCAGCCCAGCAGCTCGTTTCCGGCGACGATCCCGGCGACCAGCGCGGCGGCGCTGCTGCCCAGCCCGCGCGCCAGGGGCACGTCCGTCTCGATCTCGATGCGGGCGGGCGGCAGGGGGCGTCCGGCGCGGCGGGCGGCCAGCAGCATGGCGCGGTACACGTAGTTGCTCTCGTCGGTGGGCGTGTCCTTCAGTTCCGCGCCCAGGGGCACGATCTCGGTGATGGCCTGCGGGGTCACGCGCAGGGTGGTGTACAGCGGCACACTCAGGCCCAGGCTGTCGAAGCCGGGCCCCAGGTTGGCGCTGCTGGCGGGCGCGCGCACGGTGAAGGTGCCGGTGGGCGGCTCCCGCGTGGGTGCGGGGGCGGCGGGGAGGTCGCGTTCAGATGGTCCGGGCATAGGTGTGGGGCCTCCGGGCCACGCCACTGACGGGCGGGGCCTGATGCCGCCATGCTACCCACCCCTCCGGTGACTGTGGAGCCAGGGGTAAGACAAATGGCGCCGGTTCGCCCGGCGGGGGCCGCTGCAGGGAGCCTGCGTGCCGACTGATCCTGTGTGCTGGCCGGTCCTGTGTCGTGACCTGTACGCGCACCCCGTCGGATTTCACACCATATGAGAATCCGGGGTGATTCACGTGACCGGAGCCGGGCGGTGATCCAGCCGGTCAGGGCAGGTAACTGCCTTTGGGGTCAGGTCAGAAATGAGCGTTCTGGCCGCGATTCTGAAGCCCAGCCTTAACCGCAGTTGGCGGGACATCCATCCCACCTTCGCCCGCCCTTGAGAAAGTACGACCTTCTACATTTGCGGGGTTTGATGAGTTTCATGCTGCACCCACAACGAGAGCAACACACGTTGATGTCACTCGAAGCAAGTTCCAAATAAACGGAGGTAGAAATCATGGGTTGGATCATTACTATTCTGGTTGGTGCGCTGTGCGGCTGGCTCGCGAGCCTCATCATGAAGACGGACGCTCAGCAGGGCGCCATCGCCAACATCCTGATCGGCATCGTCGGCAGCATCCTGGCGCAGGCCGTGTTCGGCAACATGCTGAACCTCGGCGGCGACGTGGCCGGTAGCGGCTTCAGCTTCTGGAGCATCATCTGGGGCGTGGTCGGTAGCGTCGTCCTGATCGCGATCCTCAAGGCCCTGCGCGTTCTGCGCTGATCCCACTTTTTCTGGCACGGACGGTTCCCTGGTGGACCGTCCGTTCTTCGTTGGCTGCCGCCCTGGCCACCACCGCCGGACGGCCACGGTCGGGGCGGCGGCCATTTTGCGCCCCGCCGATTCCCTGTGCTACAGTTGGACGGCTTGTCTGATTCAGGCCGGCGCGGCAGCGAACCCAGAACAGGTCGCAGCCCCCGGTCAGTTAGGAAGGATCAGGCTCAAGAAGGAGAGTCATCATGGCGAAAGTGTGCGAAGTGTGCGGTAAGGGACCGATCGTGGTCAACTCGGTCATCCGCCGCGGTAAGGCCCGCGCTGCGGGCGGCGTGGGCCGTAAGGTCACCGGCGTGAGCAAGCGGGTTCAGAAGCCCAACCTCCAGCCCCTCACGGTCACCCGTGCGGGCGTCAGCCTGCGCCTGCGCGTGTGCAACAAGTGCCGCAAGGCCGTGGCCTGAGCGCCTCAGTTCAACCCGGCCGCCCCTGTCCACACCGGACGGGGGCGACTTCTTTTGGTCCTCTGCCGTCCGGCTGGTCGTGCGCCCGGACCGGCCGCCACTCCTGACGGACCGCTGCCGCGTAGCAGGCGCCTGAAGCACAGGCCCCTGAAGCAGTAGAGAGGCGGTGGCCGGGTCGTCGCCGGACTCACCGCCTCTGCGGTTCAGGACAGAGGAACTGTCAGCGGGCGTCCTGTTTGGCCTGCCGGTCGCCCACGAAACTCAGGATCAGCAGGGCCAGCGTCCCCAGCACCACGCACATGTCGGCGACGTTGAAGATCGGGAAGTCGCCGGCGTTCAGGGCGCGGGTCACGCTGCTCAGGAGCGGCGAGTGAATCATGTCCGTCACCTTTCCCTGGCGCAGCCCATCGATGGCGTTCCCGATCGCCCCGGCCGAGATCATCGCCAGGATCACGCTCAGGGCGCGCGGCTGCGGTTTCCAGGTCAGGTAGCCCAGGATGCCCAGGCCGATCAGCAGGCGTCCCACAGCCAGCGGCACGGCGCTGCCGCTGAACAGACTCCAGGCGGCGCCCGTGTTGAAGGTCAGGTACCACTCGACCAGTCCCGGAATGAATTCCTGGGCGGGCTGGCCTTCTTGCAGGTTGCTCAGGGCCCAGGCTTTCAGCGCCTGATCGGCCGCGACCAGCAGCGCAGCCAGCACGAGGGGCAGCCACACGGGCGCGCGGCGGAAACGGTCGGTCAGGGTCGGCACGCTGCGCAGTATATGGAGTGCCCCGCCGGGCGTGGAGGGAGCTTCGCAACCGCCTGGTCTGGCTCTGGGGTGGGCCGGGCCGGGTGATCTGGGCGGGTTCACGTTTGCGCCTCGCCGCGCGCGGCACAATCAGGGCATGGCGAACGTTGAATCCTTCGATCTGGACCACACCAAGGTCAAAGCCCCCTACGTGCGACTGGCGGGCGTGAAGACCACGCCGCGCGGCGACTCGATCAGCAAGTACGACCTGCGTCTGCTGCAACCCAACCAGGGGGCCATTGACCCGGCGGCCATCCACACGCTCGAGCACCTGCTCGCCGGGTACCTGCGTGACCACCTGAGCGACGTGGTGGACGTGTCCCCGATGGGCTGCCGCACCGGCATGTACATGGCGGTCATCGGGGAGCCCGACGAGCAGGGCGTCCTGAAGGCGTTCGAGGCGGCCCTGAAGGACACGGCGGCGCACGAGCAGCCCATTCCCGGTGTCAGCGAGCTGGAATGCGGCAATTACCGTGATCATGACCTGCAGGCGGCCCGCGCCCATGCCCGCGACGCGCTCGCGCAGGGCCTGAAAGTGCAGGAGACGGTGCTGCTGCAACGCTGAGCGCCTCAGCCCAGGGCCGGGTGCCCGCCCACCAACAGCTGCCTTCGGGCGGCTGTTGTGCGTTCAGGACGTGGTTTTCCAGGCTGTGGCCATGAACATGAAGTGTGTGCGGGATGGGGGGTGTTGACAGATCGGCGCTGCGCCTGTATCTTTTCTGAGCCTCAAGCGAGGCGGGATGCATGACAAGCGAGCGTGAAAGAGCGAGAGAAACGCGAAATAACCGCGCTCCTCCAGCCGAACCCCCACACCCAACGGTGCGGCGGGCCAGGGGACGGGGAGACGCATAGGAAAGATGGGTCAAGATACTAAGGGTCCACGGTGGATGCCCTGGCACTGGAGCCGATGAAGGACGCGATTAC